>NZ_JBWJVM010000015.1:0-169720 GCF_056428985.1 Streptomyces sp. CA189 | reverse complement strand
CCGCCGCCTCCACGGTGAGATAGGCCACGTCCCACCCGTCGAGTACGAGACCGCCTACTACCTCACGACCACAAAACCGCAGGTCACAACCAACAACTGAGATCTCTACCGAACCCGGAACGGTTCAGAGACCTCCGCGGAGCCGGTTCCGGCCGGCGTCATGGTGGTGCCGCGCCATCGTGAGGGGCTCTCGGCCCGTGTGCTGCCGCAGGAGTATCAGCGGATCGTGGCCGTGCTGGAGTCGGAAGCGGCCGGTGGTGGGGTACGGGCCAGGCATCTGACCGCGGCCCTGGGCCGGGAACAGGTTCCGGCGAAGATCGAGTGTGTGAGGTCGATGGCTAAACGGCTGGTGGGACGCGGGTGGGCGGTGGAGCAACAGCCCGGGCTGTTCACCGTGGGTGCCGGGTCAGAGCCCACGGCTGTTGCGTGAGAGCGGGGTGTCTGCGGGCGAGGCGGCGTCCCATGGTCATGGTCATGGACCAGATGACCATCGTTTCGTGGGTGGCGGGCAGGCGTTCGTAGTCGCGGACCAGGCGGCGGCGGTGCATCAGCCAGGCCAGGGTGCGTTCGACGACCCAGCGTCGGGGCAGGATCACGAAGCCTTTCTGGCCGTCGCTGCGTCTGACGATGGTCAGTGCGAGGTGGAGAGCGTTCTTGGCCCAGTCGACGAGCTGGCCAGCGTAACCGCTGTCGGCCCACACCACAGCGATTTCGCGGTGGAGTTCCCGGAGCCGTTCGAGGAGGGGTGCGGCCGCGTCCCGGTCCTGCACGGATGCAGCGGTGACCGTCACGGCCAGGAGCAAGCCGGTGCAGTCCACGGCCAGGTGGCGCTTGCGGCCGCCGACCTTCTTGCCCGCGTCCCAGCCGCGTGATCCGGCGCCGACGGTGTCGGCGGCCCGCAGAGACTGCGAGTCGATGATCGCGGCCGTCGGCTCCGCCTGCCGGCCCTCCAGCTCTCGGACCCGGGACCTGAGCCGGTCGTGGAACTCGGTGATCAGACCCTGGCGTTGCCAGCGGCGGAAGAACGCGTAGACCCGGTCCCAGGCCGGGAAGTCGGCGGGGATCGCCCGCCACTTGATGCCGTTGTCGAGGAGGTAGCGGACCGCGTCGAGTATCTGCCGGTGGCAGTAGCCCTCCGGCTGCCCGCCCCTGCCCTCCAGCCACGCCGGAGGCGGCAGCAGCGGACGGATGACCGCCCACTCCGTATCCGTCATGTCCGACGGATACCTGGGAACCCGCTGGCCGTGATCGGCGGCATTCCCGTACGCGTGCGCGAGGCAGTCACACGATGGGACGGCGGGGTTGGACGCGGTGGGCGCGGACGAGGGAAACTGCGGCAACAGGGTCTCCTGGAGCTGCTCGGATGGGGTCGCACCCCCGAGTGGCTATGACGACTTCTTGGGGGTTCTGGCACAGATCTTGGGGAGTCGTCGCGGAGCGTTACATCCGGCCCGATCGTACGCGTTGTACGCGGATGCACTAATCCCCCCAGGGAGTTACAGCTCCGATGGAGCAAACTTGCAGGTCAGGTCATGACCGCTGCAAGGAACGTAACCCTCCGGATGTGAACGGAAGTTGCGACAAGAGTCGCCGATCCGGACATCTCTGGCACGACTGTTATTAGATCTACATAAGATGACCTGGTAAAACCTCGCACAACCCGCCATCCAGCATCGGCAGCGGCCTCTCTGTCCGCCGATCACCGAAACAGCGCGGCGGGGGCGGGGGCGGCCTGGTGGTACTGCCCCCAGCCCGTCATTGAGTGCGTGATTTCCGCTGGTCAGCTGGTCAGCGGGGCTGGCGTGACGTCCGGGTGAGGTCCTCGTGCTGTTCGGGAGCGAGATCGTGAGCGCGAGATCGTCCGTCACGGCTGTACTTCGGTGTTGGCCAGGACGAGCAGGGCCCGCAGGAGCTTGGTCGCGTTGCGGGCGTTCATGCGGAGCTTGGCCAGGATCCTCCAGTTCGTGAGGTTCGCGAAGCCGTGCTCGACTGCGGCCCGTTCGCGGCTGACCAGCTTGTTCGCCTCCTCCTCGGCCACGGTGAGGCGGTGGGTGCGGGTGGCCTTCCGGCCGGTGATGATCACCGTGTCGTCGTCGGGGTCGTCGTCGAGGCCGATGAACCTGAGAACGCCAAGGCACCGAGTCCGGCTTCCCGCAGGTGTCCGGTGATCTTGTCGTGGCGGGCGGCGGTGATCTCGCCGGAGCGGCCCGGCTTCGCCGAGGAGATCCAGTTCAGGTTGCCCTTGGCGTCGGTCAGCGCGAGAAACGGCAGGCCATGGGACTTGTGCTTGCCAGAATAGTTCTTCCGGTTGCCCTTCCCGGTGCGGCGGCGGGTGCGGATCAGGGTGCCGTCCAGCAGGGCAACGACTCCGCCGGAACGTCCGGCCTCCTTCAGCGCCCGGTCCAGCCGCGGGGCCGGGACCGGACCGCGAGGAGTTCGATGACTTCCTGCACCCAGCGGCGCACGTTGGGGGCGGAGATGTCGTTGCCGCCGGCCATGTCGGCCAGGCGCGGGTCGTGACGGAGCACGGCGAGGACGATGACCGCCTGGCTGCCGGGATCCGCCTTGCGCCAGCGGGAGCGCATCTGGTTACGGCGCCCGCGTATCAGACCGGCGATCAGATCGATGGCCCGCTTCGACAGCGGGAGACGAACCTTGTAGACAACATCGTGAGAGCCCTCGGCGGGCTGATATGTCTTCACAAACGCACCAACTACTGCCGGGGGCCCTCGCGTTACTGCTGGAACCAGTCGGACCACCGCCGTCAGTGGCAGTCAGCGCGGCAGGTAGCGGCCCGATCCGGTCCGGGCGACCCAGCCCCGGTCTGCGAGCTTGCGCAGCTGCCCGCGGACCGGCTCGACCTTCCCCGGCGTCGTCTCACGGCCCAAGGCGATCGCGACATCCTTGGCCATCACCGGCCCGTCCGCACCGGCCACGATCTCCATGATCCGCTGATACTCCGGCGTGAGGACCTCCACCCCCATGCCCTCTGCGCGATCCGGCACCAGCCGCATCCCACCCGCACCCGGCCCTACCACCACCCGCTCCGGCTCCGGCTCCGGCTCCGGCTCCGGCTCCGGCTCCGGCTCCGGCTCCGGCTCCGGCTCCGGCTCCGGCGACAAGATGCCCGCCCGCCGCCGCCCACCATCGGTCGCATCGACCCACTGCCCGAACACCACCTCAGCGGCCTCCAACCGGGCCACCTCCGCCTCGAGCCCGGCCAACTCCTTACGCAGCAGCTCAGCGCGTTCCGCCAGCTAAACCCGCCGCTCGACCGTCCACGTCAGCACGTCCGTCATGCACATCCCTCCCGCCGCAGAACCTACGCAGCGCCGCGAAGGGCTCGCCCCAGAACCCGCGAGAACACCCATGCCGGACGATCACGTGCTAACGATCTCGCTCCCGAACAGCACGAGAACCCCACCGGAGCAAGGTCCCAATCAAGGCCATCCCCGGCTAGCTGATCCCGCAGCTTGCGCAGCTCGGGCACCTGGCCCGAGATGAATTGATCTGGGGTCAGGCGCTGGTGCAGCTCCGGAACGGATACGGCAGCTCCGTCCAACCGTCCGCGCATCAGGTCCACCAAGCTGTTGATCTCTCGGCATGATCCGCGAGCCGGCGCCCACGGACGCCCCGGCCGCTTGGTCCCCACCGCTACCCCCTTGAGGTGTTGTCCTCCGAACAACCTGGTGTTGTACGGCGGACAACATCCACCCCTTCGAAACATTGCACCGCAGGTAGATCCTCAATCTGTTCCCGCACCATCCGAGGCCCTCGTAGCCCAGCCGTGCAGGCTGGCCCTTGCTCAGGCGTCAGTCCCCGACTACAAATCCCCTCAACCGCTACCAGTGAACGCCGACGGCAGAACCACCGCAGGTTCCTGATCGTCAGCAGATCCAGCTCGGTCGCCACGGCGAGCGTCTCCCAGACCTCGGCGGCCACAACCTCGTTGGAGGAGGCTGAGGCGGCGACGGTGTTCTCGAAAGAGGACGTCGGAGTGGACCGAGTCCCACGTGCCGTCCATGCACCGGCCCTGGAGGGACAGCAGGAGGTGGTCGTGGAGCAGGGGGCATCCCAGCTCGTGATTCATGGTGGCGGAAGCCGGCGGCGACCAGGCCGCCGGACGTCCGTCCGGACGGACGCACGGACGGACGGACTCCTGCGCGGCGGGAGGATCTGCTCGACGGCCCCAACCCCCCTGACCTGGAACCGCCACACCCCGAGACGACCTCCACGGAGCGACCACAGGTAGGGCAACCTCTGTGGCCATCAGCTGACGCCGACACGCCAGGGGGCTTCCAAGCCTCATCAGCATTCCGGCATCAGCGACAGGCGGCTGCTCCTGCGACTCGTCTACGGATGGTCTCCGTTCCTCCCTACACAGGCAGCGGCCGAAACTGTCGGACCGGGCTTGTCGGTCCGACAGCAGCCGATGTCAGGCCAGGGCGGCTCCGCCGTCGAGGGTGAGCACCGTGCCGGTCGCGTAGCCGTTGCTCAGGAGGTAGAGGTAGGCCGCCGCAGCCTCCTCGGGGCTGCCGACGCGCTGCACGGGAAGGCCGCTGCCCTGCGCTTGAAGGAAGGCCTCAGGGTCGGGCACGGTGCTGTCCCACAGCTCGGTGCGGATCGCGCCGAGGCGGACCGCGTTGACCCGCAGTGGGGCGAGTTCCAGGGCCAGGGCCCGCGTCAGACCCTCGACGGCTGCTGTGATGCTTGCGCCGAGCGATGCTCCGGGGGCGGGCCGGGTGGCGAAGGCACCGGAGGTGAAGGTGATCGAACCGCCGGGACGGAGCTTCGGCGCCGCGTACTTCGCGGCGAGCACGGCACCCCAGAAGCGGCGCTCGAAGAACGCTCGGGACTCCTCGGCGGTGAGGTCGGCGAGCGGCTTCAGCAGCAGGGACTCGCCCGCCGTGTAGACGAGATGGTCGAACGCGCCGATCCGGTCGAAGAAGGCGGCGAGCGCGGCCTCGTCGGCGACGTCCAGCACGATGCCTTCGGCCGGGCCACCGAGCTTCTTCACCGCCAGGTCGACCCGGCCCCTGCTGCTGGAGGCGACGACCACGTTCGCGCCCTGAGCCGCTGCGGCCTGCGCAACGGCGAATCCGATGCCGGAGGTACCACCAATGACGACGACACGCTGGGTGTCTGATGTGTTGTTCATAGCGAGGACGCTACGTGTCACGACCGAGACCATGAATGGCCTGAAGTCTTGATTCTGTGTCTGATCGTCTCGATCTCGGCACGGTATCGTGCGTGGATGGACATACTCAGCGACACGCTCGCGGCCCTGCGCACCGGGCGCCCGTCCGTTGTCCGTACCGACGCGCAGGCGCCGTGGGGGGTGCGCTTCCAGCCCATCGCGGGAGCCGGATTCCACGTCGTCGTCGAAGGGCACTGCTTTCTCCTGCCGGTCGGCGGCGATCCGATGGCCCTGGGCCCCGGTGACGTCGTGTTCCTGCGGCGCGGCACCGATCACGCCATCTGTGACGCGGTCACCAGCGAGCTGGTCGCCTTCGAACCCGACCGCGTCGACACCTCCTCGCCGATCGGGAGTTTCACCATCGAGGGCGACGGCGACGGCGACGGCGCTCGCAGCGTGCTGGTATGCGGGGCCTACCACCTCGACATCGACCGGCCGCATCCGCTGCTCGGCGACCTCCCGGAGGTCATCCACCTCCCGGCCAGCCCCGGTCGCCATCCGGCGCTGCGCTCGGCGGTCGACCAGCTCTGCGCCGAGCTCCACCAGCCCCAGCCGGGTTCGGACTCCGTGGTCACGACGCTCGTCGATCTGCTGCTCCTCTACATTCTGCGGTCCTGGTACGCCGAGTTGCCCAGGGAGCAGACGCAGGGCTGGGCCTCGGCACTGAACGACCCGCTGATCGCCCCGGCACTGAAAGCGATCCACGACGACCCGGCGCATCCATGGACCGTCGAATCGCTGGGGAGCCGGGCCGGGCTGTCGCGTGCCGCGTTCGCCCGGCGGTTCACCACGGTCGTCGGCGAGCCGCCGCTCAGCTACCTGACGACGTGGCGGATGGCCATCGCGGCGCGGATGCTGCGCGAGACGGCCGACTCCCTGAACGCCGTGGCCCAGAACGCCGGCTACACCTCGGAATTCGCGTTCGCCAAGGCATTCAAGCGGCACTTCGGTGCCCCGCCTGGGGCATATCGGCGGGAGCGGCGGACGACGTCGGCTTCGCTGTCGGCACCGGCTTGAGCGTACGACGCCGGCGCCGCAGCTCGCGTTACGGCACGGGCGGGGGCCGTCACCCCGTACGCAACGTACGCCTCCCTGCCCGTCATCACCGAAGCCCACCACGGCATGTCCGGACGCGGGCGGAGCAAAGGGCAGAGCAGAGGACGGCCGAGGAGGCTCACGGGTGGCGGAGGAAGAGCGGTGACAGGCGTTTCGGGATCCGCTGCCCAAGGAGAACGCCCAGGACCGGAACCAGTGACTCACCAACGTCCGCAGGCCCGGCGGGCTGGGCAGGAACCCTGTCCGCGCCCGCATGCGAGCCGTAGGACTCGCCGCCCTCGATCCGGACTGAACCCACGGCGCCCCGCCTGAGCGCGATCGTCCCCGGAGTGACCCGCCACGGCGAAGACATCGGACGCTGGCTCGACTCACAACGCCGCGACTGGGACCAGGCTGAACACGCCGCACTCGCCGACCTCGGCGTCGACTGGGCATAGTCGATACGCACGCTCACAACAATGTCGATCGCCAGACCTGTCCCGCACCCAGGCCGGGCCGGGCCTTGCCACGAGAGGGAACACCGTGTTCGTCGCCTTCGTCCAGGTCGAAGAAATTCTGGATCTCCGCCAGCAGGTCCTGCGGCCCGGGCAACCCCGCCGGAGCGCCCTCACCGAGGCCGACCTGCTCCCGGACACCTTCCACCTCGCAGCCCGCACCGACAGCGGCGACCTCGCCGCCTGCGCCACCTTCAGCATCGAACCCCTGCCCGATACCCCCGCCCTGGCGCCCTTCGCGACCGAGGGGGTATGGCGGCTCCGCAAAATGGCCAGCGCTCCGCAGGCCCGCGGACAGGGCTTCGGCGGGGCCGTACTCCGCGCCGGCCTCGACGCCTGCACGGCACGCGGCGGCCTACTCGTCTGGTGCAGCGGCCGCATCGCCGCCACCGGCTTCTACCAACACCACGGCTTCACCCCCGTCGGCGACCAATACACCATCGCCGGCATCGGCCAACACCACCACTTCATCCACGAACTCCCCTAGGCCGACCGGAGTCAGCCGGGGACACCGCAGCCGGTACGACGGCAGCAGCGACGGTAAAGGGCCACCAGCCAGACCGAGAATCAACAGTGGCGTAGCAGGGCTGTGGCGAGTTCTGCCTGCACAGCCTCGCGGTCCGGCGGGTTCGGCGAGGCGAGGCCGCGCAGGATCAGGCCCGCCACAAGGTCGTGGGCGGCGCGAGCGGTCATCGGGTCCGTGAGGCGGGTCAGTCCTGTGATGGAGAGTTCGGCGAAACGGGCTGCCGTCGGCCGCAGGGCAGGGCGCCGCAGTGCGGCCAGGTAGAGCTCGTACTGGATGACGGCGTGCTCGCGCTGGGGGCCGAAGCAGTCCATGGTCATGTCGGTGAGGACGACGATGAAGCCGTCCCGGTCCAGGGCGCCCGCCGGGCTGGGAAGAGCCGATTGGAAGTCGGCGTACGCGTCCACGGCGCGTTCCAGCGCCAGGTGGATGAGGTCGTCCAGAGTCGTGAAGTAATACGTCGTGGAGCTCAGCGACACACCCGCCGCGTTGGCCACGGCCCGGTGCGTCAGCCCGTCGATGCCCCGTTCGGCGATGAGCGTCTGAGCCGCTGCCACGATGCGTTCGCGCATCTGCGGATCCCGGCGGCGCCGCCTGCCTGCTCCCTGTTCTGTAGCCATCGCCATCGTCACCACCCCCTTTCCCATTTCCTGCCTATTTCCTGCCTTTCGGGCCCTTCCCGTGGCCCCACGTACTGCCGGGGGCCGGGTCTCGCCGCACCGCACTTTTTCAGTACTCATGTACTGTAATAAGGTACGAAAGTACTCTATAGGGATTGTGGTGGCACGTGAACACCACCACCGGGGTACCGAACGACGAACCCGAACCGAGAGACACCCATGACGCCCCCTTCTCCCGCTCCGCCCGTCGAGCCGTTCCAGTTCTTCGATCTGCGTGTCCTGCGGACGCGCCGCCTCAGTCAGTCGCTGATCCGGATCACCTTCGGTGGGCAGGATCTGAAGGGCGTCCGCTCTGGCGGCTATGACCAGAGTTTCTCCCTCTTCCTTCCGCATCCGCACCAGAACGCCCCCGTCGTACCGGCGGGAGAAGACTGGTTCGCCGACTGGCAGGCGCTGCCAGAGGAGGAGCGGGCCCTGAGGCGCTCGTACACGATCCGGGAGCAGCGCTACGGGCCGGACGAGATCGACGTCGACTTCGCCCTCCACCAGGGCGGTGACATCGGCCCTGCCACCCGCTGGGCCTTGTGTGCCGCGCCCGGCGACCGGGTGACGATGCAGGGCCCTGCAGTCGCCGACAACGTAGGCGTGTCCTTCAGCATGCCCCCGGGAACCGACTGGGTGCTGCTGTTCGCGGACGAAACCGCCCTGCCCGCGGCCGCGGCCATCCTCGAACGCCTCCCTGCAGGCCTGAAGGTCAGAGCGTGGATCGAAGTCCCCCACCCCGACGACCAGATCACCCTGCCCACCCCGGCCGAGGCAGAGATCACCTGGATCGTCCGGGAGGGCGAGAGCTCCAGCCGGACCGACCGGGCCCTCGAGAGGATTCGCTCCGCCGAGCTGCCCGAGGGCACCCCGTACACGTGGATCGCCGGGGAAGCCCGCACGATCCGCGCACTGCGCCACCACCTCGTCCACGACCGCACCATCGACCGCCGGTCCATCACCTTCTGCGGCTACTGGCGCCTCGGCCTGGACGCGGAGCAGCTCCTGACCCAACTCGACGCCCAGATCCCCGCCGACGACTGAGCCGCAACTCCCCCAAAGCCATGGCGCGGAGCTCCTCGGGGTCGCGGATACGGCTCAGCGGGCCGGGCCACGCCCTCGCCCCACTCGGCGTCCGACAGGACGCGGTCATCGGCGTGGTTGCGGACCGGGAACGTGCCACACCGGGTTCGCCGGCCTTACGCCGCGCGCGGTGCCGGAACAGGGGCGAACCTTTCGGACGGCCTTCTTCCAACGAGGCAGTGGCGGGGGTTCAGGAGCACGGCGCCGCATAGCGCACGGTGTCGCCGACGTACCGCCGCCAGGCGTCGGGCGTCAGGGTGGTGCGCGTGGCGGCGCAGATCCTGTCGATGGCGTGGCCGACGTTCATGTCCCACCGCTGGATCGCCAGGTTCGCGTTCCGCGTCGCCAGCGTCTGCCCGTCCGGACTGAAGGCGACCTGGGTGAACCCGCCGGCGTACCCGGTCAACGACTGGGTGGAAGGCTGCTGCGTGGCCGGGGCGGCCAGGTCCCACAGCCGTACGGTGCCGTCGTACGCGGCGGTGGCGAGGATCCGGCCGTCGGGCCTGAAGTCCATGTCGGCGACCGGCTGCGTGTGGCCGGTCAGCGGCTGGCCGAGCGGCACGGGCCGGCCGGGGTCGGCCACGCTCCACAGGCGTACCGTGTTGTCGGCGCTGCCGGTGGCCAACGTGTGGCCGTCCGGAGCGAAACGGACGGACGTGACGTCGGCTATGTGACCGGTCAGAGCCGGGCCCAGGGGCGTGGCCCGGGCGGCGTCGGCCACGTTCCACAACCGCACGGTCCGGTCGCGGGAGGCACTGGCCAGAACGCGTCCGTCCGGGCTGAAGGCCAGCGCGAGGACCTGTTTGCCGTGGCCGGCCAGCGGCCGGCCCATGGGCTGTGGGTGGCCAGGATCGGCGAGGCTCCACAACCGCACCGTTTGGTCGACCGCGGCGATCGCGGCTGTGGTGGCCAGGGTGCGCCCGTCCGGGGAGAACACCGCCGAGCCGACCCCGGTCAGGGCCGGACCCAGGAGATGGGGCGCGGCCGGGTCGGCGACGTCCCACAGCCTCACGGTGTAGCCGAAGTCGCCGTTGTCGAGGTTCTGGCCGCCGACGGCCAGCGTCCGTCCGTTCGGGCTGAACACTGCCCACCGGGCGTCGGGCAGGGGCTTGCCCAGGGCGGTGGTCCGGTTCGGGTCGGAGACGTCCCACAGGCGCACGCTCTCGTCCACGCCGACGGTGGCCATCAGCCGCCAGTCCGGGCTGAACCCCGCGAACACGGCGGCACGGCGGGCATCGGCCGGTGCGGTGGACGCCGGCGCGGCGGGAGGCAGCGTCCACAACCGCACCGCGTGATCGCCGCCACCGGTGGCCACCGTGCGCCCGTCAGGACTGAACGCGACCGCTCGAACAGGGGCCGAGTGGCCGGCCAGCGGCCGGCCCCATCCCTTTGCGGTCCTGGGTTCGGAAACGTCCCACAACCGTGCCGCATGGTCGTTGGCGCCCGTGACCAGCGTGGCACCGTCCGGGCTGAAGGCGAGCGACTTGACCGCGGCGGTGTGACCGTAGAGGGGCATTTCGCGGTCCGTGGCCGGGGTGACCCGGGTCGGGTCGCTGATGTTCCACAGCCTCACCGTGGTGTCGTTCCCGCCGGTCGCGAGGGTGCGCCCGTCCGGGGCGAACGCCAGGGACGCCAGCGCGTCGACGGCGACCGTGGCCGTGGGGCCTTCGACCGCGGGCTGTGCGGGGTCCTGAAGGGTCCACAGCCGGAGCGCGTACTTCGTGGGCTCCAGCTGAACGACGGCGGCCAGCCGGCGCCCGTCGGGGCTGAAGGCGACCGACTGGGATGCGTCGGCGTCCACACGACGCGTCAGCACGGGCGTGGACGGGTCCGTGACGTTCCACAGCCACACCCCGCTCCCCGAGCCGGCCGTATCGGCCGCCGCGGCCAGGAACGCCCCGTTCGGGCTGAACGCCACTGACCAGACGGGCCCCATGCCCTGCAGGGGCCGACCGATGGCCGAGGGGTGGACTGGGTCCGCGACGTTCCACAGGCGCACCAGCTTGTCGCTGCCACCCGTCGCGAGCGTGCGCGCGTCCGGGCTGAAGGCCAGCGAGGCGACGTGGTTGGTGTCGCTGCCCGCGAACTGCGAGAGAAGAGCCGGACTCATGGGGTCGGCGACGTTCCACAGTTGGACGGTGGAACCATCGGTCATGCCCAGGCCCACCGCCAGGACCCGCCCGTCGGGGCTGTAGGCCACGCCGGCCACCGGTTTGTCGATGCCGGGCAGCGGCGTGGACAACGGACTGTTCGCCGCGGCGACCAGCCGGGCGGCGGTCGCCTCGCCGGGGCGCATCCGGTGTGCGGCGAGAGCGAGTTGGGCCGCCGGGGAGAGATCAACGTCGTTCAGGCGGTCGGCGTTGGCGAGGACCTGCTGGTACATCACCGTGTCGCGTTCCCGGCCGGCCGCGCGCCGCTGCTCGAAGGCGACGGCGGCGGCCCCGACCGCGAAGACCAGAAGGACGCTCACGACGGCGGTGAACAGCGCACGCGTGCGGGTCCGGCGGCGGGCCAGGCGCGCGCCGGCTGCCAGGAAGGCGCGCTCGACGCCGTTCAGGGCGAGGTTGTGGCGACCCGTCGCGGCCCAGCCGCTCGCCCGTTCCAACGCGGTGCCCTGGAGCACGTCCCCGTTCCTGCGCCCGTGGTCGTCCCAGATCCGCGAGGCCTCGGCCAGCCTCTGGTGGACGCCCAGGCCCGTGCGTTCGCCGTCCACCCACTCCCGCAGCCGAGGCCAGGACCGGATGAGCGCGGCACCGGACAAGGAGACCTCCTCACCCTCCCACGCCAGCACCCCGACCTCGGTGTACGCGGACAACACCCGCTCCAGCACCTCCGGCGGAGCCTGGCTGTAGCGGAACTCGCTCCGCCGCGCCGAGCGCAGGGTGTCCTCGGCACGGCTCCCCGGGGCCACCAGCCGTAGCATCACCGGGGCCACCATCGCCTGTGCCCGAGAGTCCAGCCCGGCGAACACCTCCTCCGCGAGCTCGGCCCGGGTGGGTTCGGTGGCGACGCCCGCCCGTCCCGGACCGACCCTCCCCACCGCCTCCGCCAGATCCGCCCGGCCGACCAGCGAGAGGAGCAGTTCCTCCGAAGTCGGCCGCTCCCGCGGATCCTTGGCCAGCGCCGCGGCCACCAGTGAACGCAGCGGCTCCGCCAGCACCGAGGTGTCCGGCTCGTGGGTGGCCACGCACCAGGTCAGCGCGGCCGCGTGCGGCGCGTCGAAGGCGTGCCGCCCGGTAGCCGCGAACAGTACGACCGCACCCCACCCCCACACGTCGACCGCACCGTCACCGTGCTCGCCCTTGTACCGCTCGGGGGGCATGTAGCGCAGGGTGCCCATGGGCATGCCGGTGGTGGCGGTGCCCTCCACGATCCGGGCGATGCCGAAGTCGATCACGCGTGGGCCGTCGGGCCCGAGAAGGATGTTCTCGGGCTTCAGATCCCGGTGGACGACGCCGGCCCGGTGGACGGCTACCAGGGCGGTGGCCACGCCGATCGCCAGCCGCAGTAGTTCTTCGGGCTCGTACGGGCCGCCCTCGTCGACCGCGCGCCGCAGATCGGGGCCGGGGACGTACTCGCTGACGACGAAAGGAACCGGGCCTTCGAGGTCGTCGTGGAGCACCTTGGTCGTGCAGAAGGGCGCCACACGGCGCCATGCCCGAAGCTCCTTGCCGAGCGCCTCGCGGTCGCCGTCGGACACGTCCCGCAGGACCTTGACGGCCACGCGGCGGCCGTCGACGCCGTAGCCCTCGAACACCACTCCCTGACCACCCGCGCCGAGTCGACCGTCTAGGTAGTAGGTGCCCAGCTGTCTTGGATCGCCGTCCTGGAGCGGAGCAGCCACAACGCGTTCACCCCTCGTCCCCGTAAGAGCCACAGCTTCACACGCCGGGGCGGAAGACGCCCTGACCGGCCTTCGGGTTCTCGGGATTCCGGCCAACATCCGCCAGAAATCGGCCTGTTGGGAAGGTCACCGGCCTCACGCCGGC
This sequence comes from Streptomyces sp. CA189, assembly GCF_056428985.1. Classification (NCBI taxonomy): domain Bacteria; kingdom Bacillati; phylum Actinomycetota; class Actinomycetes; order Kitasatosporales; family Streptomycetaceae; genus Streptomyces; species Streptomyces sp. CA189. Next base: position 156,716 of record NZ_JBWJVM010000015.1, on the reverse strand, counting down.
GTCCCGGGGCAACCCGGACCGGCTCCCGGCGCTCCGACCCCGCGTGAGGAAGACATCGCCATCTTGAAGAGGACCCGTCGTCCGGGCCCTGCGCCCGGCGGGAGCCCGGTCGGGCGTCCCGGGCGCGGAGACGCAGGGACGCAGAGACGTAGGGACGCCCCGACCGGCCCAGGGGGACTGGGCCGGTCGGGGCTCGGTGGGGCCGGGGGGAAAGTCAGGCCGGAGGCCCGAGGCCCCCGTACGGAGCCTCGAATTGGGTGACGGGAGGGGCCAGGTCAGCTGATGGACTTGATGGCGGCCCAGCCGCCGGTGCCGACCTGGATGCTCGGGCCGTCGATCGGGCCGTGGATCGAGGTGCCGCCCTTGTAGAACTTCAGGGTGCCGTCGCCTGCGGTGGCCCACGTGTCGGCGGTGCCGTCACCGTTGGCGTCGGCGGCGCCGGCGATCAGGGGCCGGTAGGCGGTGGTGTACCCGCGGCCGTACTCGGTGCGGTCGCTGAAGGTCTTTCCGTCGGGCTGGCCGAGGTAGTGGTACAGAATGCCGTCCCGGGTGTCGCGGGCGATCAGGTCGACGCGGCCGTCCTTGTCCGCGTCGCCGGGGGCGGTGAGGTCCATGACGTCCCATCCGGAGGTGCCGATGAGGACGGGGGCGGCGACGGACGGCGCGGGGGCCGCGGTGCCTGCGTACAGGTACAGCTTGTCGGAGTGCTGGACGACGAGGTCGGGGTTGCCGTCCTTCGTGACATCGCCGGCGCCGACGACCTGGGCGGTGGTGGGCAGGCCGGTGCCGATCTTGATCGGCGCGTTGAGCGTGCCGTCGCCGCGGTTGGGGTAGACGCGCAGCTCGCCGCCGACGCGGGCGACGATGTCCTCCTTGGCATCACCGGTCCAGTCACCGCGGTGGGTCACGGACGATCCCGACCAGCCGCCGGTACCGATGACCTTGGGTGCTCCGAGGGCGCCGGTGCCCGCGCCGGGGTACAGGAGCAGCTTGCCGGCGTCATCGACCGCGACGAGGTCCGGCTTGTTGTCGCCGGTCGTGTCACCGGGAGTCGCGGGCACCGGTTCCGGAACGATGTTGATCTTGAGTCGGGGGGTGACCGCGCCCTCGTAGGTGATGGGCGTTCCGTCGGCCTTGAGCAGGGCTTCCAGCTCGGCGATGGTCCTGCCGGGGTGGGCCTGTCGGAGGATCGCGAGGGCGCCGGCCACGTGCGGGGCGGCCATCGAGGTGCCGTTCTTGGAGGCGAAGGCGCCGCCGGGGACGGAGGAGACGATGCCGGTGCCGGGTGCGAGCAGGTCGACGAGGGGGCCGCGGTTGCTGAAGGTGGAGAGCTGGTCCTCGTCCGTGGTGGAGCCCACCGTGAGGGCGGAAGACACGCAGCCTGGGGAGCTTACCGCGTTCGTGTAGCCGTTGTTGCCGGCCGCGACGACGGTGGCGACGCCCTGGTTGAACAGGGTGTCGATGATCGGCTTACGGGCATCGGTGGCGCAGGCCGCCGTCCAGCGGCCGCCGCCCAGGGACATGTTCGCGGCGACGATGTTGGTGCCGGCGCTCTTCAGGGCCGAGACCTTCTCCAGCGCCTTGATCTGCGAACTGGGGAAACTCAGGACACAGGGGCTGGCGCCGGCGCAGTGGGAGTCGGAGGTGAACTTGGAGAAGACCTGCATGGCGATGATGTCCGCGCCGGGGGCGACACCGCGGGCGGGCGCTCCGGCCACCCCGGTTCCGTTGCCCGCGGCGATGCCGGCTACGTGGGTGCCGTGGGAGCAACCGGTTCCGACCGTGGTGCAGGGGCCGCTGTCGGCGTCGGCGCTGCCGGCGCCTTCCTGTTCGGCGGTGCCGTCGGGGCACAGGCTTTCGGCGCCGTAGGCGGCGTCAGTGACGGAGAAGCAGGCCTCGGCCTTGACGCGGCCGGCCAGGAAGGGGTGCTGGGTCGCGACACCGGTGTCGAGGATCGCGATGGCGCTGCCGGCGCCGGTCTTGCCGGCGGCGACGGCCGCGTCGCTGCCGATCTTGGCGGTGGACTCGTTCAGCGTCGGCTCGACCGGGATGTCCTCGGTGACGCTGACGACGCCCGCCATCGTGCTCAGCGAGTCCAGGCCGGACCGGTTCACCCGCAGGGTGACCAGCGGCAGGGTGTCGTAGGAGACGAGGACTTCACCCGCTTCGGAGGCAGAGGAGAGTTCCGACCGTCCATCGAGGAGGACGTTGACGCGGACGGTGCCGCCGTCCAGGGTCTCGTCGAACAGCGGCGGGTCGATCGCGCCGTTGTCCGCGGCGAACGCCGGGCCGGCGCCCGACAGGGGGTTGGCGCCGACCGGTATCGCGGTGAGCACCACGGCTACCGCCGAGGCGGCGAGGGCGACCCGCATGGACTTCTTCACTTCGTGTCTCCATGGGTGGGGAGGGGGAAAGGGGAGGGGTTGGCCATTGGGCTTGCAGGCGGAAGCGCGGGCGAAGCCGAAGGGGCAGGCGAAAGCGAACACGCAGGCTCAGCCGCGGGTGAAGCCGAGGTGCCAGGCGAGGCCGGCGGCGAGAGCACAGGGGGGAAGACGTAGGGCCGGGCGTGCGCCCCCTTGGGGGCCGGACCGTACCGGCGGGCTCGCAGGTGCCGTGTCAGTGATCACAGGGCCGTCGGGGACAACCAGGCGAAACGGCCGATGGTGCGGGGCAGGTGCTCCCCGCCGGGCCGGTGCGATCACCATCGGTGGCTCGCGGGGCTGTTCCCGCCGGACCGGAGTCCGTTGGTCAGCTGTCGACTCCGTCGGCAACCAGCGGGGCGTCGTCCTCACGCCAGTCCGGCTCGTATGTCACACCGTCCGCACCGGTGGCTTGCATGACGGCGCCGAGCGTGGCGGCCTTGAGGCGGCTGAACATGACTGGATTCCCCCGTAGTTGCGCGGTGTTTCCTGCTGACGTGATCAAGGTTGCCGCAGGTGAAGGGGGTGAACCAGGGTTCTTCGGTGTCCTGGACGCGACATGTCCTGCACAGGACAGAGTGCGCTCGGGCGCGTCCGTCAAGGTCAGTTCGTCAACTACCAGCAGCGGTATCTCGGCCGTCAAGGCCGGACAGGGACCTGGGCGTGCCGGCGCGGTCTGGGTGTTGTACACGTAGGCGTCTGCGCGCGAATCCTGCGGTAACCGCTGGGCCATTGCCGACTCAGGACGCCCCAGGTCAGAACCATGACGGCTGTGCAGGTTCAGTGACCCACGATGGTTCTCCAGCGGTAGACCCCGGGGTCGCAATGCCCCTGATCGATTGCCCGTTGATGGGCGCGTTCCGGTGAATCGTCAGGGGGGCCGAGGACGAAGAAAGCGCAGTCGGGGTATACGGGCTGCATCCCGTACCAGCCGATGGATATCAGGAGGGTGAGCAGGAGCGATGCGAGCGGGTGCCTCCAGGTGGGAGGGCCTGAGATGGGACGGATCACGCACGGAAGCATAAGACCATCGGTGTCCCGCTCAGCATGCTGCCCTCATGCATCCCACTTGGGCGGCGATCCACGACAACACCCGCATCCCCTGGCGGCCGCCTGGGCGAACCAGCCGCACGCGGCCGGAGAATCCGCTGAGAAAGGGCTTTCGGGCCCGCCGGAGAATGTGCCTTGGGCGCCTCCGGCAGGGCCTTCACGCAGCTCCGCCCGCAGCGGCGGGCCCCCAGGACGGCGGGGTCGAGTGAGCCGGGCAAGCGACCATCTGAGACCTCATGACATGCGGCCTGACCTGGGTTTTTACGTCCAGAAACCTAGGATGGACATACACCGGTGACCGACTGGAAGCAGCGTCGGCCGCCTCGGTGGGATCCGCTCACACACATGCACTGGACGGCCCAGGGAGGGTGCTTCATGACCGAGTCCGGCAACCCCAGTCAGCCCGCGAACGTGAACGAGTACGGCGCCAGTCACATCCAGGTTCTCGAGGGCCGCGAGGCGATACGCAGGCGCCCCGGCATGTACATCGGCTCGACCGGTGAACGCGGCCTTCATCAACTGATGTACGAGGTCGTCTCGTACGCCGTCGACGAGCACCTTGCCGGGCACGCCGACACCATCGACGTCACGATCACCGCGGACGGCGGCGTTCGCGTCGCGGACAACGGGCGGGGCCTGTCCGTCGAGGTGGTGGAGCCCGCCGGTAAGCCGGCCGTCGAACTCGAGCTGACGGAGATGTCCTTCGGCTCCAAGCCCCGCACCGGCTACTGGCGGTCCGGCGGCCTCGGCTGCCTGGGCCTGTCCGTGGTCAACGCGCTCTCCAGCCGGCTCAGGGTCGAGGTCCACCGAGACGGCCACCGTTGGACCCAGGAGTACGAGAAGGGCCTTCCGATCACGGCCCTGACGAGGAACGAGGAGAGCAGCGGACACGGCACCGCGATCGTGTTCGTGCCCGACGGCGACATCTTCGAGACCACCCTGTACTCGTTCGCCACGCTGTCCCAGCGCCTCCAGGAACTGGCCTTCCTCAACGGGGGCCTGGCCATCTCGCTCACCGACGAGCGGCCGGAGCGGCCGGTCCGCTACCACCACACGGAGGGTCTGCGGGCCTACGTCGCCCACCTCAACCCCTACCCGCCGAATCTCGTCCACTCCCCCGCCATCGCCTTCGAGTCGGAGAACGAGGATGCGACGGTCTTCGTGCAGGTCGCCATGCAGTGGAACACCTGGTCCACGGGAGGGTTCCACTCCTTCGCGAACAGCAGCCGTACCCATGAGGGCGGCGCTCACGAACAGGGCTTCCGTACCGCACTCACGGACATCGTCAACGCCTACGCCCGCAGCCGGCGGCAGATCGCCGCAGACGACGACATCCCCGCCGAAGCCATCTTCGAGGGGCTGACCGCGGTCGTCTCGGTGAAACTCGCTCATCCCGTCTTCGAGGGTTCCACCCGGACCAAGCTCAGCAGTCCCGAAGCGGACGCCTACGTCCAAGAGGTCGTTCGCGACCGCCTCACCCGCTGGCTGGACCACAACCCGAACGAAGCCGCGGCCATCATCCGCCACATCCTGGGTCAGCCGCGCAACGCTTCGACGGGTTGCACGGTCGAGGCGCGGCGGGCGGGGTAGATCCCGGCCAGGACACCGGTCGCCAGACCGATGAGCGGGGCGGTGGCCAGAGTCACCGGGTGCATGACCGGTGTCCAGTCCCTCATCAGCGCCACCACCACAATGGCCAGCGTGCCGACGGCCGTCCCGATGAGTCCGCCGAACGCGCCCAGGGTGCCCGACTCGGCGAGGAACTGGGCGGTGACATGCCTCCGTTGGGCGCCGAGCGCACGGCGCAGGCCGATCTCCCCGGTGCGCTCCATGACTGCCACCAGGGTGGTGTTGGCGATCCCGACCGCTCCGATGACCAGGCACACCCCGGCCAGCAGCAGGAACAACTGCTCTAGATCGGAGGTCACCGAGCTCCGCAGGCCCTTCGGGTCGGGCGGCGGAACCGCCTTGAAGTACTCCGGGTGGTCGGGGCGCAGCGCCGTCGGGGCCTCCCCCGCCACCTGACGGGCAGCGCCCAGATCGGTGGCGATGAGCATCCTGGCGCCCTCGGCGGGCCGACCCCACAGTTCGATCGCCGTGGTCTGCGGTACGAGAACCGAGAGCAGGACGTCCGGCTGGCGCTGGACGTCCTCGACGATGCCGGTGACGGTGAACGGCTGCCCCCCGATGAAGATCGCCGGTTTGGTTTCCAGTGTGGTGATCCCCAGCCGGGCGGCGATGCTCGAGCTGATCACGGTGACGCGCTGTCGGGCATCGGTGTGGAAGTCGTCGTACAGCCTGCCCTGGGAGAGCCGGGGCTCGGCCGCGCGCAGGGCACCGGGGGCGGCGGCCACCACGGTGAGGCTCTCCCCTCCGGTGCCGCCCACCGGGGCGGCCGTGACGGCGAGTTCGGCGGCGCTGCGTCGGGGCTTCACCGTCCACAGCACGCCGGCGTACCGCACCCCGTTGAGCCGCTCGACGCGCGCCGAGGCGTCGTCCGGGAAGGCCGCGGCGGCGAACTCGTCGTGTTCGCGGGCGATGTCCTCGACCGTGACCTCGGTCGCGGAGAGCACGTTGAAGCGGGCGTCGATCTGCGAGGAGGCGGTGGCGGTGAGGCCGAGTACCGCGACGAAGGCACCGACGCCCAGGACGGTGCCGAGCATGGTGAGCGCGGAGCGGGCGGGGCGCTGAAGCATCCCGGCCAAGGCCTCGGCCAGCAGGTCCCGTGGCGCGAAGGTGGAGCGCCCGATGCCGGGCAGGGGCGCGGCGTGTCTTTCGGATCCGGCTCAGCATGCGCGTACCTGCTCGCTCTCGCTCAGTATGCCGTCCCGGATGGTGACCGTCCGCCGGCCGCGGGCGGCCACGGCCAGGTCGTGCGTGATGAGGACGACCGTGATGCCCTCGGCGTTGAGGGCCTCCAGCAGCTGGAGCACCGCTTCGGCGTTTCCGGTGTCGAGGTTTCCCGTCGGTTCATCGCACAGGAGCAACGAGGGCCGGGCGACCAGGGCCCGCGCGATGGCCACCCGTTGACGTTCGCCGCCGGACATCCGGGTGGGTAGCGCGTCGGTCCGGTGACCGAGGCCGACCCGGGCCAGCGCCTCGCGGGCCCGCAGGGGGCGCTCGCGGCGCGGGGCGCTGCCGTAGACCATGGCGAGTTCGACGTTCTCTCGGGCGCTGCGGTGCGGCAGCAGGTGGAAGGCCTGGAAGACGAATCCGATACGGCGGCCGCGCAACGTGGTGCGCTCGGTGTCCCTGAGCCGGCCGGTGTCGATGCCGTCGAGCAGAAAGTCGCCCGTCGTGGGGCTGTCGAGGAGTCCGGCGATGTTCAGGAAGGTCGACTTACCCGATCCGGAGGGGCCGACGACGGTGATGAACTCGCCCCTTCGGACCGTGAGATCGCTGGCGCGGAACGCCTCCACGGGCGGCGGCCCCGGATAGGTGAGGCCGACCTGCCGGAATTCGATGACGGGCGGCTCGGACGGGGTGGGGAACGCGGTCATCGGGTGCCCCCCTGCGCGCCGCCGCCGTCCCGGACCCCGGTCACCACCCGGTCGCCCTCGCCGAGGGTCCCGCCGTCCAGGGGGGTGACCTCGACATGGCCGTCGCCGGTGGTGCCGGGCTTCACCCGGACCCGGCGCTGTTTGCCGTCGTCCTCGAGCACGGTCACCGCGGTGGAGCCGTCGGCGCCCGCCGACACCGCCGTGACGGGCACGACCAGGATCTTGCCGCCGGTCGTGGCGGCCAGGACGGTCAGGCGGACGTTCTGCCCGGTCCATTCGGCCTCCAGCGGCCGGCCCGGCGTCAGAGTCATCAGATAGCCGTCCGCGTCGGCCTGCCTATCGGCCGACGGTGCGCCCTGCGTGTCGCCATCGGTGCGCGGCGTCGTGCGGGTGGTGGCGATGGACTGTACGGAGGCCTTGACGGTGGCGCCGTTGACCTCGGAGAGGATCTCCGCCTCCTGGCCCGCCCGGATCAGGCCCTTCTGGTGGTCGGGCACATATCCGTGCACCACCAGGGGGCCGGCGGACAGGGTCATCACTGCTGCCGTCACCTTGCCGCCGAGCCGTACGGGGAGGTCCTGCACCCGCGCGGGGAAGCTCTCCAGGAACGTCACCTCACCGGATGGGATCATCGGGCCCGCGGCCGCCCGCGCGGCGACGAGGCCCTCGCGCGCGGTGGCCAGGTCCTCCCGGGCACGCTTCACCGCCTTGCGCAGCGGCTCCAGATCGCGACCGCCGCCAGCCGCTTCCCCGGTCGTTCCCGTGGTCGAGCCCGCGGTCTTGGCCGAGCCGTTAACGGAGCCGGACTCGGCTGTCTTCAGTGCATCCTTCGCGTCGTCCAGGGCTCGTTCGGCCGAGGTCACCTGTGCTTCGGCCGCGGTGACGGCGGCCGAGCCGTCGGTGCCGCCGACCGGGACGGGTTCGTACCCGACCGCTCTGTAGAGCGCGGTGACCGCCGACTTCGTCCCCTCGCCGAAACGCCCCCGGTTGTCGGGGGATGTGGAGTGGCCGAGCCGCTGAAGCGCGTCCTGGAGCTGGCCCACGTCACTGCCCTGAGCACCGGGCTTGAGGTCGCGATACAGCGGAACGGTGCCTTGGAGCGCGATCACCGGACGGCCGGAGACCTCGACCAGCAGCCGGCCTGCGGGTACCTGGTCTCCTACCTTCAGCGGCAGTTTGGAGACCGTGGGGCTGCCTCCATCGGCCGCGCCACCGCCGGGGGTGATCTCCACGCTCTGGCCGGCGACCACGGTGCCGCGAAGGACCATCGAGGAGGTCAGCGTTCGGTACTCGACCGGCGCGGTGATCACGGACGGTGCGGGGGGCCGGGAGTCCGCCGCCGCCTGGGCGGGCGACTTGATCAGCAGCGAGGCCCCGAAGCCCGCCCCCGTGAGCGCGACCGCGCTCACAGCGATCAGGGCGACCCAACGGCGCCTGCTCCGTACGCCGTTACCACGATTACCACGGGCCGCCTCGGCCTCGTCCACGGAGGGCTGTTCGTCGTTCTGCATTCAGTTCGCCAATGCCTCGTTGGCCGACCTGATCACCGCGTCTTGATCCTTCTTGATCTCGGCGAAACCGGTGGCGTTCTGATCGATGTAGTCGTTCTGAATCTTTGTTTCGAGGCGGAGTAGCACGGTGGCGAGTTTCGTTTCCTGCTTGCACTTCACATCGGTCTTGGCCACGACCTTCTCCTCCGGCGATGCGGAGTTCCCCTGGGACGCATACTTCTCGGCGGGCTGAAGGAAACCGGTGTGCTGATAACCCGCCTTCTTCATGCAGGCCGCCCATTCGTCCTGCGCCTTTTTGAATTCCGGGGCCTCCTGGGCCTTCCCGAAAGAGGAGAAGTCGATGCTGAGCAGTCCGATCTTGCCCTTTGCGGGGTCCTGTACCTTGCCGAGCCCCAGCGTGCGGTCGGCCTCCCCCAAGCAGCCGCCCTCGGGGATGGCCTTTCCCTGGTAATTGCCACCCGCGTCCGCCTGGCCGCCCTTGGCGCCGTAGACCATGTACGCCTCGGGCGGAAGCTTGCGCCCGCCGGACACCGCACCTGGGGCATGCTCGGCGTCACCTGCCGACGGGATCATGTGATAGCCGTGCTCGGCGGCGACCTTCTCGCCGACCACGCCGTACCGACGGCTCACGGCCTTGGCGGGCTCGGCCTTCGTGACCGGCCAGTCGAACCCGAACCGCTTCATGCAGTCGGCAGCCAGGGTGGAACGCGCGGTGTCCATCAGCACCTGCTGCTCGGGGGTGAAGAAAAAAGCCGACACCGGGAGGACGATGTCCGCCTCCGTGACGACCTCCCGGGCCACGGAACCGCCACCGCCGGCATCGGCGTCGGCGCCTCCCGGGGCACCCTCCGAGCACCCGGTGAGCAGCAGCGTGCCGACTCCGGCGGCGAGGACAAGACGTGCGTAACGCAAAGGAACCCCTGGATAGAATGGATGCGCTGTGGTGGGGCGGAATTGGCCTCCGCCCCACCACGGTCGTAGGCCGGCGATCAGAAGCTGTACGTGTCCCCACACGAGCCTCGCAGGCACGGCGGCGGGGATGCCGCCGCGCGTTTCAGAAGAGTTCTTCTCCGCGGGAACCGCTTGGAGTGGATGTGCGCGGTGGGGCGGAATTGGCCTCCGCCCCACTGCGGTCATGTGCCGACGATCAGAAGCTGTACACGGTCCCCAAGCAGTTGTTGGTGAAGTTGTGCGAGTTCATGACGTCGTTGGCGGACTTTCCGCTGCTGAGGTAGATGGACGCCATGTTGGACACACGGCCGTAGGCCTCGACCTTGAAGCAGGGGCCGGCGTAACTGGAGTTGTAGTACACCGAAATCCGGGTGTCCACGTCCCAGTTGTCCATGGAGCTGACGTTGGAGGCGACGTTGTCACCCCGGTAGAGGGCGATGCTGGTGCCCCCGTAGGTGATGTTGGACCAGTTGTTACGGGAGCTGAAGTCGTCCCGCTTCATTCCCTTGAAGTCGGCGTCCGAGTAGAGACAGACGTTGTCAAGGGTGCACGAGGCCTGCGCGGGCGCAGCCATCGCGACTCCCGCACCGAACAGGGATGCCACGGCGAGCAGCATTGCTGAAGTGCGTCGAATCATGAACTTTCCTCATCTTCGTTCCATGCCGAAAAGGCGGCCGATAAATAGCGAGGGGCAACTGGAATGATCCGTCACATCACCCCAGTAGATGCACATATTGCATGCGCATCAGGTGCGAGTCACACCCTAATTGATCTTCGGTGGCACTTGCGTACTACCGGCCAGCGCTCCACCGATCCCCCAAACCGCTTTGGAAGATCGATCGATTGATTAGGCGACCACTTAGAGGGCGTTCTCAATACCTATTGCGAGCAGCGTAGCGATACGCGTGGTCGCTTTTGCCTGGAGATTTCGTCCTCCTTGGCGCATCTCGATCTACTGAGCCTCTAAGACGGCGGCCGGCTCTGGCGTCGAACTCCGCAATTGTTACGGGCGCCACTGCCGACGGTGTGCCAGGCGCCGGGCCGGGCTTTTGTCCCGTGGACCCGTTCACGCTGGGGTGGTGTCTCCGGAGGAGAATGTAGGCCCGAGCAACGCGCGGTGGTGTGCCTGGGATGCAGGCTTTCTGTGCTCTGCGTGCCAGGCACACCGCCGAGCACCGCCCGCGCGCAGCTGGCGCATCTTCATCAGCGCGTCGGCCTGGCGAGCGCACAGACGGCGCACGGAATCACCGACACTCACCAGCAGTTCCGGCACGTGGGGATCGCTGGACCGCTGCTGCTTCACGCCGGCTGGCGACCACCCGTCCCCGGAAGTGCTCGCCAGTACAGGTCGATTGCCGCTTCCATGTCCGTCATCGTGGCGCCGTCGCGGCTCTGCGTCATCCGGTCGAAGGCCCCGCCCCAGGCGCTCCACCAGGCCGGGCCCGACCCCGCAGGTGATCAGGAAAGCCTCGCGCTGCTGACGCCGGCCGGCAGCTCCTCCCGATTGACGATCCGCCCAACCGAGCTCAGCAGACCGCGAGATCGCCGTGATGGCCTCCCAGGACGGCGCGGTCCGCCCCGAAGCGGCGCGCTTGAAGGTGGCCGCGGAGACGCCCTAACGAGGGTGGTTTCAGCCCCCGACCCCTGCTGCTGATGGGGCTGGTCACGCCGGCCGACGTGACCGACCGCGATGCGGCTTGCGGCATGCTCGAGCGGCTCCGATCCCGCTACCGGAAGAGCCGACTGGTCTGGGCCGACGGCGGTGCGCTCGCGGCGCCTGGGCCGGGACTACGAGACCCGGCCCGTAAGCGACGAGCGAGGCCAAGACAGGAACAACGCGCCCAGGGCCAGCGGGAACTCGCCCATCGCTTCCGGAAGGGCAACGGCTACTGAGGCAGCGTCAGCCCTGGTGCGATGAAGGCTCCGGACAGCGATCCCGCCCCGATCCCTCCCCTCCCTGACAGCGCCCCCACGCCCCGAAACAGCCCCTACCCGGCATCAACACACCACAGGACCGCTGTCTCTTACGCCGCTGCCCCCAAAGCGATGGATCGCACCCAGGATCGCGAGCGTGTCCGCCAGCGGGCCGGTGCGGAGCCCCATGGAAATGGGGCGGGTATGCGCTGTTCGGCACGCACCCGACCCATTCGGCCGTGCGTGTTTACGGGAGCTTCAGCCACGGGCTGCGGTACGGCATCGTCCACGTTCCGGAAGAGGTCCAGTTGATCTGGGTGTAGTTGGCATACGACTCACCAGTCTGGGCCGTGGTGTCGCTGAAGTCGGGAGCTGTGAAGTGCTTGTCGTTGATGGCACCTGAGGGGCAGGGGTGCACCTTGTTCGATACGACCTGCGAATTGCCCGTCCGGACCGTCCGAATAGCGATATTGCAGGCCGGGTGCCCCGCAGCCAGGCTGATGTACGCGTCGGGGCGCCCCACTCCCGACCGGGGCGAGCTGATACAGGCCTTGATCTTGACGTATTGCCCGCCCGTCCCGGCGTAGTAGGTGCCGCAGCCGCCACCGCTGGCCGCCTGGGCGTTGGTCCCCGCCATAACGGACGCCACTACCACTCCAGCTACCCCGACGGTTCGTGTCGCTGTGTGAACGAATCCACGCATGAAAGCCCCCGCGCAGTTTCCCTGCCGGGTATCGGCAGGACGATGGGTCTCACGATAGGACAGGCCGTGCGCTCTGGAGCATAGGCTTTGGGTGAAGTTGAGGATATGCAAAGGTTCACGAGGGTCGCCGCCATCAGCGCGTAGGTCGTTTTTCATATCGGCGGCGCCCGCCTTCCCGGGACCCGCACGTATATTGACGAGATCCGCGTGCGTCCGACGGCTGAGCAGATTCGGGACGTCGTTGGCCGGCGCCCAGTGGGCACGCATCGAGCCGTTGCTGCCGGACCTGGCACCTCGGCGGGGTGGGTGGTGGCGTCATCACCGACAGGTGATCGACGCGATCGCGTTCAAGTACCGCACCGGGGCTCCATGGACGGACCTTCGCGAACGCTTCCCAGACGTCGACGACATCATCACGGATCAGACATTCGTCCCCGGGGTGACCGGGCACGGAGAGGACATCGGACACTGGCTCACCGCCCAACGGCGGCTCGGGGGCGGGGAAGGCGTCAGCGGACGACGTAGCCCGGCTCGTTCTCCACCAGGGCAGCCGCATCGGGCCTACTCCTCGCTGATGCCTTCCACCAGGTCTCCGAGGGACGTGCCGTCTGCCTCCACGTTCTCGTTGAGGGCGCAGCGCAGGAGTTCCAGGCCCCCGTGGAGGAAGAGGGTCTCGTCGTTGGCCCGGAGAGACCGGACCGAGAGCCGCTGGGTGACCGCGTCGATCCTGAAGGCTGCCTCTGCCTGGAGGGAGAAGGGCACCTCCTGCCCCGCGTCATGCACCCCGGGGTATACGAGGTTGCCAGTGAAGCCGCCCTGGTATCCGTGGTCGCCGTCGGCCACGAGCGTGCCGTCGATGACCACCTCACCGACGAGGGTCAGGGCGTTCATCGCCGTGCAGTCCCACGCGCCCTGGGCCTTGGTTCCGTCCTCGCCCTTGGTCGTCCAGACGTAGCGCGCCATCGCCATCAGCACTCTCCTCCAGCTCAACAGCGGCCCCCGGCCGTATGCGCCGGACCCCGCACAAGATCGTCGCAGTCACCGTAGCGGGAAGAGCACAGGGCCGTACCGGCTTTCAAGACAGCCCGCCGCATCCCATCGGGTTCAGGCCCCTGGGAGTGGAGGTCGGGGTCGAGTCCGCCCTCGTCCGGGGTACCCAACGGGCCGGTCGCGGGCGACCGCGGCGCGGGGCTCTCCGGCGCAAGGAGTATCGCTCGTTCGAGGGCGAGGAGACGTTTCCGTTGTTCTGGGCGGCACACGGTACGGGGCATGATCGCGGCGCCCCGTACGCCAGGGGCTCCCCCATCCCACCCGGAGGTGTCCGTCCGTGGTCCTTGTCATCATCGTCGCCGTACTCGCCCTGCTCGCCGGCCTCGCCGCGAACCGCTTCCTGCGCCCCCGGCTCCTCAACGAGGACGACGACTCGGGCATGGCCGTGAAGGACCTGGTCGGCCCCCTGCTGACGCTGACGGTGCTGCTGCTCGCTTTCGTCCTCGTCACCGCCAACGGTTCGTACGGCAAGGCCGAAGTCGCCTCCCGCGGCGAAGCCCGCGCCATCGACCAGCTCGTCGAGTCCGCCGAATACGCGCCCGAAACCCAGCGGGCCGAAGTCCAGGCGGACGCCGTCTGCTACGCCCGTGCCGTGCGCGTCCAGGAGTGGCCAGCCATGGCCGACGGCCACGGCTCGCCGGTGCCCAGCGTGTGGTCCACCGACTTCCGCCGGGTCTTCCGCCAGGTGGAGGGCAAGCCGGTCTTCGGCATGCTGATCGCCGCCGACAACAAGCGCTCGGAGGAGCGGGAGGAACGGCTCACCCAGGCCACCGCGAGCATTCCCAGCGCCATCCTCTGGTTCCTGCTCGCCACCCTGGCCATCACCGTCATCGCCCTCGGCATCTGCCTGCCCCGCCGCAACAACCGAGGCCAACTGATCACGCTCGTCGTCATCACCGCGTTGCTGACGACGGCGTTGTGCATCATCCGCGACGTCGACCGCCCCTTCGGCGGCATCATCGACGTCCAACCGACAGCGATCACCGAGGCCGAACGCCAGGCCACCCGCGACTTCACGGCGAACCACCCCGCCGCCGATCTGCCCTGCGACGACCGCGGCAACCGCAAGGCCGCCTGACACACGGACCCCGCCGCCCCCACAGCGCTAGGCAGAATGGTCCAGACCTTCTAGGGTGAGCATTCGTCAAATCCTTCTGCACATAGTCACCTTGGGGTGGTTGATGGTCTCGCGCCGGTCCCTCCTGGTTCTCGCCGGATCGAGCACGGGGGCGGTCATCCTGCCCTCCGTGCCCGCGCGGGCCGCCGGGCAGTTCATCGATCTCCCCGCTCCCACCTCCCGGCGGCCGGTGGGCACCATCGAGCTGCACCTGGTCGACCACGACCGTGACGACCCCCTCGCGCCGGACCGCAGGCCGCGCGAACTCATGGTGCAACTCTGGTACCCCGCGCTCACCACCGCCAGCTGCCGCCGGGCCCCGTACACCACGAGTCGGGTCGCCGCCGCCCTCGAGGCGGGTCTGCCCCTCAAGGCGGGCACCCTGGGTGCCGTACGTCCGCACGCCCGGACCGGCGCGCCGGTCCAGCCGGGCGCGCTGCCGCTGGTACTGCTCGGACACGGACGCAAGGGCGGCCGCAGCAATTGCACCGCCCTGGCCGAGGAGCTCGCATCGTACGGATACCTGGTCGCGGGCATCGACCACACCTACGACGCGGCGGTGGTGGAGTTCCCCGACGGTCGGGCCGTCCCCAGCGTGTTGCCCGAGGAGTCAGACGACTGGGAGCGCCAGGAACGCCTCGAAATAGGCGCGCGCGTCGGTGACCTGCGGTTCGTCGCCACGGCACTGACCCGTCGGCGGCGGTCGCCCAGGGCGGACCCCCGCGGGATCGGCGTCGTCGGGCACTCCATGGGCGGGGCCGCCGCCGCCGAAGTCCTCCGCGTGGACGACCGCTTCGCCGTCGGGGTCAATCTCGACGGCGCCCTGTTCGGATCGCCGGTGGCCGACGTCGGGCTGGATCGCCCGTACCTGTTGCTCACCGCGCTGGAGGACCACGACACCTGGCGGCGCTGGCGCGAGCACCAGCGCGGATGGGGCCGCCAGCTTCGAGCGCGCCACACCGGGCACCTCACCTACACCGATCTACCGCACTTCGCCGTTCCCGGCGGCCTGGCGGAGTCCTGGCCGCCCGACCTGTACGCCGAACTGCTCGGGACCCTGGACCCGGCCCGCTCGACCGAGCTGATCCGGACCTACACCCGCCTGTGCCTCGACCAGTTCCTGAAGGGCCGGCCGTCCCCCCTGTTGAACAGCCCCTCCCCGCGCTACCCGGAAGTCGACTTCCGCTGGACCCGCGGCTGACGAGCGCCCCTTAGCCCCCGTGGAGCACAGGCGGGCTCCGGCGGTGCCGGTGTCACAGCTGGGGGACGTACGGGGCGAGGCCGACGATGAGGATGGACCGTTCGCCCGGCCCCGGCTCGGAGCCGGTGCGAACGGGGCCGACGTAGTGGCTGACCCTGTGGTCGTGGACGGCGTAGCCGTCCAGCGGGTCGGTGAGGGTGAAACTGGCGTGGACGTCCGCCCACGGGTCATCGGGCTGCAGGCCCGCACTGCCCGGCGTGGCGATGACGTTCTGCCCACCCGTGACGTTGGTGCGGCTGATCAGGTGGGCGAAGGTGAACGTGCTGGCCGAACCGCCGTCTTGGTGAAGGCAGTTCGGGGATGAGACGGCATCCTGGCCTGGACGGTCGACGCCCAGCCTGATCAGGTGTACCCCGGCCCACAGCGGCCGTCTCCGCAGGTCCCTCAGGGACAGGACCTGCTCGATGTCCCAGCGCAGGAGCCGCAGCAGCAGGGCGTTGCCGCGCAGCTCCTCGGGGATCTCGGGGAGCACGCGGAGCTTTCGCGGGTGCTCGGGGTCGTCCTCGCCCTGGGAAAAGTTGGTGACCGTACCGTGCACGGGGTCGGGGGTTCCGGGAATCCAGGACAGTTCGTTCTTCCACGGCAGGTACACGGCGTGGGAGTAACGGCGGAACCGGTTCGTTCCCGGAGCGTACGGGTCGGGTGGCAGAGCCGCGCAGACCTCCCGGATCCCGGCCAAGTCCCTCGCCTCGGAGCCGTCCGGGTCGATACCGAGTTGCCCGGCACCGTAGCGGGCAAACCCGCGCTCGCCCAGACCGTCCACTCCTGCCGCGCCAGGACCCGCCGTATGAGAGGGCAACCGCCACTGGGGCTCGGCATTTCCCACGCGTTCCTCCAAAAGGTCACCACCGCGGCCATGGCGCCGGCGGCCCCGTGCCGACCTTACGCACACCTCCCCTCCCCAGCAGAACCCAGGTGACCACACCCACCGCGGTCCCCGCAGCCGGCCCGCGTACTGCCGCACCGGGTCCACCGGGTTCACCGGGCCAGGCACGGGATCAGGCCATGGTTCCGTCACCCGACCGGTCCAACAGGTCCTAGAGTGTGCGCGTGACCGAGCAGAAATCCGAACTCATCGCCGGCCGGTACGAGCTGGTCGAGCCCATCGGCCAGGGCGGCATGGGCCGGGTCTGGCGCGGCGTCGACCAGCAGCTCTTCGGACGCGAGGTCGCCATCAAGGAGATCCTCTTCCCGGCGGGGCTGGACGACGGCGACCGCGAGACGCTGCTCAGGCGTTTCACGGGCGAGGCCCGCGCGGCGGTCACTCTCAGCCATCCCGGGATCATCACCATCCACGACGTCGTCGAGCACCACGGCGCCCCCGTCATCGTCATGGAGTTCATACGGGGGCAGTCCCTCGCCGCGGCCATCCGCCAGGAGGGCCGGCTGCCCGTGCAGCGGGTGGCGGAGATCGGGGCCGCCCTGCTCGGCGCGCTCACCGAAGCGCACGGCGCACGGATCGTCCACCGCGACATCAAGCCGGACAATGTGCTCCTGACCAAGGACCGCGTCGTCCTCACCGACTTCGGGATCGCCCACCTGGCCGACGCCACGACCAAGCTCAGCCGGAGCGGGACCGTCATCGGCACCCCGCACTACATGCCCCCGGAGCAGTTGGAGGGCAGGCGTCCGACCCCCGCCAACGACTTGTGGGCGCTCGGCGCCACGCTCTACCACGCGATCGAGGGACGCCCGCCCTTCGAGGCCGACGGGCTCCACGCCCTTGCCGTAGCCGTCTTCACCCGCCCGCACCGGCCGCCGGCCCACGCCGGCCCGCTGGCGCCCGTACTGGACGCGCTCCTCACGAAGGACCCGGCGCAACGGGTCGGCGCCGCCGAGGCCGCCGAGCTGCTGGCGTCGGCGCTGCGGTCCTACCGGTCCCGGGCGGACACGGCTGCGCAGGCCGTCCCGCGCGAGCCCGAACCGGCGCCCGTCCCGGAAGCGGCGACGGAGCACGTCCCGACCCCGACCGAGCGGGAAGCGGAGCTGCCGTCCCCCTCACCCCTGCCGACGCCCACGGCCGAGGAACCGGCGCGCATGCCCGACACCCTCCGCCGGCCCGTACCGGAGCGGCCGGCCACCCCGCCCGTGGCCGTGCCCTCGGCCGAGGATCTGGTCTCGCTCGGCTGGACGGACCAGCAGGGGCGGGAGGAGGGTGCGTCCGCCCGACGGCGCTCCCTCACGAGGCGCTCCGCCGTTCTGGGAGTCGCCATGGTCACGCTCGCGGCCGGGTCTGTTCTGACGTGGAAGTTGACCCGTGACACCCCGCCCGGCGGCGGGGCACGCGGCGGCGGTTCCGCGGCCTCCCCCGTCACGGTGGTCATCGGAGTGGACGCACCGCTCAGCGGCGACCTGTCGGCCATGGGGATCGGCATGAAGAACTCCGCCGACCTGGCGGCCCGGACCTCCAACCGCACCGGGCACGTACCCGGCGTGAACTTCGAGATCAAACCTCTGGACGACGAGGCCGCTCCCGCCAAGGGCCGGGCGAACGCCACTCGGTACGTCGACGACGAGAAGGTGCTCGGCGTTGTCGGGCCACTCACCTCCGGGGTCGCCAAGACCATGGCGGAACCGCTCGGGCAGGCGAACCTCGTCAACGTGTCACCGGCCAACACCGACCCCGTGCTGACGCTGGGCCCCCACTGGGCCAAGGGCTCCACGTCCCGCCCGTACAAGACCTACTTCCGGACCGTCGCCACGGACGTCGACCAGGGGCCGTTCGCCGCCCGGTACCTCCACGACGAGGCCGGGAAGAGGAAGGTCTACGTCATCGACGACAACAGCGCCTACGGCACCGGCCTCGCTTCCGGGTTCGGCGCCGCGTTCACGAAGCTCGGCGGGACCGTCGTGGGTACGGACCGAGTTGATCCCGCGCAGGACGACTTCTCCTACCTGGCCGCCCAGATGCGGGCCTCCGGCGCCGACGCCGTGTACTTCGGCGGCTACTACGACACCGCCGGGCCGCTCTCCGAGCAGCTCAAGCAGGCGGGCGTGGCCATCCCCCTGATGGGCGGCGACGGCGTCTTCGACCAGCAGTTCCTCACCACGAACACGAAGGCCGAGGGTGACCTCGCCACGGGCATCGGCGTTCCCGCCGAGGACCTGGCAAAGGGACGGGACTTCCTTGCGCAGTACCAGGCGGCGGGGTATCCGGAGGCGGCCGGTTCGTACGGCCCCTACGCGTACGACGCGGCCTGGGCCGTCATCGAGGCGGTGAAGGCCGTGGTGGGCGCCCACGGCGGAGCCCTCCCCGCGGACGCCCGGGCGAAGATGCCGCAGGCCGTGTCGGGGCTGGCGTTCGACGGCGTCACCGGTCGCGTGGCCTTCGACGAGTACGGCGACACGGTCAACCGCCAACTGACGGTGTACGCGGTGAAAGGCGGCCGCTGGACGACCGTGAAGAGCGGCCCCGGTGCCCCCTGATCCGTCCCGGACGGGAACGCGCATGAGGTGGCGCCGTGGCTCCCCCCTTGGCAGCCACGGCGCCACCTGTCCTACGGAGTGACCTACAGCCGCTGCCAGAGCGCCGGGACCACCGGCGGCTCCCAGCCCGTCTGGGCCTGGTGGCCTTGGACGCAGCGGTAGCTCGCGCCGCCGTAGGTGACGGTGGCGCCGGCCGCGTAGACGGAGCCGGCCTTCCAGGTGCCGCCGGGCTCGGGGTTGCCCGGGCCGGGGCCCGGGTCGCTCCCGGTGACCTTGAGGGTCAGGCCGTAGGCGGACAGGATCGGGTTCAGCGGCTGGAAGAAGGTGGTCCCGCCGCTGGAGCAGTTGCCCGAGCCGCCCGAGGTCACGCCCTGGGCCTGGCTGCCGGAGATGTAGGAGCCGCCGGAGTCACCGGGCTCGGCGCAGACGGTCGTGCGGGTGACGCCGGAGATGGTGCCCTCGGGGTAGGTGACGCTGGTGTTGTGCTGCTGGATGGTCCCGCAGTGCCAGCCGGTGGTCGATCCGGAGCGGCACACCGAGGCCCCTACGGGTTGCAGCACCGAGCCGGTGACCTGCACGTTCGCCCCGCCGCTGCCCTTGACGTAGGGGGTGGAGGCCCAGTTGGCGTTCGCCGCCACCCAGGCCATGTCGCTGCCGGGGAAGACGGAGGCCTGGAAGGAGCCCTGGGCCACCTGGTTGAACCCGCTGGTGGTGGTCCCGGCCCGCCCGCAGTGCCCGGCGGTGGCGAAGCCGTTCACCGTTCCCTTGGTGATGGGGAAGCCCACCGAGCAGCGGCCGCTGCCGTTCATGTAGTACGCGTCCCCGCCGCGCAGGTCGTACAGCGGGCGCGGGGCCTCGGCGGTACGGACCACCGTGACCAGGGCCGCGTCGATCCCGGTGGCCGCCAGCAGGCCGGCCGCGGCCCCGGGCAGGGTCTCCTCGACGACCAGGGTGTTGCCGCGCGGGTCGACGTAGCGGACCGGGGTCGTGGCGGTGGCGGCCCGGTCCAGCGCGGCCTTCGCAGTGTCCAGGTCGGCCAGGGAGCGGCTGACCAGCTTCGCCCGGGCCCCGGTGGCCCGTATCGAAGCGGTGTCGGCGGCCCGGGTGGTGGCCACGGTCAGGGTGCCCGCGTCGGCACCGTCCAGCCAGGCTCCGGCGAAGGCGGCGCCGAGCCGGGCCTGCAGCCGGGCGGCGGTGGCCCCCGCCTCGGCCTCGTGGGCCAGACGGGCCTTGGCCTGCGTGGGGGTCAGGCCGAGGTCGCGCTGCATGGCGGTGAGCAGCTCGGGAGGAGCGTCGGCGGTGCGAAGGGTGGCGGAGGCCGACTTCGTCGGGCGCGCCGCGTCGGCGGAGTCCGCGGGGGCGGCGGTGGCAACGGCGCCGGTGCCGGTGGCGGCCAGCAGCAGCCCGGCGGCGGCCAGGGCGGTACACGCCGCGCGGGCGTGTCGCTTGAGCATGGGGGATCTCCTCGGTTCGGTGGGGGTCAGCGACACCGTAGAAATCCGAACGCTCCTGCGGGAGATGCCGGTTGGCCCCTCCCCCGGTGTTATGGCCGCGCGGCGGGGGTGCAGGAGGGGAAGCTCCGGCCGACGTGGTCGTGGTGACCTCCATGCCTCACCACGCCACGCCACGCCTCGCCTCGCCTCGACCGGCCTACGCCAGTTCCGCCAGTGCCGCGGTGACCGCGACCGCGGACGATCGGGCCAGCGCCTCCGTGTGCGCGTCCCGGGCGTGGTCCAGCACCGCTGCCGCTCGGGCGGCTGCCCGCGCCGCCGGATGCCAGCCGAGCAGGTGCCGCCACACCAGTGGGCTCCCGGCGAGCGGCCGGGTCACGAGCCCGGGGGTCACGGGGAAGGTCGCCCGGCACAGCCCCACGGCCCGCCCGACCTGGACGAGGTGCACGCACGAAGCCGTGTCCGCCTCGTACACGCACGCCGGGGTGAACCCGGCGCGCACGCAGGCCGCCGCGAAGCAGTCCCCGAAGCACCCGTCGCCCGGTACGTCGGTCCAGGCCTCGGCGGCCAGTTCCGCCAGCTCGATCCACGGCCGCCGCGCCAGCGGGTGGTCCTCGGCCAGCATCACGTGCACCGGGTCCCGCGCCACCTCCATCCAGGCGAGCCGCCCCGGCTCCGGCGGGGCGCTCTCCCCGCACACCCCGACCAGGGCGAAGTCCAGCCTGCCCGCGGCCACGCCCCCGGCGACCTCCCGTTCCGACCACGAGGTGTACGTGGTCACCGGTACCCCGGGCTCCTGCCGGACGATCCGGTCCACGAGCCCGCCCAGCAGCGGCCCGTGCGTGCCTCCGAGCCGGTAGCCGGCCGTGCCCTGACGGGCGAAGCGCACCGCCTCCTCCTGAAGCTCGCACACGGCCGGCAGCACCACGCGGGCCCGGTCCAGCACCAGCTCCCCGAGCGCGGTGGCCCGTACGCCGTCCCGCCCCCGGACGAAGAGCGGACCGTCCAGCGCCCGCTCGATCCGCTTGAGCTGAGTGCTCAGGGCGGGCTGAGTGAGCCCCAGGACGGTGGCCGCGCGGGTCAGGCTGCCGGCGTCTGCGACGGCTCTGACGATCTTGAGGTGCCTCAACTCCAGATCCATACCATGAGCTTGGTCCAGACCTGTGGGCATGCGCTACAGGTCTGCCGCATCCGGAACCGATGAAAGCTCGTGAGCCGTAGACGGGCCGGCCGACAGGATCGGTGTCGGCCCTGCTCAGGAGGGTGCGATGCTTCATGCACGCTGGCAGTGGCCGGCTCGATGAAAGGTGGGGTCACATGGCAGCAGGATTCTCGGAATGGAAAGTCAATCGACAGTACGCGGAGAACGACCGTGTCGTTCATTTCGGCAGGCAGTACCGGTGCCTGGTGACGCACAAATCCAATTCCGCGAGCAATCCCGCGACGACCGTCAAGATGTGGCAGCCCTACGCTGGTTAAGCGGGGCGACGTCCCGATTGGAAGCGATTGGAAGCGCTCTCAGCCGTGCGCCCGTCCCGGCGCTAGGCTGTAGACGATCCGGCGACGGCAGAGGTCCGCACCACCCTGCGTGTCGCCGCCCCCGTCGACGAGGAGCGACCGCCTTGCCCGAGCAGTCCCCCGGGTCCCGACCCACCCTGGAAGCCGTCGCGGCGCGCGCGGGGGTCTCCCGGGCCACCGCCTCGCGGGTCGTCAACGGGGGCGACGGGGTCCGCAAACCGCTGGTCGACAAGGTGCTCCGGGCCGTCGAGGAGCTCGGCTACGTCCCCAACCACGCGGCCCGGTCGTTGGTGACGCGGCGGACGGGCGCGGTGGCCGTCGTCATCGCGGAGCCGGAGGTGCGGATCTTCTCGGACCCCTTCTTCTCCCAGCAGATACGGGGCATAAGCAAGGAGCTGACCGCCCACGACACCCAGCTCGTGCTCCTGCTGGTGGAGGGGCCGGGGGACTTCGACCGGATCACCCGGTACCTGGCCGGCGGGCACGTGGACGGCGCTCTCGCCTTCTCGCTGCACACGGACGACCCGCTTCCCGCGATCACCCGGCGAGCGGGGATTCCGACCGTGTTCGGGGGCCGGCCCGGCTGGACCGCCGACCCCGGCGAACGGGCCGTACCGTACGTCGACGCCGACAACCGGGGCGGGGCCCGGGTCGCCGTCCGGTACCTGCGTGACCTCGGGCGGGAGCGGATCGCGCACATCGGCGGGCCGCCCGACCAGACCTCGGCGACGGACCGCCTCGACGGCTACCGGGACGTGCTGCTGGACCTCGATCCGACGCTCGTCGCCGAGGGCGCCTTCACCGTGGAGAGCGGGGCGCGGGCGATGGCGGAGCTGCTGGAACGGCGGCCCGACCTGGACGCGGTGTTCGTCGCGAACGACCTGATGGCGTCGGGGGCGCTACGGGTCCTGCGGGAGCGCGGGATCGCGGTGCCCGAGCAGGTGGCGGTCGTCGGATTCGACGACATGGATCCGGTGGCCAAGGAGACCGAACCGCCGCTGACCACCGTCAGCCAGGACATCGAGGGCCAGGGGCGGCTGATGGCACGGCTGCTGCTGCGCATCCTCGACCGTACGGGAAACGGCGCGGCACCCGACTCGGTGATCACCCCGACCACGCTGGTCCGGCGGGCCTCGGCCTGAACCGTGGCGTACGCGTACGGCGGGCCCCCACCCCGAGGGGCCGGAGACCCGCCGCACCGATCGCACCCGTACGTCCGGTTCATCCCCGCAGTGGACTACACGTACGGGATCTTCAGGACCGCCGCGTCCGTGCCCGTCTGCACCTGCGACGTGCCATGGCCGAGCGCGTTCCAGATCTCCAGACGGACGGTGCCGTTCTTGAGTTCGCCCAGGCTGCCGGTGACGGCCTGCGCGCCGACCGCCTGCGTGTACTCCTCCCAGCCCGCGACCGGGTCGGTCGCGAAGTAGCGGAAGGTCTCGGTGCGGTCGAAGGTGCCGTCACCGGTCAGGTCGTAGCTGACGCGGACCTGCGGGGCGAGCGCCACCTTGGTGCCCGCGTCCACCCGGAGGCGGAACGCGGTGGCGGCCCCGGCTGCGACCTTGCCGTTGACCTGCTTCACCTCGTAGACGTTCTGCCTGTACGGAGTGCCGTCCCGGTTCACGCCGTCGGCCGAGGCCACGGTGTCCGCGCCGGCCGGGTCGGTGGTGGCGGTGGTGAGGACGCCGCCGCTCTTGAGGCGGAAGGTGTTGCCGGTGGACGGGCCCGGCTCCTCCGGGTCCGGGTCTCCGCCGCCGGCTCCGGTGCCCGTGGCCGTCGAACGGGCCGGTACGGAAAGGGTCTTGCCGTCGGAGAAGGTCACCGTACGGGCGGTGGAGCCGTGGTTGTGCGCGGTGTACGTGCGGGTTCCGTTCTTGCTGAAGACGGCCGAGGTGGGCAGGTCTCCACTGACCGCCATGTCCGGTGCGCCGAGTGAGTCGAGGGTGTTGATCCAGTGGTAGGTGTGCGCCTTGGACTCGCCCTGCTCGGGGGTGTAATTGCCGTTCACGCCGTCCCACTTGGCCTTCGCCAGGGCCGGGTCGGTCAGCGCCTCGAACTCCCAGAGCAGGTCTCGCCACTCCTGGGCCGGGCCGCCGTTCTCGCGCTCCATCTCGGCGATGTTCCGCTTGATGGCGGCCTTTTCGCGGGCCAGGTGGAGTGAACCTCCGGTCACGGGGAGGACGTTGATGCCGTGGATCTCCTCCGGGTTGGCGGTCCACCAGGTGGAGTACGCGGCGCCGCTGCCCCAGACCATGCCGACCGTGCCGTACTTGTACGAGGCGGGGAAGACCTGCTCGCTCGCGTCGAACCAGTACTGGGTGATGGCCTCGGACTCCGTCGTCAGCAGGTAGCTGCCGAGGTCGCGGAGCGAGGTGTCTCCGGTCGCCGCGCCCCAGAGCACGAGACCGGCGCTGAGGTTGATGGACTCCGACGAGGACTCCTGGTTGTTGCCCGCCGCGAAGCCCTGGTGGCCGGAGGCCCAGCTGTGGCCCGCGTACACGTCGAAGCCGCGGAGGAAGGGGTACGCAGAGTCGGTGCGGCTCGGGTTGGCGGCGTCGCGGATCAGGTGCTTGATCATCGCGCCCCAGGCGGAGTCGGCCGCCCAGGCCTGGTCGTACTGGGCGATGATCGCCGCCGCGTAGACGTAGTAGCTGTAGTGGAAGTGATGGTCGTTGAGTTCGGTGTCACTGCCGTACGAGGCCGGGTATCCGGTGAGGGTCTTCCAGTCCTTGTCGTAGCTGAACTCGCTCGCCCCGCCCGCCGTGAACCACTCCTGGAGCCGGCCCTTCATCAGGCCGAGGAGCTTGTCGCGGGTCGCGGTCTGGCCGATCTGGTCGGCCACGGGCACCAGTTGGGCGAGACGGCCGAGCGCCTTGCCGGTCCAATAGGTGTCGGCGGCCCCGGAGAACGGGTCGGAGGCATTGGCGACCTCGTTGAGGTAGCCGGTCAGCCGGGCCCGGTCGACGCCGCTGGACGCGGGCAGGGCGGGCACCACGCCGTTGCTCTTCTGGCTGGTGGTGAAGGAGGCGGACTCGCGCACCTTCATGGTGCCGCGCGGCGAGACGTACGTGTACGGGGTCAGCGCGTCGGTGGTGTGCAGCCACTGGTGGCGGTAGAGGGCCTGGAGCGTGCCGCGCTCGGTGCCCTCCTTGGCCTCCGTGGTCAGGGTGTAGGTCGCCCCAACGTTGCCGCCGGCGCTCTGCCAGGCCACCTGGGAGCCGGTGACGAAGCTGAACGCGTACTTGCGGTACGTGGCGAGCGCGTCAGTGGAGGGCAGGACCGCGAGCGAGAAGTAGTCCTTGCCCGCGAGCCCGGCGGTGATCGTGGTGCCGGAGACGTTCCAGTCGGCGCCGGTCGGGGCGAAGAGCGCGTAGTGGTGACCGGCGACCGTGATGCCGACGACGTTGCCGTTGTCCGCGAAGACGGTGGGCGTGGAGGCGGTCGTGATGCGGGCGTCGCCGCCGGATCCCTTGGCGTACACGAACGGCATGCCGTGGCCGATGGTGGCCCGGAAGGTGCGGGAGCCGTCCGCCCAGTACGGGGTGACCGTCCAGTCCGACCAGGCGTCGGCCTTGGTGTCGGGAGAGTTCAAGCCGGTGAGGCCGACGGTGAGGTCGGCCTTGTGGGCGTACTCGTACTGCCGGCCGTCACCGACGATCGCGGGCGCGGTCGGGTAACCGACCTCCAGTCCGGAGGCCTTGGCCTGGTACGTGAGGGGGTGGCCGTACATGGGGGTGGAGTACGGGTTGTCGCCGTAGCGCTGGTAGGCGAGCGAGGTCCACCAGTCGTTGGTCGGGACCGGCTTGTCCCGGGCGGCGGCGGTGAGTTTGGGAGTGACGGAGGCGCCGGTGTTCGTCGTGGGTCCTGACGTACCGGGAGGTCGGGTATCGGTGTAACTGCCCGAACCCGCGGGGACGGTGGCGGCGGCCGCAGGGGAGGCGGCGGGGCCCAGGCCGGCGACGGCCAGGCCGACGGCCAGGAGCGTCGCCACTGCTGGTCTGGAGAGGGAGGCTTGCACGAAAGCACCTCGATCACGTGGGGGAAGAGCGCGTTCGAGAGCGCTCTCAAGTGTCAAGGAACGTAAATCTCCTGAAACCTAAGTGTCAAGGGAACAGGCACAGAGGGCAGTTGGGCGTAACACCAAGCCGT
This sequence comes from Streptomyces sp. CA189, assembly GCF_056428985.1. Lineage (NCBI taxonomy): Bacteria > Bacillati > Actinomycetota > Actinomycetes > Kitasatosporales > Streptomycetaceae > Streptomyces > Streptomyces sp. CA189. The sequence continues at coordinate 130,695 of NZ_JBWJVM010000015.1, read as the reverse complement.
TACGCGTTCGAGTCTTGACGGGGAGGAGGCGGTGGGGGACGCTCCAGACGCAAGAACTGAGAGCGCTCTCAAGCGCTCGGTTCATCCCGAAGTCAAGGGAGGCTTCCCATGCCCATCGCCCGAGCCGCCAAGAGAGCCACAGCCCGCCTCGGCGCGGTCGTCCTCACGGGGGCCCTCCTCGCCGCCTGTGGTTCCGGCGCCTCGCCGGACACCTCCGACGGCGCGGGCGGAAAAGTCACCCTCACGGTCGACCTCTTCGGATCCTTCGGCTTCAAGGAGGCGGGGCTCTACGAGGAGTACCAGAAGCTCAACCCCAACGTGACCATCAAGCAGAGCGACACCCAGGACGAGGCGGACTACTGGAAGTCGCTCCAGACCCGCCTCGCGGGCGGCGGCGGTCTCGCGGACGTGCAGGGCGTCGAGGTGGGCCGGATCGCGTCGGTCACCCAGCAGCAGGCCGACAAGTTCCAGGACTTGAAGGCGTTCGGGGCCGACAAGCTCGCGGGCCAGTTCGCCGAGGCCAAGTGGTCGGCGGCGACCACGAAGGACGGCAAGGTCCTCGGCCTCGGCACGGACGTGGGCCCCGAGGCCATGTGCTACCGCACCGACCTCTTCAAGCAGGCCGGGCTCCCCACCGACCGCGAGGAACTCGCGAAGAAGTGGTCCACGTGGGACGGCTACCTGGAGTTGGGCAAGGAGTACAAGAAGAAGGCGCCCGCCCAGAGCGCCTGGCTGGACAGCATCGGCTCCCTCTACGGGATCATGATCGGCCAGGAGAAGGAGCGGTACTACAACGCCTCCGGCGCGTTGATCTACGAGAAGAACCCGGCGGTCAGGACGGCCTGGGACACCTCCGTGAAGGCGGCCGAGGCCGGCCTGAGCGCCAAGCTCGACCAGTGGTCCCCACAGTGGAACCAGGCCTTCGCCGCCGGTTCGTTCGCCACCATCCCGTGCCCGGCCTGGATGCTCGGCTACGTCAAGGCCCAGGCCGGTGACGGGGGCCAGGGCAAGTGGGACATCGCCAAGCTGCCCGGCGGCGCGGGCAACTGGGGCGGCTCGTACCTCTCGATCCCGCGTGCGGCCAAGCACAAGGAGGAGGCGTACAAACTGATCGAGTGGCTCACCGCGCCCGAGCAGCAGGCGAAGGTCTTCCAGAAGCAGGGCAACTTCCCCTCCTCCACGGGCGCGATCGCGAAGATCGCGGACGCCAAGGACCCGTACTTCTCGGGCGCCCCGATCGGCCAGATCTTCGGTGACGCGGCCAAGGAGTCCCCGGTCCAGGTGCTGGGCGTGCACGACCAGAACGTGATGCAGCAGCTGACGAACGCGCTGAGCGAGGTCGAGCGCAAGGGAGTCTCCTCGGACACGGCGTGGGAGACGGCGAAGAAGGGCGTGGCGAACGTGATCGGCTGACACCGGTCGCGGGGCCATCCAGCGACGGTGGCGGCCGACCACCTCGCCTCCCCGCGAGGCCGGTCCACCCCGGGCATCCCCGCACGGACGACCGGCCGCCTGCCCGGGCGGCCGGGCTGCCCGCGCACCTCGGTGGGCCGGCCGCACCCCGTACCCCTCCCGCCACCGCCCCCTCAACCCCTCCCGCCCCGATTCACCGAAGGGCCGCATCGTGTCCCCCACCTCCACCGCGAAGGCCGGACCCCGGTCGGCCAGAACCGGATCCGGGACCGGATCCGGGACCGGATCCGGGACCGGATCCGGTCCCGGGACCGGCCCGGACGACGGTCCGGCAGCCGCTCTCCGGCGAACCTGGCGCAAGGCCTCCCCGTACGCCTACATCGCCCCCTTCTTCACCCTGTTCCTCGCCTTCGGCCTGTTCCCGCTCCTCTACACGGCGTTCGTCTCCCTCTACCGCGTCGAGCTCCAGACGAGCGGCGAGATGGAGTGGCGGGGCATCGCCAACTACACCGCGCTCTTCGCCGACGAGTACTTCTGGATCTCGCTGCGCAACACGTTCACCATCGGCGTGCTGTCCACCGTGCCGCAGCTCGCGATGGCACTGGGCCTGGCCCACCTGCTCAACTACAAACTGCGCGGCCGGACGTTCATCAGGACCGCGGTCCTGCTCCCCTACGCGACGTCCGTCGCCGCCGCCACACTCGTCTTCGCGCAGCTCTTCGGCCGCGACTTCGGGCTGATCAACTACGTGATCGGGCTCATCGGTTTCGACCCGGTGGACTGGCAGACGGGCACGGTCGCCTCACAGATCGCCGTATCGACGATCGTGATCTGGCGCTGGACCGGCTACAACGCGCTGATCTACCTGGCGGGCATGCAGTCGATCCCGCACGAGCTGTACGAGGCCGCGGGGATCGACGGGGCTTCCCGCTGGCGGCAGTTCATCCACGTGACCCTTCCCGGGCTGCGGCCCACCATCGTCTTCACGGTGATCATTTCGACGATCGGGGCGACCCAGCTCTTCGGTGAGCCGCTGCTGTTCGAGGGGTCGATCTCCGGCGGCATCTCGCACCAGTACCAGACCCTCGGCCTGTACATGTACGAGCAGGGCTGGGGCTTCTTCCACCTGGGGCGGGCCGCGGCCATCGCCTGGGTGATGTTCGTCCTGATCGTGGTGCTCGTCGGGGTCAATGCCCTGGTCGCGCGCCGCCGTGCACGCAAGGAGGCCGGCCGATGACCGCGCTCGCCGCACCGCCGACCGCGCCCGAGAAGCGCCGCCCTCCGCGGGAGCGGCCCGGCAGGCACCCCTGGCTCCGCAGGGGCGGCGGAGCCGGGAGGACGATGACGGGCGGCTGGATCGCCTACCTCATCCTCGGATTCGCGCTGCTGATCTCGGCGTTCCCCTTCTACTGGACGATCGTCGCGGCCAGCCGGTCCAACGCGGACCTGGCGCAGGTGCCGCCGAGCCTGCTGCCCGGCCCGAACCTGATCAAGAATTTCGAGGCGGTCCTCGAAGAGGCCGACATCGGCAAGGCGCTGCTGAACTCGCTGATCGTCTCCGGGTCCATCACCGTGGGCACGGTGCTCTCCTGCACGCTGGCCGGGTTCGCCTTCGCCAAGCTGAGGTTCCGGGGCCGGGGCGCGCTGCTGACGTTGACGATCGGGACGATGATGATCCCGCCGCAGCTCGGCGTGATTCCGCTGTTCATGCTGATCGCCGAACTCCAGTGGGTGAACCAGCTCCAGGCGGTGATCCTGCCGGGTCTGGTGTCGGCGTTCGGGGTGTTCTTCATGCGCCAGTACCTGATCCAGTCGTTGCCGGACGAGCTGATCGAGGCGGCCCGCGTGGACGGGGCCTCCACCGCCCGCATCTTCTGGTCGATCGTGATCCCGATCGCGCGGCCGGGGATGGCGGTGCTCGGGATGCTCACGTTCATGACGGCGTGGAACGACTTCTTCTGGCCGGTCATCGCGCTGTCCTCGCAGGAGCCGACCGTGCAGGTCGCGCTGCGGCAGCTCGGCGGCGGCTACGTCAACGACCAGTCGGTCATCATGGCCGGCACGCTGCTCGGCACACTGCCGGTGCTGCTCGTCTTCGGCCTGCTGGGCCGGCAGATCGTCGGCGGCATCATGCAGGGAGCGGTGAAGGGCTGACGCGGGCCTGCCTCCCGGTCCCGGCCCCGCCAGCCGCCCTTCTGATCGTTTCCCCCCGTCTCCCCTCACTTCCTGGAGTGTCCGTCTCATGACCACTGTCGATGCCCGCCCGGCGACCTCCACGGGCACCCGCCCCGAGACCGGGACGGGGCTCCGTTTCCCCGCCGGATTCCGTTGGGGCACGGCCACCGCCGCCTACCAGATCGAGGGAGCAGCCGCCGAGGGCGGCCGGACGCCGTCCATCTGGGACACCTTCAGCCGCACCCCCGGCAAGGTCCGCAACGGGGACACCGGTGACATCGCCGCCGACCACCTGCACCGGATGCCGGACGACGTGAAGCTGATGAAGGAACTCGGCGTCACGGACTACCGCTTCTCCGTCTCCTGGTCCCGGGTCCAGCCGACGGGGCGGGGCCCGGCCGTGGAGCGCGGCATGGACTTCTACCGCCGTTTGGTGGACGAGCTGCTGGCGAGCGGGATCAGGCCGGTCGCGACGCTCTACCACTGGGACCTCCCTCAGGAGCTGGAGGACGCGGGCGGTTGGCCGGAGCGCGACACGGCACACCGGTTCGCGGAGTACGCGAGCCTGGTGGCCCGGGCGCTGGGCGACCGGGTGACGACCTGGACGACGTTGAACGAGCCCTGGTGCGGGGCGTTCCTCGGGTACGGGAGCGGGGTCCACGCCCCCGGCCGTACCAGCGACCTCGCGGCACTGCGCGCCGCCCACCACTTCAACCTGGCGCACGGCGGGGCGGCTCGCGTTCTGCGTGACCACCTCCCGACCACTGCCGAGATCTCCCTGACCCTGAACCTCCACGCCCTGCGTCCGCTGACGGACACGGCGGCGGACCGGGACGCGGTGCGCCGGATCGACGCGGTGGCGAACCGGATCTTCCTGGACCCGGTCTTCCACGGGCGGCTGCCGGCGGACCTGGTGGAGGACACGGCGGGGGTGACGGACTGGTCGTTCGTCCGGGACGGCGATCTGGCGGTCGCGTCCACCCCGATCGACTCGCTGGGCATCAACTACTACTCCCCCAGCGTGGTTTCGGCGGGCCGCTCCGCTTCCCCCGCTCCCTGGGCGGGGGCCGAGGAGCATGTGGCGTTCACCCCGGCGGCGGGCCCGCGCACGGCGATGGACTGGCCGGTGGACGCCAACGGCCTGTACGAGTTGCTGACCCGGCTGCGCGACGAACTCCCGCGCCTCCCGCTCCTGGTGACGGAGAACGGGGCGGCGTACGACGACTACGCGGACCCGGAGGGGCAGGTCCACGACCCGGAGCGGGTGGCGTACCTGGACTCGCACCTGGCGGCCGTACACCGGGCGATCGAGGACGGCGTGGACGTACGCGGCTACTTCCTGTGGAGCCTGCTGGACAATTTCGAGTGGGCGTACGGCTACGGCAAGCGCTTCGGCATCGTCCACGTGGACTTCGCGTCCCAGCGGCGGACGGTGAAGGACAGCGCGCGCTGGTACGCGGGGGTGATCGCGCGGGGCGGGCTGGCGCGGGACTGAGGGGGATCTCTGTCGCGTTGCCCGCGTCGTAGTCTCGGGCCGTGCACGAAAACGAGATCAAACTCAAAGCCATCGCAGCGCTCACCGCACTGCGCTCGGATGTCGGCGAAGGCCTCGCCTCCGAACTCCTCGCGGAAGTGACCCCCAGCCACTTCCTCGTGCCGGCGGGAGCCGACCCCGAAGAAATCGGCAGTGCCGTGCTCGATCAGCTCTCCGCTCCGCTGAGCGCTCTGGTCAACGGCTTCATCGCCGCCTTCGCGGCAGTCGCCTACGCGTACGACGAAACCGGCACGGATCCCGGTACCGACGAAATCCTTCAGGAACTCGCCCTACGTCTCGCCCGTGAGGACGGTCAGCCGTGAGGACGGTCGGCCGTGAGGGTCCGCCGGCTATCCCGGCGGGCCGTTTCGGTCGTTGGGGCCGGTCACGGCTGACCACACCCACATCCGCTCACTGACCGAAGGCACCCCATGCACGGCACCAGACCCACCCGTACCCGTCCCGCCCGAAGGCACTTCGCCCCCTGAGACGCGGCGCGAGCGCCGTACGGCGCACCCCGCGCGGTACCGGCGTACCGCGGCACGTGCTGCGGGTGATGTCGTCGGCCCCCGAGACCTGGTCTCGGGGGCCGATCGGCCTTGGTGTTGATTCCCTCGGGGCCGTTGCTCTATCCGGGAGGGACCGCGTCGGCGTGCCCCGCCGCGTCCGTTCGGAAGGCGCACCGATAGGCGGCGGGTGTGGTGCGCAGGGCCTCGTGGAAGCGTCGGCGCAGGTTGACGGCCGAAGAGAGGCCGACCCGGTGCGCGATGGTTTCCACGGGAAGGTCGGTCTCTTCCAGCAGGGCCCGGGTGGCGGCGATCCGCCGGTCCAGCAGCCAGCGTCCGGGGCTGATCCCCAACTGCTCGGTGAAGCGCCGGGTCAGGGTGCGGGCCGAGACCTGTGAGCGGGCCGCCATCTCGGCGACGCTGACCGGCTGCTCCAGCCGCCCGGCCAGCCATTCCAGCAGCGGGGCCAGTGAGTCGGCGACCGGTCCGGAGGTGGGCAGTTCGGCGTACTGCAGCTGGCAGCCTTCGCGGTGCGGGGGCATCACCATCTGACGGGCGATCCGCATCGCGTACGCGGCGCCTTGGTCCGTGCGCACCAGGTGGAGGCAGAGGTCCACGCCGGCCGCCGATCCGGCGCTGGTCGCGACGTCGCCGTGGTCCACGTACAGCACTGCGGGGTCGACCCGGACCCGCGGGAACCGGGCGGCCAGATCCGGGGCCTGGGCCCAGTGGGTGGCGGCCCGCCGATCGTCCAGCAGTCCGGCGGCAGCTAGTACGAAGGCGCCCGAGCAGATGCCGACGACGCGCGCGCCTCGGCGGTGCGCCCGGCGGACCGCCGCGATCAGGTTTTCCGATACGTCGGTGCCGACGGGTTGTTGCCAGCCGGGGACCAGTACGGTGTCCGCGCGCTCCAACGCGTCCAGGCCCGTCGTGACCAGCAGGTCGTATCCGGACCGGGTTCGCACCGGGCCGGGGTGCTCGGTGCAGACCTCGAACGCGTAGCGGGAGGGGATCGCCGGGCTGTGGTCGCCGAACACCTCGGTCGCGCAGGCCAGCGGGAAGGTCGACTGCGGGGGCCGCAGCACGGCCACGACCCGGTGGAGCGCCGGGGACTTCGGCAGCGAACGAGGCGTCATGGCGCGAAAGTACCCCATCGTGTCGTTCAGGACACTGGGGTGAACGATTGGTCCAGTCCAATATCGTCCTGTGACCACCGCACAGACACAGACACAGGCCGTCCAGAACATCCAGACCGATGCGCCGACCGCCAGGCCCCCGTTGTGGGACCGGCGGTTCGCGCTCTACTTCACCGCCCGCGCGGTCTCCTTGCTCGGCGACGCGATGATGCCGGTGGCCGCCGCGCTCGCGGTCGGCCCGCTGTACGGGATCTCCGGAGTCGGCTTCGTCCTCGGCACCTGGACCGGGACGTTCGTCCTCCTGGTCCTGTTCGGCGGGGTGTTCGCCGACCGGGTCGGCGCACGCCGGATGATGGTCGGTGCAGACCTCGTCCGGGTGCTCACCCAGGGCGTACTGGCCGCCGCGTTCTTCGCCGGGACGCCGCCGTTCTGGCTGCTGTTGGCCATGGCGGCACTGGCCGGTGCGGCCGTCGCGATGTTCCAGCCGGGTGTGAACGGTATGGTCCCGCTGGTAGCCCGGGAACCGCAGCGCGCCAACGCCACGCTCAAGGTCGCCGACGCGCTGGCCCACCTGCTCGGCCCGGCCCTGGCGGGGCTGCTGATCGTGCTGACCGGTGCCGGGACCGTTTACGCGATCGACGCGGGCACCTTCGTACTCAGCGCCGTGTGCCTGGGGCTCATCCGCCTCGCCCCCGCGGACACGGCCACGGGAACCCTTGCCGCCGCCGACTCCGCCGGCACCGAGAGGAGTTCGCTCCGTCGTGACCTGCGCCAGGGCTGGCAGGAGTTCCGCTCCCGCACCTGGATGTGGGCGGTGATCCTGATCTGGGTGGGCTTCGGCGTGCTGCTGTTCGGCCCGATGGTGCCGCTGAGCTCTGCGCTGATCGGAGCCCGGCTCGGCCCGAACGCCTACGGCCTGGCCGTCTCCTTCCTCGGTGTCGGAACGGTACTCGGTGGCTTGCTGGCACTGCGCCTGCGCCCGTCCCGGCCGCTGGCCGCAGGCGCGGTGGCCATGGTGCTGTTCACCGCGCTGCCTCTCTGCGTGGTGTCGGGCACCACACTGCCGGTCCTGTTGGCGGGACACGTCCTCGGCGGTGGTGCCTGGGCGTTCTGGTCGGTGATGTGGGCGACCAGCGTGCAGACCCACACGCCGCCCGCGGTTCTCAACCGGGTCACCGCGTACGAGCTGGCCGGCTCGGTGTCGGGGATCGCCCTCGGCCAGATCCTGGCGGGGCCGGCCACCGAACTGGCCTCCCCCGAGACACTGCTCCTGGTCTCGGCGGGCACCTGCCTGGCGGGCTGCGTGGCGCTGCTCTCGATCCCGGCGATCCGCACCCTGCGGCGCGTCGGGCCCATGGACGGCGACAAGCCCGGGCATCCGGAAAGGGGATGAGGGGACTCGGGGCGCGCCGCGGCTGCGCGTGGAGGAGCGCAACGGGGCCTGCGCAGGCCCCGCCTATGATCGTTGGGCACAGGAGCAGGCGGGACGAGAGCCGAGGACGCACGTGACACACCGTCGGTACGGATGGACGATCGCCGCCGTGACAGCCACGACCCTGCTGGCCGGGTGTCAGAGTGGCGGCGCGACACCGCTGAGCCTGAGCGGGCTGACCGAGACCGCGGACTCCATGGGGGCCAAGGGGGCGGATACCTGTCCGCTCCCCTACGACATCGCCAAGGCGGCGAAGGCCGCCGGCCTGGAGGGGGAAGCCCGCCCGGGGCACGCGGACGGAGGTGACGAACCCGTCGCCACCTCCGAGGGCGGGAAGCGGGCCCTGCCCGAGGAGGCGCTGGCGCAGAATCCCGGCGCCCTGGTGAGCTGCGATTTCCTCATCGGCCGGAGGGACATCGTGGTGCACACCGTTGCGACGCGGGACCGGCAGGCGATCAACCCGCTCGCCCCGGCGATCCAGCAGCAGGCCGGGATGGACCTCGAAGCCCTGAGGGCCTATCTGAAGCAGGCCGGCGAGGCCGAAGCCGGCCGGCCGGCCGTGACCGCGAGCGGGGACCTCGCCGCCGTACGGCTGAAGCTCGACGGCAAGGGCGATGCCTTCCTGGTCGTCTCGGTGGGAGACAGCCCGGGTACGCAGGACGACGCGCGCGTCAGCGCCCTCGCGAAGGCTCTCGCCGACCAGGTGGGGTAACGCCCGGGTCGCCTCCGCAGCCACCCTGCGCCGGCGGCTCCTGATCTGCCGTCGGCTCCGGTTTTCCATGGCGGGCCGACCTCTTGATTACCTTACGGGTCGACCCGTAAAGTAAGTGCCATGAGTTCCTCTCCGCCCTCCAGGGGGCGTCCCAGAGATCCCCGGTCGCACGAGGCGATCATCGGTGCGACGGCAGAGCTGGTGGTCGAGGTCGGCTACGCCGCGACCTCGATCGGGGCGGTGGCCGCGCGTGCCGGTGTCGGCAAGGACACGATCTACCGGCGGTGGCCGGGCAAGCCCGAGTTGGTCTTCGAGGCCGTCTTCACGAGCACCGATGACGCTCCGATCCCGGACACCGGAACGCTGGCCGGGGATCTGACCGTGCTGCTGCAGGGTCTGGTCGACGAGTTCAGCGCGCCGGCCGCCACGGCCGCGCTCCCGGGACTGCTCGCCGACTTCGCCGCCGATCCCGAGCTGAAGGCGCGTATCCGCGGCGAGTTCCTGGCCCCGGCGAAGGAACGGCTGCTGGTCGTCTTCGAACGCGCCGTGGTGCGTGGGGAGATCTCGGCCGGAACGCCTGTGGACCTGGTCCTGGACACGCTGGCAGGAGCTGTGTTCTTCCACGTGGGACTGGTCGGGGAGCACCCCGCCCAGGAGCTGGCCGCATTGCTGGCCACTGTGGTGGCCAAGGGAATCGAGGTCCGATGAACAGCTGGTTTCTCGCGGCGGGCATCACCGCTCTCGGCGTGGCCGTGGTGCACATCGTCGGCGGGCGCCGCGATGTGGTGCGCCCGCTGCTGTCCTGTGGGCTCGCGGACGAGCCCAAGCGTGTCCTGCACGCCGTGTGGCACATGGTGAGCGTCGACTTGGTGCTCTCCGGACTCGCGCTGCTCTACCTCTCCCTGACGGACGGGACGCCGGGGAACGACCTGGTGGGGTGGTTCGTGGCCGCGCACTTCGTCGCGTACGCGGCAGCCTTCCTGGTCGTCACGCTGTCCGTCGGCTGGCCCAGACCGCTGCTCCGCCTGCCGCAGTGGATTCTGCTCCTGCCCGTCGCGGTGCTGGCAGCGGCTGGTGCCGCGTAGTCCCGCCCCGCGCCGCCGCGCAGCGCTGACGGACCCGCTCTCCCGTGCCCCCGCCGGGGCCCGTTCCGGGCAGTCGCCGTGCCCGGCCGGTGCTCAGGGAAGGGGTGGGGGGTCGTCCCAGGTCCACGGCCGCGCCGGACGGCCGTCCGGTCCGCACCCGTACGGGAGGAGGCGTGCTGGTACGGCGGTGCCCGCCTCGCGCGCCCGCTCCGCCAGGTCTTCGGCCGCGGACTCGGCACCCGCGTCCCGCAGGGCACTCAGCAGGGCGTCCACTTCCCCGCGTTCGGTCGTCCCGGCGTGTGCGGCGGGATCCCGGTCCAGCAGCGCCCGCAGGGCGCCGGTCGACCCCGAGTCCATCAGCCCGCGGATGAGCAGGGCGACCGCCGAGGTGTCCGTGAGGTCCGCGTGCGCCACCGGGTCGAGGGCGAGCAGGTCACGGACGGCCGCCTCCTGATCACCCACCGCCGCCCAGGCGCTGAGCAGCATCCCGATGTCTTCGGTGAAGTCCGGGTCCAGGTCGTCCACCGGGTATTCGGTCACGAGTGCTTCGCAGGCCAGGTCCGGCGAGTGTGCCAGCAGGACTCGTAAGACCCCCGGTTCGAGCGGGTCCAGCTCCACCGCCATGCGGGCGCGCAGCGTCGCCGCGCCCGGTGCGGCCCCGAGCCCGTCCAGGGTCGCCAACAGGAACGCGGCGCCTTCGAGTGCCCCGTCCCCGAGGCCGACGTGGGTCGCGGGGTCGCGCGCGAGGAGCCGCGCCACGGCGTCGTCGGCCCCGATCTCGCCCAGGGCCCTCAGCAGCCACGCCACACTGCCGGCGTAGCCGAGATCGGCGCAGCCGGCCGGGTCGCGCGCCAGCACCGCCTCCTTGGCGGGGGAACGCATCTTGTCGAGGAGGAACAGCAGGTCGGCGACTGTCCGGGCGTCGCTGATGTCCGTCCTTCCGGCCAGTTCGCAGTGCTCGACGACTTCCTCCGCCGCCTCCCGCGCGTCCGCGGCCAGCAGTGCCTCCAGCATCCAGACGGCCTCCAGCGGGTCATCCCGATCGAGATGGGCCACCGGACCGCGTGCCAGGAACTCCGCCCGGGCCTCGTCGGCTCCGGACTCGTTGAGGAGGCTCAGGATGCCCGGCAGCCCGGTCCAGCCCCGACTGCGGCCGAGCTCCATGCGGGTGACGGCGCCCCGGTCCAGCAGTTCCCGGGCGAGCGGCCTCGCCCCGAGTCCCGCAGCCTCGTCAGCGTGGCGTGCAGGGTCAGGGGGAGGCTGGAGAACTCCTCCAGACGGGTGATCAGGCCTCGCGCCCGGAGCTCGGCTTCCACCGCCCCGGCGGGTGCGTCGGCGTCGGCCACCGCTCTGAGCAGGTCGAAGCATCCGAACGGGTTCTCCAGGGAACAGTGGACGGCCGCCCAGCGGGCCACCGTACCGGCCGGGTCGAGCGGCCCCCGGAGGTGCGACACGAGGAGCGCGGGAGCGGAGGCGTCACCGGCGAGTACGGCGCGCCGCCACAGCAGGGCCGCGTGCCGCCGCAGGCCCCGGTCCCACGCGGAACTCCCGAGCCGGACCAGGTCCGCCGGATCGTCGGCGTACTCCGACAAGGCGTCCCAGAGCCCGGGTTCCGGGCGCAGGCCCGCCCGGAGCCCGCGCATGTGCTGGTCCAGATAGTCGGCGGGCTCGAACAGCGCGGGTCCCCCGGAGCGGGGACGCAGCGCGGTCAGGGCGGTGAGGGTGCGGACGTCGGTCGGCGTGCCGTCCTCACGCGCGCCCTCGCTGAGCGCCGTGAGGTCCCGGAGCTCCCACCCGGGAACTCCGCTGCGCTGCCTCGGGGTCAGCGCGCCGTCGGCGACCCGGGCGAGGAGCCCGGGCGCCATGGGGGCGTGGTGGCCGAGGCGCCGGGCGTCGAGTGCCACACCGATCAGCGCGTGTTCCGAGGCGGTGAAGAACACCTCCGGACCCGAGAGGAAGGCGTCCAGCAGCTGTGGCCCGCCGGTGAGCTGCTGGATGACGCGGCCCGCCTCCAGGGCGAGTCCCAGGCGCAGATCGCCGGCCAGTTCGTCCAGTTCGGCCCACACCGTCAGGTCCTCGGCGTCCAGGTGCGGCGGTACGGTCAGCTGTAGCGTCAGGGCCGGGTGGGTGAGCAGGGCCCTCGCCCGGACGTGGGCGGTCCGGGGCGGGGCGGTGATCTGCGTCCAGTACGGCCGGGTCCACAGCGTCGCCAGCGCCACGAGCCGCCCGTCCCGTGCCAGGCACTGGTGGAGGGCGTCCGCCGCGGCCTCTCCTTGTGCGCCGTAGAAGAACCGCTGCGCCTCGTTCAGCCACAGCACCGACCCGTCCGGCACCCGTCCCGCGCTCAGGAGGGACAGCAGGTCGGCGGCGGTGCTCGGCTTGAGCAGGGGACGGTCCGGAGCCCGGTCGAGCAGCGCCTCGTACAGGGCGCGGGTCTTTCCGGTCGCCGACTCACCGGTCAGGACCAGCAGGCGCGGCGTACCGCCGGAGAGTGCCGCGTCGAGTGCCGTGCGCAGCCGCGCGTCGTGGGAGCGCAGCAGGTACGGGGTCAGGGGCCCGTCGGCCGCCTCTTCCGGCCGCCCCTCGGGGAGGGGAGCGCCGTGCACTTCGAGGGCCTTGGGCGTGAACGCCGAGACGGTTCGCCCGGCGGGCGGATCGCTGCCGCTGGCCTCCTCGCGGAGCAGGTGGCGCAGCGTGGCGTACGAGGCGTGGTCGCGGGAGCGCGGCTGGACGACGCTGAAGTGGTCCCCGGGCAGCACACCGCTGCGGGGAAAGGCCCCCTGGGCGGACGCGCGCGGGACCACGGCGTCGCTCTCGGCGGCGTAGACGGAGAACAGGATCGGGCAGGTGCGCTCGCTGACGGCGTCCGCGCCGACGATGTCGCGGAGCACGGCGGTGCGTGTCCCGTACGTCCTCGTCGAGGGTGCGCAGCTGACGCTCCTGCGGGTTTGCGCCGAGCAGTTGCCTGCGCGCGCCCCGGGCGAGGTCGGAGCCGGCGTTCGGGCAGGCCAGGAGCACGACCCGGCGGATGCGGGCCAGCTCTCGGCCGCGCCCTTCCTGAAGCATCCGGACCAGCCATCTCTGGATGACCAGGCCGCCCATGCTGTGCCCCACGAGCACCAGCGGCCGGTGCGGGGGCTCGGTCTCCAGGAGCGTCTTCAGGTGGTCGGCGACGGTGCTCAGCGAGGGCAGGGCCCGGTCCGGCCGAACCCGGCCGAACCCGGTGGCGTACCCCAGCGTCCGGGTGTCGAGGAAGTCCAGGTCCGTGTCCCCCTCGATGAGGGAGAGGAACCGGTCCCACACCTTCGGTCCGGAGGCGAACCCATGGACGAACACCACGCCCAGCCGGTCCCGGTCACCCATACGAGCTCTCCCCCACCGTCGGCGAATTCGCTCGGGGTTCCTACCCCGCCGACTCCGGCCGCGAACTAGCCCGTCGGGTCGGGCGCGTGGGGCGGGGCGGGCTCCGCGCCGTGCCGGGCGGGACGGGGGCTCCGGCGCGTTCGGGCGCGCCGTAGGCCGGCCGGCCCACGTCTGGATCGCCACATGCCGGCCGTCATTCTAGATTCGGCGAGGATGCGGGCATTCGCCCGCTTTGACCGAAAGGGCTGCCCGCATGGCTCGCCGTTGGTTCACATCCTCCCTGTGCGCACTCGCGCTCCTCGCACCCGGGTCGCTCGGCGCGGCCTCGGCCGCCGACGGCGGCCGGACTCCCCTGCGGGTCATGACGCGCAACCTCTACCTCGGCGCCGACCTCGCACCGGTCCTCGCCGCCACCAGCCCAGAGGGGCTCGTCGCCGCGGTGACCGCGGTGTGGGCGAACGTCCGGGCGACGGACTTTCCCGAGCGAGCCGAAGCGCTGGCCGACGAGATCGCCGAAAGCGACCCTCACCTCGTGGGCGTCCAGGAAGCCGTGCTGTGGCGCAGCCAGACGCCTGCCGGGCCGGGCAGCGCCACCCACGTCGAGTACGACTTCCTGCAGATCCTTCTCGATGAGCTGTCCGCCCGGGGCAAGCATTACGCGGCCGTGGCCAGCGTCACCGTCGGTAGCGACTTCGAGGCCCCGCGCTCCACGCCCAGCGGTTTGCAGGACATCCGCCTCACCGACCGCGAAGTGCTTCTGGCCCGCACCGACCTGCCCGCGCGCAGCTTCTCGGTGGCCAACCCGCAGGCCGCCCGGTTCCAGAGCCACGTCCCCATCTGCCGCCCCGTGCTGGGCTGCCCGCCCAATCCACCCCTGCGGGTCGAACGCGGCTGGGTCGCGGCCGACGCCACGGTGCGCGGGCGCACCACGCGCGTGGTGACCACCCATCTTGATCCCGCCGCCCCGGCCGTCCAGGAGGCTCAGACCGACGAACTGCTCGCGGGCCCGCTGAACACCACGCTCCCCACCGTGCTGCTCGGCGACCTCAACTCGGCCGCCGGCGGAGTCGGCGCGGTACCGGGAACCAACACCCAGAGCCACAACCGGCTCCTGTCCGCCGGATTCACCGACGCCTGGACCGCCACCCGCCCCCGCGACCCCGGCTTCACCTGCTGCCAGGCCCCCGACCTGCGCAACCCCGCCTCCACCCTCACGCAGCGCATCGACTACGTACTCTTCCGCGGCAAGGTCACGGCACTGAATACCCACCGGGTCGGCCACGCCCTGGCCGACCGCACCCCGTCAGGACTGTGGCCCTCCGACCACGCCGGCGTCAGAAGCGTGCTGCAGCTGCGCTGAGACACGGCCGCGCGGCCGCCGCGCACGCGGCCGCTGAGCCGGTCTCAGACGTCCCGGCGCCGTACGACCGTCACAGCAACGATCACCGAGACGAGCGCCCAGGCCGCGAGCGCGATCCAGGAACCCGTGATCGTGCCCGGGTAGGCGCCCAGACTGGTGGAGGAGTCCGGGTTCAGGGCCAGCCGCCCCTGGGCGGCCAGGGGCAGGTGGTTGCCGATCTCCCTGAGGAAGCGGTACCTGTCGCCGCCGAAGAGCAGCGGCAGGATGAAGAGGATCCCCACGACGGCGACGATCGAGGCCGTGGCATGTCGGAGGACGGCTCCGAAGGCCATCCCGATGAGGGCGCAGACCGGGATGACCAGCGCATAGGCGGCGACGGCCCGCAGGCAGCCGGGGTCGCTGATCGAGAGCCCGACGTTGCGGGAAGCCAGCATCGCGTTGATGGTGAAGAACGAGGTCACGGAGACGATCACACCGAGGGTGAGGGTGATCAGCGTGACGAGGGCCACCTTGGCCGTGATCACCGCACGCCGGTCGGGGACGGCGGCGAACGTGGTCCGGATCATTCCGGTGGCGTACTCGCCGAAGATCGTGATGGCGCCGAAGGAGGCCGCCGCCAGTGCCATGACGTCGGCGGCGATGCTGTTCAGACCGTGGAACAACGGGTCGTACGTGTAGGGAGTTTCGCCGGGGAGCGGGGGCTGCTGCTGGTCGATGTACGGCAGGTCGGAGTGGACGCCGTTCACGTTGATCGCGATGGCGACGGCGGCCGCGAGGACGAGCACCCAGTAGGTCGACCTGAGCGAGCGCATCTTGATCCACTCGGCGGCGAGCAGGTCGGTGAATCCGGCCACGGGTTCGGCCGCCCGCTCGGAGGGCCTGGTGCCGGACGCAGTCCGTGTGCTCATCGGGGTTCTCCTGCGAGGTATTCGACGCTGTCGGCGGTGAGGGCCATGAACGCCGACTCCAGGGAGGAGGCGTGCGTGGCCAGTTCGTGCAGGACGATGCGGTGCCGGTGGGCGAGGTCGCCGATCCGGGCCGCGGTCAGGCCGGTGACGCGGACCGCCGGACCGTCCTCCCGGTGCACCGACGCACCCTCGGCGACCAGGACGGCTTCCAGGGCCGCCAGGTCGGGGGCATGGACCGTCACGCTCCGGGAGGCGTGCCGCGCCGAGAACTCCGCCAGGCTCTCGTCGGCGATCAGCCGGCCCCGGCCGATGACGATGATCCGGTCGGCGGTGTGCTCCATCTCGGCCATCATGTGGCTGGAGACGAAAACGGTGCGGCCCTCGGCCGCCAGGCGCCGGAACAGGCCGCGCACCCACAGCACGCCCTCGGGGTCGAGGCCGTTGAGGGGCTCGTCGAACAGCAGCACCGGCGGATCGCCGAGCAGGGCGCCCGCGATGCCGAGGCGCTGCTTCATCCCGAGGGAGAACCCGCCGATCCGGCGGGCCGCCGCCTTCGTCAGTCCTGCTTCCCGGAGGACCTCGTCCACGCGGGACAGGGGGATGCGGTTGCCGCGGGCCAGGGCCGACAGGTGCGCCCGCGCGCTCCGGCCGCCGTGCACGTCCTGGGCGTCCAGCAGCGCGCCGACGTGGCGCAGTCCGCGCGGGCGGTGGGAGAAGGGAACCCCGTCCACGGTGACTGTCCCGCCCGTTGGCGTGTTGAGGCCCAGGATCATCCGCAGGGTGGTGGACTTGCCGGCGCCGTTCGGGCCGAGGAAGCCCGTCACGCTGCCCGGTTCCACGGTAAAGGTCAGGTCGTCGACGGCGACGGTGTCGCCGTACCGCTTGGTCAGCCGAGTTGATTCGATCACGGGGTCCACGCTGCCGGTGCGGGCACCGTCCGTGCATCGGCCGGTGGTTCACACTGCGGCGTCCCGCCGGTAGCCCGGGGGATTAGGCCTGCGGGCCAATGCCCCGGCGGACCTGCCCGGATACGATCGACCGATGACCGCCACTCCTCGTCCACCGCTGCTCAAACGCCTGCCACCGGGTGCGTGGGTGGGTGCCTTCTGGGTGACCCTGATCCTGGTGCGCACGCTGCAACGGCCGGACGAGCTCCGCCACCTGGTCCAGTACAACGGCAACATCGAGGACGCACCGCTCCTGGCCACCGCCGTCGTCACGACCCTCGGAGCGCTGCTGCTGTTCCGCGCGCCGCTGGCGGCCGTGGCCGTCGCGCTCACCGGCTCCGTGTTCTCGCTCGGGATGGCGGTGCGGGAGACGACGTTCGTCCTGTTCCTGCTGGCCGACGCGGCCGTGGGCTACACCGCCGCGACCCGCTCACGGCGGGTCTCGGTGCCCGCCGCCCTGCTCTGCATCGCCACGCTGGCGGGCTACGCGGCCTGGCAGCTGGCCCGCGGCCACTTCTTCAACCCCTCGCCGCCGGCCGGGCTCGCGTCGACCGTCGTCATCGCCTGGCTGATCGGCAACACGATCCGTCAGGACCGGGCGCACGCGGACACGGTGCGCGCCCAGGTCACCCGGCAGGCGGTCACCGCCGAGCGGCTGCGGATCGCCCGGGAACTGCACGACATGGTCGCCCACAACATCGGCATCATCACCATCCAGGCCGGCGTGGGCAGCCGGGTCATGGACACCCAGCCCGCCGAGACCCGCAAGGCGCTCGACGCCATCGAGGCCACCGGCCGGGAGACCCTCGCCGGCCTGCGGCGGATGCTCGGCGCGCTCCGCAAGGGCGAGGAGGAGTCCGCGCCGCTGGAGCCGGTCCCCGGTCTGGGCGCCCTCGGCCAACTGGTCGGGCGGAGCGCGGCCGCCGGTGTCCGGGTCGACGTCCGCTGGCGGGGGGAGCGTCGCGAACTGCCCCCGGACGTCGACCTGGCGGCCTTCCGCATCGTCCAGGAGGCGGTCACCAACGTGGTGCGGCACTCCGGCACCCGGGACTGCACCGTGACGGTCGACTACCGAGGGGAGGAGCTGTCCGTCGACGTCGTCGACCTCGGCCGCGGGGGCGGCGTCGGAGGGTCCGGATACGGCATCCTCGGCATGCGGGAGCGAGTCGGCCTGCTGCACGGCGAGTTCAGCGCCGGTCCGCTTCCGGACGGCGGCTTCCGCGTGGCGGCCCTGCTGCCGATCCCCGTGGAGGCGGGCCGGTGATCCGCGTCCTCCTGATCGACGACCAGCCGCTGATCCGTACGGGGCTGCGCGTCCTCATCGCCGACACCCCCGACCTGGAGGTGGTCGGGGAGGCCGGTAACGGCGCCGACGCCGTGGAGCTGGTGGCGCGGTTGCGGCCGGACGTCGCCATCATGGACATCCGGATGCCCGGCACGGACGGGATCGAGGCCACCCGCCTGATCGACGCGGATCCCCGGTCGA
This sequence comes from Streptomyces sp. CA189, assembly GCF_056428985.1. Lineage (NCBI taxonomy): Bacteria > Bacillati > Actinomycetota > Actinomycetes > Kitasatosporales > Streptomycetaceae > Streptomyces > Streptomyces sp. CA189. Next base: position 112,638 of record NZ_JBWJVM010000015.1, on the reverse strand, counting down.
CGACCCGGGTCCTGGTCCTCACCACCTTCGACGACGACGAGTACGTCTACGGTGCGCTCCGCGCGGGTGCGAGCGGCTTCCTCGTCAAGGACATGCCGCTGGAGTCCATCCTCGACGGGGTCCGGGTCGTGGCCGCCGGGGACGCCCTCATCGCGCCGAGCGTCACGCGCCGTCTCATCGCGGAGTTCGCGGCGCGGCCGGAACCGTCCCCCGGTGTCCGGCGGGGCGGATCTCCGGGAGCCCGCGGGGTGGTCGTCGACGGCATCACGGACCGGGAGCGCGAGGTCCTGACCCTGGTCGGCCGCGGCTTGTCCAACGCGGAGATCGCCGGGGAACTCACCATCAGCGTGGCCACCGCCAAGGCCCATCTCGCGCGGCTCTTCACCAAACTCGACGCGCGCGACCGGGTCCACCTCGTGATCCTCGCCTACGAGTTCGGCCTCGTCGCGCCGCCGGGGTGAGGCGCACCGGCGGATGGCCGGGCCGACGACGGGGCGGCCCGCTGCCGGGGTCCTAGGCGGCGGTGCCGTCCGGCTCCGCGGTCATGCGGGCCACGTGGAGTGCCAGGTAGGAGACCTCGTCCTCGCTCAGGAGCTGCCCCAGACGCAGCTCGACGATCGTCGCCAGCTGCTGCGCGGTGCGGGTCGCCTCCGGGTAGTGCCGGCGGATGCCCTCGCCGATCGTGGACTCGTGCCCCTTCAGCTGCCGGTGCTGCTGGATGCGCACGAAGAGGTAGCGCACGTGGGTGATGAACCGCGCCGCGCTCATGGACTCCTGGGAGACGGAGAGCCCGTACCGCTCCCGCACGACGGCGAGCATCTGCTGGATGACCCCGGTCATCGTGTACGTGAAGGACAGGTCGCCCGTGGCGAAGCCCGCGTTGACCAGGTGCAGGGCGAGCGCGATCGCCTCGGAGTCCTCCAGCCGCGCGTCCACGCGCTCGTTGATGGCAGCCAGCAGGCGCTGCGCCTGGGCGTACTCGGTGGCGTACAGGGCCTGGACCTCCGCGCGCAGCGGGTACTCGACGACGATGCCGCGCGCGGCCCGGTCCAGCGCGCCGGCGACATGGTCGGCGACGGCGATGGCGAGGGTCGGCCGGGTGGACTCGCGCCCCTCGATGCCTGCTTCGTCGAGGGCGATCACGACGGCCCGCAGGACCTCCTCGTCGATGAGGGCGAGGACCTCGCTCAGGTGGTCGGGGTCGCGGCCGTCCGCCGGGACGAAGACGCGCACGATCAGTGCGGGGTCGACGGGCTTGCCCTGGCGGGAGCTGAACCCGATGCCGCGCCCGGTGAGGATGACCTCCTGGCCCTTGTCGTCGCGCGCGAGGACCACGTTGTTATTGAGGACACGCAGCGCCTTCAACGCCTGCTCTCCTTCTCGTTCGCGGTCCGGTTCTGCCCAATGATCCCGCATTGTCTGTCACTCGTACGCCACCCTGCGCCACAAACCGGTACGAAGCGGGCACGCACCCCACGAGGTGGCGCGTGCCCGCGTCGGACTGGTGGCGGGAGCTCACCGCCGTACGGTCACCACGGGGGCCCCTGCCGCGACGGTCTGCCCGGTGTGCGGCTGCACCGAGGCGAGGTCGGCGGTGTTGGTGACGGTCATGAGGGTGACGGTCGGATGCTCCGCCGCGCGCACGGTGTCGAGGTCGACCTCGACGAGGAGGTCGCCGACGGAGACCTGCCGGCCGGACTCGACGCGGACGTCGAACCCCTCCCCCCGCATCTTCACCGTGTCGATGCCGATGTGGATCAGCACCTCGATCCCGTCCGCGGTACGGATGCCGAAGGCGTGGCCGGTGGCGGCGACGATGACCAGCTCTCCGTCGACCGGGGCGACGATGCGGCCGTCGGCCGGCTCGATGCCCACGCCTTCGCCGAGCGCGCGGGAGGCGAAGACGGGGTCGCCGACTTCGTCGAGGCCGACCACGCGGCCCGCGACGGGCGCGGCGAGCTCGATCCCCTTGCCTGCGGGGGCCGGGGCGGTGGCGGTGGCGGTGGCGGTGGGAGCGTCGGCCGGGGAGGTGGAGGCGGTCACGGAGCCGGCGGAGGCGTCCGCGGCGGCCGTGGCGGCGCCGACGGCGACCAGCTCGCGGTCATCGGCTGCCGCTGCCTCCCCGCGGGAGGCCGCCTCGGCGGTGTCGCGCTCGGCGTTGGCCTGGACGCGGTCCTCCGGGGTGCGGAAGTCGGAGAAGTACACGAGCGCCATCGAGACGAAGAAGGCTGCCGTGATCGCGATGGCGTAGGTGGTCATCGGGGAGAAGACCGGGATGGTCAGCAGGGAGGTGAAGGCGAAGGCCTTGGTGTCCACGCCGCCCATGACGCCCACGATCACGCCGCCCACGAGGCAGCCCACGAGCATGCGCGGATAGATCCGCTTGAAGCGCAGGTGGATGCCGTACAGCGAGGGCTCGGAGATGCCGCCGAGCAGACCCGCGGCCAGGGCGCCGGTGGCGGTCTGGCGCATCTCCTTCTCGCGGTGACGGAGCGAGAGCAGCAGTACACCGGCGGTCGCGCCGAAGCAGGCGAAGTTCCAGGCGCCCATCGGGCCCTGGATGAAGTCGTAGCCGAGGGTGTTGATGTTCACCAGCATGAGCGCGTTCAGCGGCCAGTGCAGGCCCAGCGGCACCAGGAACGGGTAGAGCAGCGGGATGAGGATGGCGAAGACGATCGGGGCGTTGCCGTTCAGCCAGGACAGGCCCTCACCGAGGCCGTTTCCGGCCCAGACGCCCAGCGGGCCGATGAGGAAGGCGGTGATCGGGATCATGATCAGCATGCTGAAGAACGGCACGAAGACGAGGTGCACGGCCTCCGGGAAGATGCGCTGCAGGCCCTTGTAGACCAGGGCGAGCAGGGCGACCATCAGCAGCGGCACGAAGACCTGGCCGCCGTAGTCGTTCAGCTGCATCGGCAGCCCGAAGACGTGCGCCACGCACTCCTGGGTGCCCAGCGTCGCGTTGGTGGTGCAGGTGATGCCGGGGATACCGGACTTCGGGTCGAGCATGCCCGTGAAGTTCGGGGTCATCACCGCGGCCATCACCGCGGCGCCGACCCAGGGGTCGATCTTCAGCTTCTTGGCCGCGTTGTAGGCGACCATGATCGGCAGGAAGTACAGCACCGAGCGCCACATGGCGTCGACGAAGACCCAGGTGGCGGACTTGTCCGCGGCGCGGAAGTCGACGAAGCCCAGGGCGTCGAGGACGGAGGCGATCGCGATGATGAGCGAGGACCCCAGCAGCACGCCCATGAGCGGGCGGAACGAGTCGGACAGGTACTCGAAGAAGTTGTCGACCACGGCGTAGCGGCCGCGGCTCTTGGCCCGCATCGCGGCCTTGACGTCGGCGTCGGACTTCGGGCGGGGCGAGCCGCCTCCGCTCATCGTCGGCAGGTTCATGATCTCGGAGTAGACGCGTGCGACGGCTCCGCCGATCACGATCTGGAGGCGGTCACCGGACTGCGGCACGGTGGCCATGACGCCGTCGAGGGCATCGAGCGCGGTCGCGTCGGCCTTCGCCCCGTCGTGGAGCTGGAAGCGCAGCCTCGTCGCGCAGTGCGTGAGGCTCTCGATGTTCTCGGCTCCGCCGACGCCGCGGAGGATCTGCTCCGCCAGCGTGCCGGGTCCGGCTACGGGTGTGTTCATGATGCGTCCTTGCATCCTGGGGCTCTTGCCATCCTGCTTCGGTCCGCGATCTCTCACGCCCGGATCCGGGCAACAAAAAAGGCCCGGGTCGCGCACACGGCGCCACCCAGGCCTTGCCTCCCCTCAAGCGGTACGTCGCCTTGGCGTCGCGTGGCGACGAAGGTGGCGTCCTCGGGGAGTAACAATCCTGCGATCGAGATCGATCAGACAAAACCTTAACACCGGGAAGTGCCCGCGCAGGACGACGCCGGCCCGACGTGCCGGAGACAACGGGACACACCTCCCTATTTCGCCCCGAGGTCGTTCGGAGCCGTCAGGCCGGGCCCAGTTCCGCGTCGCGGGTCGCGCGGACCTCCCAGCGGCCCGTCCGGTCGGAGAGGTCCGCCCGGCGGCGCACCAGGAGGACGCAGGCCGCCGCGGCCACGGCAACGGCGAGTGCGGTCGTCAGCCACGCGGCGAGCCAGGACATCGGCACCATGAGCACGAGGACGACCAGTCCGTAGGACAGGAGCATGCCCCCGAGCCAGGGCCAGTGGGCCCCGGGGACCACGACAGTGGGCCACGGGGAGAGCCGCGTCGGGCGCTCCGGGTCGGGCCGTACCGCAGTGGCGGGCGCCAGGACCCGCTCGAATTCCTCGCGGTCCATCTTCAGCCACGCCACCTCGCCCTCGTCGGTGACGAAGGCGACCGGCTGCTCGGTGCGGATCAGACGCCAGTTCCGGGCACCGCACAGCCAGCCCGGCCGTTCTCCCATGCGCGCCGCGAGGAGGGCGAGCCCGGCGGGTTCGAGGGTCCCGTTGCCGATCAGCAGCTCGGAACCGTCCTCCAGCGCGAAGCGCAGCTTGTGGTCCGATCGCACCCGGACCGTGCCGTCCACGCTTCCGAACGTCGTGTGGTCGTTCCGCCGGGCCGCGACGATCCGTGCCCGTACGGCGGGCAGCGCCGCCCGGGCGGCCGCGTCCTCACGGAGGGTCCGCAGGGCGGGGTCGGCCGGAGGGATCCGGACGAAGAACAGCCCCGCGACGAAGGCCAGGACCACCCCGACACCGAGGGCGATCTGGATGCCGACGGGCGGGAGGGAAAACGCGAGCGGGGAGTCCGTCTCCAGATACCGCTCGACGTGGTGGGGGGTGTCGACGACGCCGCCGAGTCCGGGCGCCGTCGGGGCGTACAGCACCGGGACGATTTCGCCCGGGAGGCTGCTCAGCGCATCGGCGTGGTCGAGGACGGCGCCCACCTCGAACTCGTCGAGTTCGACATGCCCGTTCATCACTTCGAGGCGCCTGGTGTCCGTGCTGCCGCCCGCAGGTCCGTGCAGGGGCACCTCGACCGTGACGTCGGCGGTGGCCACCAAGTTCTTGCTCGTCTGCGCCTTCACCCGGTGGACCTCGACGATGGTGCCCTGGGTCACCTGGGCGCCGGCCTGCTGTATCGCCGCGATCCGCCTCAGGTCGTCGCCGTCCGGGCGGGTCATCAGCTCAGTGGCCACGGCCACGGCGGGCAGGCCCACCGCGACGAGCAGCAGCAGGGGCAGACAGTCCCGGAACGGCCGCTTCCAGGGCAGCTTCGCGGGTGGCGCCGGCACCGGCTCGACCTGCCTCGGCGGCGCGACCGGGATCGGCCGGGAACCCGACCACACCCACCCGGCGGCCAGCGCCAGAGCGACCGCCCCCAGTACGACCACGTCCGGCCGGTACACCGAGATGCCCGCTCGGAGCAACAGCGTCCACCCGGCCAGCACCGCGAACAGCAGCGCTCCCCCACCCAAGAACCTGGCCACCCAGGCGTTTCTCCCCATGATCGCGAATCTACCAACCCCGTGCCGCGCGACGGCCGATGGTCCGCGGAAGCTGGTGATCCCTCGTACAGGTCGATGGACTCCCACCCCGGGGATCCCGGGTCTCCAAACGCATGATCGCCCCCACATCGACCCACCAGTCGTCGTACTCACCGGGAGAGACGGCGACGAACGTACAGAGCCACTCGTAGAGTTTGAGCGCATCCGACCATGCCGCCGCATCGGGCCGGTCCTGCTCCACCGTTCGCTCCTTCGGGTCGGGGACCGGGCAGCGTCTAGGGGCGGCGGGCCAGCAAGTGGGCGTCGAGGAAGCCCCGTTCGGAGGCCGGGTCGTGGATCAGCCTGGCGAAGGTGACGAGGCCGGCACCGGCCAGCAACTCGGCGAACCGGTCCACCGGCCAGCTGTAGGCGGGCGTCACCTTGTGGTCGAAGCGGACCGGGTCCGGTCCGTCGGTCCCGAAGAGCGAGACCAGGAGAAGGCCACCCGGTGCCAGGACGCGCACCTGCTCGGCGAGCAGCGCGGGCAGTTCCTCGGGCGGGGTATGGATCATCGAATAGTGGGCCAGTACGCCACCGAGCACGCGGTCCCCGACGGGTAGGGCCTCCATCCGCGCCTCGTCGAACCGTAGCGCCGGGTGGGCCCGGCGGGCATGGCCGATCATGCCCGGGGAGAGGTCGAGCCCGACGGCGTCCAGTCCCAGGTCGTGCAGCATGGCCGTCAGATGTCCGGGTCCGCACCCGACGTCGGCCGCTCGCGGGTTGCCCGTCCCCCGCACCAGCTCGGCGAAGGTGGTGATCATGGCTCGCGCGAAGGGCTGCGTCTCCAGCCGATCGGCGAACATCGACGCGTACAGCTCGACGACGCCGTCGTAGGCCGCCCTGGTCTCGTCTCGATGGTCCGCCATGGGAAGGAAGCTAACATCCGCGCAGGATGGCCCGCCCCGCGGCCTCCAGCCGCTCGGCACCCCGCGGCGGGCGGGCTCGGCCGACCGTCACGCCGAGGACTCCGCAGGCTCCCACGAGCCCGGGAGAGCGCGCCCCGGGGTGGTCGGAGACGACGCCCGGTGTTCGGTAGGGGTGATTCCGTAGGCTTCACGAAATGCCCTGCTGAACGCGGTGGCGCTGGAGAATCCCCAGCGAGCCGCGATCGCTTGAACGGGCTGACCGCCCAGCTCCCCGCCCGCGAGGTCGGCATGGGCCCGCCCCAACCGGCTTTCGCGGATGCGTGCCGCGATGCCCAAGCGATCGTCGGCGAAAAGCGCGTAGAGACCTCGCAGGGACATGTTGTGCCGATCGGCGATCACTTGAGGAGTCAGGCCCGGGTCGCCGAGGTTGTGCTCGATGAAGCGGTGGATCCGCTGCAGGGTCTCCTGCGCCCGCACCTCGGCAGGCGCCTCGCCGAGGTCGCCGAGCTGCTGCGCGAGACACGCGGTGGCCAAGTCGAGGGCGATGGACCCCATCCCGCGCAGCTCGTCCGGGCCGCAGCGCGGACCGTGTGTGAGCAGCGCTTTCAGGAAGTCGGCAAGGATTGCCCCTGACCCCGTGTCTGCGGGCAGGCTCCGCGCGAGGAGACGGTCCACCCGGTTCGGGCGCAGCGCCAGGGCCGGGCGGGGAATTTGCAGCACGATCGCCTCGATCTGCCCGCCTGCGCAGGCCCCTTCACTCGGCCGTGACGTGTCCGTGAGGACGAGTCCCCCCGCGACCACCGAATCGCTGCCCCGCTGAGAGATCCTGAAGTTCCCTTGTGTGACGAGGGCCAGCTGCAAGTGCTCGGGATCACCACGCCGGATGTGGGCCATGGAACGGCGCGAGAGCACCGGTGAGCACGCCAGGGAGGACAGCCGCACCGCGCCGAGGTCCAGGTCCGTGATCTTCGCGCGGAAGTCGTCCGCATGCCGGGTGCTGAGCATGACGGGCATCACATCGGTGGACACCGTCTCGCAGAACCAATCGAACCTGTCCTCACGCGCTACGACGGCTTCCGACGCCACCGACAAGCCCATGCGCTCACCCACACCCTCTGACCTGGCAGGGAGCCAGTCCCTTGCCCGTTGCCCCGCAACCGTGCTTCACCCCACCGTCACGCGATCAAGTATCAGCCACGTGATTCCGGTGACGATCCGCGGCCGTCCCGGTTCGGTGAGCCGGTGGCCTCGCGCGCGTTCGTCCGTTGCGACGTCGTGCGCACCCCCCTTGCCCATCTGGTTGCCTCACCAGGTATCTTGCATCGCATGGAACCAGGTGATTCGACCAAGCAGGCCCGGGCAGCCGCCCAGCTGCGCAAAGGCGTCCTGGAGTACTGCGTACTCGCCCTGATGCGGGACCGCCCCCGCTACGGCGTGGAAATCCTCCACGCCCTGGAGGATTCCGGCACCTTGGCCACCAGCCAGGGGACGGTCTACCCGCTGCTCTCCCGGCTGCGCCGCGACGACCTGGTCACCACCACCTGGCAGGAGTCCGCCTCCGGACCGCCCCGCCGCTACTACGCGCTCACCGACAGCGGCCGCGCCGCACTCGACGAGTTCACCCGCGTCTGGCCCGGCTTCCGCAACGCCGTCGACGACTTCCTCGCCACCCCGCACCACTCCACCGGAGACCCCGCATGAAGACCTCGGCCGACCCCGTACGCGACTACCTCTCCGCCGTCGAGCGCGAGGCCTCGGCGTTGCCCGCCGACCGGCGCCGGGAACTCCTCGCCGACCTCGCCGAACACGTCGAGGTGACGCGCGCCGAGCGTCCCCACGTCGCGATCGACGAGGTCCTGGCGGAGCTGGGGGACCCCCGTACCATCGCGGCGACGGCACTGGCCGAAGCGGGCACCGTGGTCGCCGGGACCTCGGCTGGGAGCGGCGCCGGCGCATCCGTCCGGCGCGGCAAGGTGCACCCCCTGGTCCCGCTCCTGATGCTCACCCTCCCCTTCCTCGTCGCCGCGGTCTTCCCCTACGCCCCCGCCGCGGGGTTCTGCAGCACCTTGTTCCGCGTCGTCGGCGCTGTGCTCCTCTGCACGTCGGTGCACTGGACCTCGGTCCAGAAGACCACCGGCGTCCTGCTCACCGCCGTCCTGCCGACCGTCGCCATCAGCATCTGGAAGTGGTCCAGCGCCGCCCCGGCGGGCGACACCCCGGCCAACCTGGCCAACCTGGCGGCGCTCGCCCTGCTGGCCGGCACGGCAGCCTGGCTCTGGCGGGTCCGCCGCGCCTGAGGCGTCGGTTGCGGCGCGGTCAGGTGAGGGCCTGAGCGGCGTACAGGGTGCCGACGCCGGTGGCCAGGGCGCCCAGGAGGAGCCGGAGGGCCTTCTCGGGCAGGTGGGGCTGGAGGCGGGCGCCGAGGTAGCCGCCGATGAGTCCGCCGGTGCCGCAGGCCAGGCCGAGGAACCAGTCCGGCGCGATGCCGCCGGGCCCGGAGAGCGCCAGCAGGGTGAAGGTGGCGGCGCCGGCCACGGAGGTGGCGAAGGTGGCGGCCAGGGCCGCCGGGGCGACTTGGGCGACGGGCGTGCCGCGGCCGACGAGGATCGGGCCGAGGAGGGAGCCGCCGCCGATGCCGTAGATCCCGCCGACCACGCCGACGGCCAGGGCCAGGCCGGTCACCGAGCGCGGCGACAGTCCGCCAGGGGCCGGCCCGGACCGGCGGGACGGCAGGAGCGTGCGGGTGATCAGCCACAGTCCGAGGGGGAGCAGGAAGCCGGCCACCAGGGCCTTGAAGACGGCCGGGCCCGGGATCGCGAACACCCGGATGACGGCGCCGATGACCACGCCGGGCAGGGTGCCGAGGACCAGTCGGCGTACCAACGGCCCGTGCAGAGTGCCGGTGCGGTGGTGGCGCAGGAGCGCGCCGGGGCCTGCGACGACGTTGTAGAGCAGGTTGGTCGGTGTGACCGCCGGGCTCGGGACCGCGAACACGCTCAGCTGAACGGGCAACAGGAACACCGCCCCGGAGACGCCGACCGGTGCGGTGATCACCGCGATCAGCAGGCCGCCGGCCAGACCGGCCAGACCGGCCAGGCCCACCCACCCTTCCAAGACCGTTCAGCCGCGTTCGACGTGCACGCTGGTCGATTTCACCCGGGCGGTGACCGTCACGCCCGGCTCCAGGCCGAGTTCTTCGACTGCCTCCCGGGTCAGCAGCGACACCACCCGGTGCGGGCCCGCCTGGACCTCCACCTGAGCCGAGACGCCGCCCAGCTTGATCGCGGTCACGATCCCCGGGAACGCGTTGCGCGCCGAGGTGTACGGGGCGTCCTCGTCATCGGCGCGCTCATGTGCGACCTCCACGCAGAAGGCGGCCAGGTCGGGCCCCTCCACGATGCGCCGGTTGCCCTGCCGGTGGGTCGGGAAGCGGTCCGCGTCCGCCCACCGTCGCACCGTGTCCACGCTCACGCCCAGCAGCTCGGCGGCCTGCCCCATCGTGTACGACTCCATGAGCACCACCCTAGAGGCAGCGGGTCATGGGCTCGTCGACCGCCGTCGGGGATACACCCGGTTCCGGGGCAAACCGATCATCGGTTTGCCCTCCTCGTGCAAGTGGGTAGATCATGCCTCGTGATCGGCAGTCGTGTGTCCGAAGTACCGCTTCACCAAGCGTCGGAGGACCAGGGCAAAGCAACCCACACCCAAGGGTCCTCACCAGCGAGGACCCTCGTCCCCGACAGGGAGCAAAGATGGCCACCGGAACTGTGAAGTGGTTCAACTCGGAAAAGGGCTTCGGCTTCATCGAGCAGGACGGCGGCGGCCCCGACGTCTTCGCCCACTACTCCAACATCAACGCCCAGGGCTTCCGTGAGCTCCAGGAGGGCCAGAAGGTCGAGTTCCAGGTCACCCAGGGCCAGAAGGGCCCGCAGGCCGAGGACATCCGTCCCCTCTGAGCCGCAGCAGCCTGACGCCCCGCACCCTTTCGGTGCGGGGCGTCGCTGCGTCCGCCAGCCCTCCGTAGCCCACCTCGCCGTCGGACCGGGTCGGACCCCGCATTACTCTGTGCGGGTGATCCTGCACAGCCTTCACGACCGATCAGCCCTGGCCGCCCGCTTCGAACGGGATCCGGTCATGAACCTGATGGAACTCGGCGACCTCGACGACCTGCCGTGGCCCCACACCAGCTGGTACACCCTGTCTCAGGACGGGCCGGTTGCCCTGCTGTACGCCGTCGGCGACGTTCCGACGCTTCTGGGCTTCACCCGCCCCGGGCAAGCCGCCGCCCTGGAGGAGCTGGCCGAGGCACTGCTGCCCGTACTCCCCCGGCGCTTCCTCGGGCACCTGACCGGAAACGCCGCGAAGGTACTGGAATCCGCGTACGCCGTGCAGTCACACGGCACCCTCCTTCGGATGGCGCTGACCGAGCCCGGCATGGCCGACCGGTACCCCGCCGGACCGTGGCGGCCCGTCCCGCTGAGCCGGGACGATCTTCCGGAGCTGCTCGAGCTGTTCGAGCAGGCGTACCCGGGGAACTGGTTCGACCACCGCATGCTCGACACCGGGCAGTACGTGGGTATCCGGCAGGAAGGGCAGCTCGTCGCCGTGGCGGGCGTACACGTCCACTCGGCCGCGTACCGGGTCGCCGCGATCGGGAACGTCACCACGCATCCGCGGGTACGCGGACAGGGCGCCGGCGGCGCCTGTGTGGCCGAACTGTGCCGGCGGCTGGCACAGACCGTGGACCACATCGGGCTGAACGTCCGTGCGGACAATGCCACCGCCGTCCGCCTCTACCGCCGGCTCGGCTTCACCGAGGTCACGGAGTTCACCGAAGCGGCCTTCACGGCGCGCCCGTAAGGAACCGGCGGGTCGCCGTCGTCCGACCCCGGTGTGCACCGGGGTCGGTCTCCGTCGCTACGGTGCCGGGCTGGCAGAGCGGGATTTCAGCAGTTCCTCCAGTCCCTCGGAGTAGTCGATCGAGCAGGACGGCACTTTGGACGTCTCGATCACTCCGAAGCCGATCCCCCGCTCACCCAGCGGGTGGTAGTCCGACCACCGGAACGTGAGCGTGTAGCCCGGCGGGACCGTCTTCGCGTCGACCTTCAAGCCGAAGCCGCTGCCGCTGCCGCTGCCGCTCTGCATGATCTCGGCCTCGGGGTCGGCCTGCGGACCCCGGTAACCGCCTCCCAGCTCGGAGCACTGGGACCGCGGCCGCGACGGGACCACGGCGACTTGCACTCCGAGAGCCTTCAGTCGCGCCACGAGCCCGGGGACCTGGTGGTTCTCGGGCAGATCGAACCGGAGCGAGCCGTCGGCGTCCCGCTTGATCTCGGGCGCGTCCGTGGCCGAAGGAGCCGGTGACCCGGTGGCGCCGCTGGCGGGCCGGGAGCCGTTGTGGGTACCGCCGGGCAGGGCCATCACAGCGACGACCGCCGCCGTCGCGACGCCCACGGCGACCGGAATGCCGTACCGCCGGGCGAGGGATCGGGTGGGAGGCGCGGGCGGCACCTCCGGGAGGCGGGCCATGAGCGCCGCCTTGAGGCGCTCCTCGAACCCACTGGGCCTGTCGCTCATCGGGATACCTCCAACTGACTTTCGATGACGGGGCCCTGGGCGCCCAAGGCGCGCCGGGCGCGGTGCAGGCGGACACGGATCGTCGCCCGGGTGACGCCGAGAACCTGCGCGGCCTCGGCCAGGGTGAGTTCGTCGACCACGACGAGGTCGAGGACGGCGCGCAGCGGCTCGGGCAGGACGGCGTGGCACTCGGCCAGTTGTCTGAAGGCGCACTGGGCGTCGATGCGTTCCTCGAGCGCGGCGAGGTCCTCGGCGTCGAGGAGCCCGCGGCCGCTGAGCCGCGCCGGTGCTCCGCCTTCGCGCGCCGGCCCGCGGGCGCCCGACGGGATGGTGCGGGCTATCGCGAACAGCCAGGCGATCGGAGCCCCCCTGCCGGGCCGGTATCCGGCGGCCGAGGCCATGGCGGCGAGGAAGATGTCCGCGGTCAGGTCGGCCGCCCGGTGCGGGTCGGAGACCCGGCGGGTGACGAATCCGAGGACGGCGTCGAAGTGTTCCTCGTAGAACGCCCCGAACCCCTCTGGTGTGTTGAGACCCGGCGGGCCGGTCTCGTGTCGTGGGCTGAGCACCCGGTTCCTCCCCTGCACGGGGAACCCGGACGGCCCCCTCATCCAGTACTTGGCCGGAACCGCGTCAAACGTTTCATCGGGAGATGCCGAACCTCCCGGAAGTACCCGGACCGGGCGGGCGGGGCCGCCCCTGTGAGGATCACGCCGGTGCCGCCCCGACACGGGTCGGGGCGGCACCGTGCGTCTACTGCCCGCTGCTCAGCTCAGGGAGCGGGCGTGAACTTCGTCGCGGCGGGCGCCGCGGTGGCCTCCTTCACCACCTTCATGCCGCCCGGGACCGTCGCGTCGGGCTTCAGGATCACGCTCTGCCGGGTGGAAGGGGCCTTCGGGTCCGAGAAGTCGTGGGTGATGCCGAAGCCGTTCTCGTAGGACTTCAGACTCAGCAGTGCGGCCCGGACGCCCTCGCGCGTCAGGTCCTTGTCGGCGCAGGCCTTCTTCAGGACCTCCCCGAACAGGGCTCCGGCGGTGAAGCCGGCCACCACGCCGTTGTCCAGGCCGGAGTCCGGGTACTCCGCCTTGTAGGCGGCGGCCAGGGCGGCCGGGCCCGCCTCGGGCGAGCCGATCGGCAGGGCGGAGGAGGCGACGTAGTAGTCCTTCTGCAGGGCCGCGCCCGCCGGGGTGGCCAGGAGCTGCGGTGCGAAGGCCGAGTTGTTGCCCACGATCGGCACGCCCCAGCCGCCCGCCGCGGCGACCCCGACGAGCGAGGCGGCCTGGCGGGGGCCGGCGCTGACGACGACGGCCTTGACCCCGGCCTGCTTCAGCGCGGCGACCTGGGCCGTCATGTCGTTGTCGGTCGGCTTGATCTTCTGCTCGACGACGGTGAGGCCGGCCTCCGCGGCGATGGCCTTGGCACCGGTCAGCGCGTTCTCGCCGTAGTCGCCCTCGAAGTAGACGTGCCCGATCTTGTCGCCCGAGGCGATCCGCTTCTGGTCGAGGAGGAAGCCGACGGCGTTGATCGTCTCGACGTCGTACGTCGCACCCACCGTACGGATGTACGGGCTGCCGAGCAGCGAGGCGGACCAGGCCTGCGGGATGACCAGCCCCTTGTCCTGACCGTCGATCCGCTGCTTGACGGCGGCGACGAACGGGGAGCCGATGAACTGGGCGAAGCCCAGCACCGAGGGCTCCAGCTCGGTGTAGGCGGCGAGGGCCTTCTGCGGGTCGTAGCCGTGGTCGCGCACCGTCAGCTCGATGGTGCGGCCGCAGATGCCGCCCGCCGCGTTGGTCTGCTTGACCCACAGCTGCTGGGCCTGGGTGACGCTCTTGCCGAGGGAGGCGTAGACGCCGGTCATGTCGGTGAGCGCGCCGAGCTTGATGCTCTTGTCGCTCACCCCGGCTCCGGCCTTGACCCCGCCCGCGGCGGGCTTGGCCCCGCCCTCGCCCGCGGCGGGCTTGGCCTTGCCACTGCACCCGGCGGCGCCGGTCAGGACGAGTGCGGCCGCCAGGACCGCGGCAGCGTGCCTTCTTCTGTTCACGTTCGCTCCTTCGAGGGTGTGGTGCGGGTGCGGACGATCCGGGTGATGCCGGTGAGACCGCCGGGCAGGAACAGGACGGCCACGACGACGGCCGCTCCGTACAGGTAGCGGGAGGCCTCGCCCGGCGAGACCCCGCCCGTTCCGGGGGCGGACACGAGCGGGAGTGCGTCGCTGTAGCGGGTGAGGAGTTGGGGCAGGAGGGAGACGAAGACGGCGCCCACGACGGCGCCCGATACGGTGCCGAGGCCGCCGATCACGATCATGGCGAGGTACTCCAGGGACAGCACCATGCCGAAGTAGTCGGGCACGGTGCGCTGGAAGACCAGGGCGAGCAGGACGCCGGCGAGCCCCGCGTACATGGACGACAGCACGAAGACGGCTGCCCGGTACCGGGCGACCGGCACTCCCATCACCCCGGCGGCAATGCTGTGGTCGCGCAGGGCGTTCATGGCCCGGCCGGGCCGGCCCCGCAGGACGCCGCGCGCGAACAGGGCGCCGCAGAGGAGGGCGGCGAGGGCGACGTACCAGAGCTTCTCGGCGGACTGGAAGGGGACGGCGGCGATGACGGTCTCGGTGTCGTCGAAGGTGAAGCCGAAGAGGGACAGCGGCTCCACCTCCCGCCCGTTGAAGCCGCCGGTGACGCTGGTGGCGTTGAACAGCACGTGCTGGCCGATGAAGATCAGCGCGAGCGTGGCGATGCCGAGGTACGCGCCGCGCAGGCGGCCGGCGATGGGGCTGAAGATGCCGCCCGCCGCTCCGGCGAGGGCGACGGCCAGGACCGCGGCGAGCCAGCTCGGCAGGCCGAGTCCGACCAGTGTGTGGCTGCCCGCCGTGCTGCCGTCCCCGGCGAGCGCGCAGTACCCGTACGCGCCGACGGCGAGGAAGAAGGCGTGGCCCATCGACAGCTGACCGGTGGCTCCGGTGAGCAGGTTGAGCCCGATGGCCCCGATGGCGGCGGCGATGGCGAACAGCCCGGCCTGCAGCCAGAACCGGTCGAGGTAGAACGGCAGGGCGAGGAGCACCAGGACGGCGGCTGCGGCCGCCGCGTTCCGGGCGCTGAGCAGCCGCGGCCGGGTGGCCCCGACCGGGACGGCGGCCTCGGGTCGCAGCACGGGGCTGCGGGTGTCAGACACGGGCGAGCTCCTTCGTGCCGAAGAGTCCGGCGGGACGGATCAGCAGGACCGCGACCATCACCAGGTACGGGGCCAGGTCGCCGATGCCCCGGCCGAGGAAGGTCAGCTGGCCCTGGTACCCGGTGGCCAGCGCCTCGGTGACTCCCACGATCAGGCCGCCGGCCAGGGCGCCGGAGGTGGAGTCGAGACCGCCGAGGATCGCGGCCGGGAAGGCCTTCAGGGCGGCGAGGGACGTGGCCCGCTCCAGGCCGGGCGTGGGGAAGACGGTGAGGAAGAGCGCGGCGACGGCGGCCAGCGACCCGGCCACGGCCCAGGCGGCGAGCGAGACCCGGCCCAGCCGTACGCCCATCAGCGCGGCCGTCTCCGGCTGCTCGGCGGCGGCGCGCATGGCCACGCCCCAGGAGGTGTGCCGGAACACGAGCAGGAACACCGTGATCAGCAGGCCGGCGGCGAGGATGGCGGCGATCCGGGTCTGGGGCACCGTGACCGCGCCGAGGTGGACCACGCGGTCCCCCCAGGGATCGCCGAGCGAGAGGACGTCGGTGCCGAGGCGCCGGGTGAGGTCGGTGATGAGGAGGATGTCGACGCCGATGGTGACGATGGCCAGCACGCTCTGGTCCTGGCCCCGGTAGCGCCGCATCACCAGGAATTCGATCGCCGCCCCGACGGCGGCCGCCGAGAGGGCGCCGGCCAGCAGCGCGCCCCAGAATCCGAGCTCCTCGTGCAGGGTCGCGGTGACGTACCCGCCGGCCAGCAGCAGCGAGGCGTGGGCGAAGTTGACCACTTCGGTGGCTTTGAAGATGACCACGAAGCCGAGGGCGATCAGCGCGTAGACGGAGCCCATGGAGAGCCCGCCGAGGAGCAGTTCGAGGAACGTGGTCATGCGGCCGGCTCCTCCTCTCCCAGGTACGCGCGGACCACCGCGGGATCGTTCTGCACCTGTGCGGGAGTCCCGCCGCCGATGCGCCTGCCGAAGTCGAGTACGGTCACCGCGTCCGCGAGCCGCATCACCACCCCCATGTCGTGTTCCACCAGCACGATCGAAATGCCGAGGCCGTCCCGGACGCCCGCGATGACGGCGGCCGTGCGCTGCCTCTCGTCGGCGGTCATGCCGGCGACGGGTTCGTCGAGGAGCAGCAGCCGGGGCTCCATGCACAGGGCCCGGGCCAGTTCGACGAGTTTCTGCTTGCCGTACGGGAGCGAGCCGGCGGGCGCCGCGAGGTCGCCCTCCAGCCCGACGAACTCGGCGATCTCCCGAACCCGTTCGCGGTGCCGGCGGTCCTCGCGCGCGGCGGCGGGCAGCCGCAGCCCGGCGGCCAGGAATCCGGTGCGCATCAGCCGGTGGCGCCCCAGCAGGAGGCTGTCGGCGACGGTGGTGTGCGGGGGCAGCGCCAGGTTCTGGAAGGTGCGGGCGATGCCGAGGGCCGCCACGGCGTGCGGGGCGAGGCCGGTGAGCTCGGCGGCGCCGAAGCGGACGCTTCCGCCGGTGGCCCGGTAGACCCCGGACAGCACGTTGAAGCAGGTGGACTTGCCCGCTCCGTTGGGTCCGATGACGGCGTGGACGCTGCCGGGGTCCACCGTGAAGGAGACCGAGTCGAGCGCGGTCAGGCCGGAGAAGCGGACGGTGACGTCCGTGACGGTGAGCGGAGGGGGCGCCGCGTGAGCGGGCGAGGAGTGCGGGGACTGCGACGGCTGGGACGCCTGGGATGGCTGGGACGGCTGGGACGCGGGCGCGCTCACGCGGACCACCTGCGCAGTTCCCGCCGCGCCCCGGCGGACTCCGCCGCCGGGGCGGCCTCGTCGGTGATGCCGAGGTAGCGGCGCCGTACCTCGTCCGAGGCGGCCAGCTCGGCGGCCGGACCGTCGAGGGTCACCTCGCCGACCTCCAGGACGTAGGCGTGCGAGGAGAGCCTCAGCGCCAGGGCGGCGTTCTGCTCGACGAGGAGGACCGAGGCGCCCGAGGCGTTGATCTCGGTGATGGTCTCGGCGATGGTGGCGGCCATCTTGGGCGCGAGCCCGAGGGTCGGTTCGTCGAGCAGCAGCAGGCGCGGGCGGGCCATCAGGGCCCGGCCCAGGGCCAGCATCTGCTGTTCTCCACCGGACAGCAGGCCGGCCCGCTGCCGCGCCCGCTGGGCCAGTACGGGAAACAGCTCGTGCACCCGGGCCAGGGAGCGGGCCGTATCGGCGCGGGATCCCGCGCGGCCGCCCAGGGCCCCGGCGCGCAGGTTGTCCGCGACGGTCATCCGGGTGAACACCTTGCGTCCCTCGGGTACTTGCACCACCCCGGCGGCGACGACCCGGTCCGGGGTGAGCCCGTCCAGCGGCCGGCCGTCGAAGGCGATGCTCCCGCTCGTGACGGCGCCCCGGTGGAATCCGAGCGTCCGGGACACCGCGCGCAGCAGCGTCGACTTCCCGGCGCCGTTCCCGCCTAGTACGACGACCACCGCGCCGGCGGGCACGTCGAGCGATACGGAGCGCAGTGCCCGGACCGGCCCGTAGCCGATGGACAGCGCACGCACTTGTAGCGAACCCACGTCCTCTCCTTCCTCTGGGCGGCCTTGTGCTGGCGCACACATCAGCACCAGGCCGGGGCGGGCGTCCACGGCCCGATGCGGAATCGCTGCCGATGACCAGCCCGGACAGGGGCGTGCTGTGCACGCGCACAGACCTGTCGCGCACGCCCCTTACGGTGGCGGAGGCGGGGTGACATCCTCAGCGGCCATGGGTGGACGCAGAACGCGCACGGAACAGGAGTGGTCGGTCCTGGTGTCGGCGGCGGACGTACTGATCGCCGACATTCCCGGACTCACCGACCAGCTCATCAGGGATCTGGCGAAGCACTCGCCGCTGTTCGACCTGGCCGTCCCGCGGGACGAGCACTGGCAACAGGTCAGCGAGGCCATGCACTACGGGATCGAGGCCTTCGCCGCACCCCGGTCCGGCCCGCGCAAGGACCTCGCGTACGCGGAGGAGCTGGGCCGTCGGCGGGCCGAGCAGGGGCTGCCGCTGGACCTGCTGCTCTACGCGTACCGCAGGGCGGGCCGGCTCACCTGGGACGCGCTGCTGGACATCGTCACCGAGAAGGATCCGGAGGCGCTGCCCGTCCTGGCCCGCGCGGCCGGGGCCATGTGGGCGGGGATCGAGCAGCAGGCGGCCGCGACCGCCGAGGCGTACCGCACCGCGGAGGTGGAGATGCGCCGGCGCAGCGACGAGCGGGCACAGGCCCTGCTGGACGCCCTGCTGGAGGGGGACACCGCGCCGGCCCTGGCCGCGCAGGTGGCCCTCGCCCTGGACCTGCCGGAGCAGGGGCGGTACGCGGTGGTGGTGCTGCCGGCCGACCGGGGCGAATCGGTGCACCGGGTGGTGGCGGCGGGCGGCATGCGGCTGTTCTGGCGGATGCGCACGGAGCGGGAGCTGGCCGTGGTGGCGCTGGGCGACTCCTCGCCCGCCGATCTGGCGGCGGAGCTCGCGGACCGCTGCCCCGGGCCGGGCGGAATCAGCCCCGTGGTGGACGGACTGGCCGAACTGGGCCGGGCCCGGCGGCTGGCGGAGACGGCGCTGCGGACCTGCGGGCAGGACGAACGGGTGCTGGTGCGGCTGACCGACCGGCTGCCCACGGCCCTGGTGGTGCGCCAGCCCGAGCTGTCGGCCGAGCTGGTCCAGGCGGTGCTCGGCCCCCTGCTGGAGCTGGACCCGGCGGACCGGGCGATGCTGCTGGAGACCCTCGACGCATGGCTGGCGGCGGAGGGTTCGGCGGGCCGCGCGGCGAGCCGCCTGTACTGCCACCGCAACACGGTCTTCAACCGGCTGCGCCGCCTGGAGCACCTGACGTCGAAGTCCCTGTCCCGTCCCCGGGACCTGATCGCGCTGACCCTGGCGCGCGACGCGTACCGGCTGTCGGGCGGCTGACCCGACGACGCTCACCACCGGCCCGTCGCCGCGCGCCCGTCCGTCGGCGAGACCGGTGGTTCCGCCGATGTGCGACCGCGGGGTACGCCGTGACAGTGGTCCGGCCAGCGAAAGCGGCGGGACACACGGCGGGCGGCACGGCCCTCGGCACGGAGCCGGGGACGGGCCGACCTCCGGGGCGGCTCCGCCACGACCGAGAGGACGACTCCGTCGTGCAGCAGCAACACACCGAGAACACCCGGCGGGCCCACTCCGGCGAGGGGGGTGCCGGTACGGAGCACCGCTCGGCCGGACCCGCCGGCGCCGGGGGGACGCGGCTCCGTACGCTCGTGGCCGCCCTGGCGGCGTTCGTGACCGTCGGCGCGCTCGCCACGTTCACCGCCTCCGGAGCACAGGCCGCGGTCAATCCGTACGAGCGGGGACCCGCACCGACCACGTCTAGCATCGAGGCCGCCCGCGGCTCCTACGCGGTATCGCAGACCAGCGTGTCCTCCCTGCTGGTCAGCGGCTTCGGCGGCGGGACCGTCTACTACCCCACGTCCACCGCGGACGGAACCTTCGGCGCCGTGGCGATCTCACCCGGCTACACCGCCAGCCAGTCGTCCATCGCCTGGCTCGGCCCGCGACTGGCTTCCCAGGGCTTCGTCGTCCTGACCATCGACACGCTCACCACCCTCGACCAGCCCGACAGCAGGGGGCGCCAACTGCTCTTCGCACTGGACTACTTGACGCAGCGCAGTACCGTCCGCAGCCGGATCGACAGCAGCCGGCTCGGGGTGATGGGGCACTCCATGGGCGGCGGCGGCACGCTGGAGGCCGCCAAGAACCGGCCTTCGCTGCAGGCGGCGATCGCGCTCACCGGCTGGAACACCGACAAGTCCTGGCCGGAGATCCAGACGCCGACCCTGGTCGTCGGGGCCGACGGCGACACGATCGCCCCGGTCGCCACGCACTCCGAGCCCTTCTACGCGAGCATGCCGAGCTCGCTCGACAAGGCGTACCTGGAGCTGAACAACGCCTCGCACTTCACTCCGAACACCTCGGACACCACCATCGCCAAGTACAGCGTCGCCTGGCTGAAGCGGTTCGTGGACGACGACACCCGCTACGAGCAGTTCCTCTGCCCGCTGCCGAGCCCCGGCCCGACCATCGAGGAGTACCGGGACACCTGCCCCCACACCTCCTGATCGGCCCCCGGCCGGTGGCGGAGGCGCACTCGGGCCCCCACCACCGGCCGCGTCCGGGGTTCCGCCGCTGTTTACACGGCAGTAACCTCACCGGCGTGACCGGACAGACGACCGTGGAGAGTCCTTGCCGGATATACGGCCGGACGACCGAACTGGAAGCTACGGCAGCCCTGTCGGGCCGACTCGCGGCCCGGCACGGCGGGGCCCTGCTGCTCGTGGCGGAGCCCGGACTGGGTCGGAGCTCCGTACTGGCCGCGGCCGCCCGGGAGTTCAGGCCCGGGACCGTCCTGTTCCCCCGCCCACTCCCCCAGGACCCCGGCCCCTACGACGGCATGGCCGCGCTGCTGCGTGCGGCGGCCGCGGGGCGGGGCGATGCTCCACCGCGGGCCGCGTGCGGAACGGACCGGCCGGCCGAGATGCTGGAACTGCTGCGGCAGCACCTCCCGGACAGAGAGCCGCTGCTCGTCTGCGTGGACGACGTACACCTGTGGGACGCGCCCTCGCGGGCCGTCCTCGGCGCGGCCGCGCGGCACCCCGACCCGGCGCACCCGATCGGGCTCCTGCTCTCGGCGGCCGAACACCGCGCGGAGGAGCGGGAGTTCACGGGGGTGCCCGTGATCCGCCTCGGCCCCCTCGACGACCGTGCGGCGACCGCCCTCCTGCGTGACCTCACCGGCGGGGGCTTGGACCCCGCCGTACGGGCGGAGTTGCTGTCCGAGGCAGAGGGGAACCCCGCCGTTCTGACCGCCCTCGCCCAGCGCCTGACGCCGGGTCAGCTCGGTGGTCATCGGCCCCTTCCCCGCCCGCTCGTGGACGGCGGCGCCCTGTGGGCCACCTTCGGCAGCCGCCTCACCCCACTGCCGTCCTCCACACGACAGCTCCTGCTCCTGGCGGCGGCCGCGCACGAGCCCGACCCCGACGCGGCGGGCGCGGACGCCTCCCTGGTCCTGCGCGCCGCCCGCGAGGCCGGGCTGGGCGCGGCCGCGCTGGATCCCGCCGAGGCGGCGAGGCTGGTGCACCACGCCGGGGACCGCATCACCTTCGCGGGCTCCCTGTTCCGGCGGACCGTCTACACCGGCGCTCCGTCGTCGCAGCGCCGGGCCGCTCACGCCCTGCTCGCCTCGGTCATCGACGCCGACCGCCACCGGCTGCGCCACCTGCTCCACCTCGCCCTGGCCGCGCACGGGCCCGACGCCGCGCTCGCAGCCGGCCTCGTCGCGGCGGCCGCTCCCGGCACGCCCACGTCCGGCATGGAGCGCTCGGCCGCCCTGGCCAGGGCCGCGGAACTCACCGCCCACGAGGATGCCCGTACCGCACACCTGACCGCCGCGGCGGACTACGCCCGCCTGGCGGGACATCCCCGCAGGGCGCACCGGCTGCTGGCGGCCACCCGGGAGGGCGCGTCCCCCGACACGGTGCACGGCCGCACGGAACTGGTCCGGGGCAGCCTCGCCCTGCGGGACGGGCCGGTTGCCGACGCCTACCAGGCTCTGCTCATGGCCGCGGAGCGCCTCGACCCGTCCGACGCGGAGGCCGCCCTGGAAGCCAGGATGGAGGCCATGGACGCGGCGTGGGCCGCGGGCGACGCCGAGGCCTGCCTCGCCGCCCTCGCCGAGGCACCGCTTCCCTCCCCGCTCGCGGCTCCGCAACGGGACCCCGCCGTCGCCCGCGCACCGGCGCCGCCGGCCGACCCGTACGCGCGGGTCCGGCACGTGCCGTCCGTACGGCCGGGACCCCGGGCCCCGTCCCCTTCCACCCCTACGCCCCCTTCCATCCCTACGCCCCCTTCACCGCCGCAGGATCCGAGGCGCGACTACCGGGCGGGACTGCGCACGGCGCTCTGCGGACACCTGGCCGAGGCGGAGTCGCCGCTGCGCCGGGTGCTCGACCGTGCGCGGGACGACGACGACCCCACCCGCCTGCTGCGGGCCGGGGTCGCCGCGCTGGTGCTCGGCGACATCGCGGCGGCGTGCCGGGCCAACGCGCGGGCCCTGGCCGTATCCCGGTCGCTGGGCCTGGCCTCCCTCACCCCGCGGATCCTCGAACACCTCGCCTACGCCGAACTGCGGGCCGGCCAGCACGCACGGGCCCGGGCCCACGCGCAGGAAGGCCTCCGCGCCGCCCACCGGGCCGGCCAGCGCAACGTGGCCGCCGGGCAGCACGCGATCCTGGCCCTGGTCGCCTCGGTCGAGGACGACGCGGCAGCCGTCGCCGCGCACGCCGGCGCCGCCGTGGAGATCGCACGCCCACACGGGCTCCTGCAGGCCGTCACCCTGGCCGAATGGGCCTCGGCACGCGCGGACCTGTGCCGCGGGCGCCCCTTCGAGGCCGCCGCCCGGCTCGGCCCGCTGACCCGGCCTGGGCCCGGGCGCGGCCACTTCGCCGTCCGCATGCTCGCCCTGCCCTGCTTCGTCGAAGCCGCCGTTCTGTCCGGGGCTTCGGCGGAAGCGCGGGCGGCCGTCGAGGAGTTCGCCCTCTGGGCCGCTCAGGGCACCGACCCGCAGGCGCCGGCGCAGTTGGCCCGGTGCCGGGCCCTGGTGGCCCCGCCGGACGACAGCGCCGACGCGTTCTACGCCCTGGCACTGACCTGGCACGAGACGGTGCACGGCGACTTCGAGCGGGCCCGCACCCAGTTGCTGTACGGGAAGTGGCTGCGCCGCAGGCGCCGTCCGGCGGAGGCGAAGAACCGGCTGCGGGACGCGCTGGTCTCCTTCGAGCGCTGCGGGGCCCCGGCCTGGGCCGAGCAGACCCGTGCCGAACTGCGGGCCACCGGTGACGCGCCCGCCCCCGTACCGACGGGTGGGCTGTCCCTCCTGACGCCGCAGCAGTTGCGCATCGCGCGCTGCGTCGCCGAGGGTGCCACCAACCGGGAGGTGGCACTGAGCCTCTCCGTCAGCCCGCGCACCGTGGACCACCACCTGCGCAACGTCTTCGCCCTGCTCGGCGTGCGTTCCCGTACGGAGCTCTCACGGCTGGTGGACCGGGCCGAGAGGGAGGGCGCACAGCGCTGAGGGGTCAGTACGCGGCCGGCTCGGAGCCCGCGTACGCACGTAAGCACGTACGCAACGTACGTACGCACGCACGCACGCAAAACGCTCGGCCGGAAGGTCCGGCCGAGCGTTTTCGTGTCCCCGCGATCCGCTGGTGGTTTAGTACCAGTGGTGGTTCTGCCAGAAGGTCCAGGCGCCTTCGGGGCTGCCGTAGCGGGAGTTCATGTAGTCCAGGCCCCACTTGATCTGGGTGGCCGGGTTGGTCTTCCAGTCCGAGCCCGCCGAGGCCATCTTCGAGGCCGGCAGGGCCTGGACCAGGCCGTAGGCGCCCGAGGAAGAGTTCGTGGCGGTGTGGTTCCAGCCGCTCTCGCGGGACACGATGTTGTTGAACGCCGCGAACTGCGCCGGGTCCTTGATCATCTGCTGGGCGATCGCCTTGGCACTCATCGGGGCGGCCTGCGCGGGAACCGCGGCCAGCATGGAACCGGCGACGCCCAGGGCGAGGACGGTACCCGCGAGGGTCTTCTTCGAAGCGGCGATGCGGCGGATGACGGTGTTGGACACGGACTGGCCTTTCGACGGGGACAAGGGCGGTCGCAGCAGGCATGCCGGAGCCACTCACGTGGAGGAGAGGGGTTCGTCGGCGGGAGCGGGGATCCGGGGGATCTCCGTCCGCCCTGCGACTCATCCAGTTCTACGGGGGTCCGGGGCGCCTGGCAACGACCCCTCTTACTAGTGGTCCTCGCAGCCGGGGCGGAACGGCCCCCTCCCGGCCGGGTGGCTATCGGTGCAGGTGGGAGCCGGTGTGAGGGGGTGGGTAAGGGGCGTTTAAGGACTACTATCCCGCTTGGTATGTGACCAAGGTCCTGTGGGGCGGGTCACCGCCGGGAGCCCCGGATCTCACCCTCCGTGGCCACTCGTACCCCTTTCGGGGGAAGGTGGATGGGTCGTTCCGGCCCCCGGATCGAAGGCCACCGGCACGTCGAACGCCGCTTTCCGCGTCACCCTCGGCGCGGCGGGGCATGCGTGGTGAAGGGTTGAGATCTTGGTCCGGAGAGGAAGAGGACGACCGTGCACACCACAGAAAAGAGCCCGTCCCGACGCACCCTGCTCGCGCTGGGGGCCGGAGCGGCACTGGCGGCCTCGCTGCCTGCGGGCGGGAGCGCCTTCGCCGCGTCCGCGCCCCCCGCCGGCAGCGGCGAGGTCACGCTACGGCTGGCGGAACTGGAACGGGAGCACTCCGCCCGCCTGGGCGTCTACGCCCACGACACCGCCACCGGCCGCACCGTGCGGTACCGGGCCCAGGAGCGCTTCCCCATCTGCTCGGTCTTCAAGACCCTGGCCGTGGCCGCCGTACTGCGCGACCTCGACCGGGACGGGGAGTTCCTGGCCAAGCGCGTCCGCTACACCGCGCGGGAGGCCGTCTCCTCCGGGTACGCCCCGATCACCGGCCGGCCGGAGGACCTCGCCGACGGCATGACGATCGCCGCGCTGAGCGACGCAACGATCCGCTTCAGCGACAACGCCGCCGCCAACCTCCTCCTGCGCGAGCTGGGCGGCCCGGCCGCCGTCACCCGCTTCGCCCGCTCGACGGGAGACTGGAGGACCCGTCTGGACCGGTGGGAACCGGAGCTGAACAGCGCCGAACCCCGGCGGGTCACCGACACCACCACCCCGTACGCCATCGGGCGGACCTACGAGCGCCTCGTCCTCGGCACCGCACTCGATCCGGCGGACCGGCGGCGGCTCACCGGCTGGCTGCTGGGCAACACGACGGGCGGAGAGCGGCTGCGGGCCGGTCTGCCGGCGGACTGGACCGTCGCGGACAAGACCGGCGGGGGCGCGTACGGCACCAACAACGACGTGGCCATCGCCTGGCCCCCCGGCCGGCCACCCCTGGTCATCGCCGTCCTGACGACGAAATCCCACCCCGGCGCCCCGGCGGACACCCCCCCCTCATCGCCCGGACTGCCGCGCTCCTGGCCACGGCCGTGTGAACGGAACCTGATCGGTGGCTGACCGGCAGCCGGCCGCTTCCGCCCCGCCCGGTGGCCACCTGGCGGGGTGGAAGCCCCGCTCGCTTCCCCTCTCTCACCTCTCTCACCGCTCCGTCATCCGGAGCTCTACCGAGCCTCAGAGCCACGTGGCCGTGTGGCGGGCGGCGGGCGGCCGTGGAGGCGTCGCGCTGATCGCGGAGCAGGAGGCGAGCCTGCGGTGGGCGGTCACGGCTCGGAAGGCGCTGTGGGACCCGCTGTGGGACCCGGCCGCTGCGGCACCCGAGCGGGAGCTGCGGGCGCAGGCGCGGGCGGTACGCGGCCGGCCGCTGCTCGCGGCCCGCACGGCGGTGGCGATGGCCCGCTGCTCGCCCTGGGTCTCCCCGGCCGAGCCGGCGGAGGCGCGCGACGCGGCGCCGGCGGTCGGGGCCTCGGGTACGCGGTGGTTCGCGCGGCGCCGGAACGGCTCGGTTCCGCCCCGGGACGGGCTCTTCGCGGGCCTCTACGCGGTGGCCCTGGCGGAGGACCATGCGAGCCGGGCGGTGTCGACCGGCAGTGGACTCGGCCCCGCCCTGCGCGTGTTGCGGGAGCTGGGGGCGCACCCCGTCCCGGAGGTCCGCGACGCGGCGGACGAGGCGCTCACGACGTGGGAGCGGCGCTGACGGCTTCGCTCCCCTCTGGCGGTGGCGTTCGCCGCGGGCGGGGGTGTCCGCGTGCTCGGCGTCGGCGGGTCCGGCCCGTCAGGGGCGGGAGGACGCGTAGGCGGAGACGAGCGGGCAGGGGCCAAGGGCCCCCGACGGGGGACCAACGGCGGCCGGGAGCCGGGGCGCCCGGTGGCTAGGGTCGTAGCCATGACCACTCCGCGTATCCTCGACCTAGACCGCGACGCGCTCTCCGCCCTGCGCGGGCGCGAGCTGACCCGGGCGGTGGCCGCCGCCGAGGGCCGCACCATGGTGGCCGAGGTCTTCGCCGAGCGCGCCGCGCTCTCCCCGCACCCCGACGGGCGCGGCGTGCACAACGCCGAGCTGGTGGCCGCCTTCGGCGCCGACATCGTCATCCTCAACCTCATCGAGCGGGCCTGGGACGGGGAGCGGCTCGTCATGCCCGGTCTCGGTACCTTCGCGTCCTTCACCGATCTCGCCCGCCTGATCGGTCGCCCCGTGGGCGTGAACCTGGAGCCCGGCGACGTCCCGGAGATCCGCCGCGCCACCTCCGAGCACGCCCGGCGCCTCGTCGACATGGGCGCCGCCCTGCTGTGCATCACCGCGAATCCCGGGACGGGCGGCACCTATGACGGCATGGCGCGGGTCACCGAGGAGCTGCGCAAGGGGCTCGGCGACGACGCGGCCCTGTGGTCGGGCAAGATGCACCACGCGGGCTGCCCCGAACGCGTCACCCCCGCGCGGCTGACCGCCCTCGTCGACGCCGGCGCAGACGGCGTGGTCGCGCCGCTGCCGGGCACCCTGCCCGGCATGACCCGCGAGCTGGCCGCGACGGCCGTCGCGGCGGTCCAGGACGCGGGTGCGATCGTCATGGGCGCCATCGGCACCAGCCAGGAGGGCTCCCACGCGAACGTGGTGCCGCAACTCGCCCTGAACGCAAAGGAAGCCGGCTTCGACGCCCACCACTTCGGCGACTCCTACCTCCCCGGCATGTGCGACCCCGAGGTCATGTACGCCTACTCGGTGGCCATCCGGGGCCGCCGCCACACCTGGAACCGGATGTCCTTCGCCCCCGGCCGATCCGCCCACACCCAGGGCGCATCGGGCGGCGCCTGGTAGCCCGGGCGGCGGTTCTGCGGCCGAGCAGGCCTGCGGCCGTTGCCCCTGCGTGCTTCGGGGAGTGGGAGCGCGCGGGGCGGGCATCCGCAGCGCATGGACAACTCGGAGCACGACGCGGAGCGTGTACCCGCTCCGCGGAGGGAGCCGCGGCGGCCGCCGTGGTGGGGGCGGGCCCTCGGCGGGCTGGCCGTGCTGGCGGTGGCCTTGGTGCTGGCCGGCCGTTTCGGTCTTCTGCCCTCCTTCGGCGGCCTGTTCGGGGAGGAGACCGTGGACCGCTCGGGGCCGGTCCTGCTCAAGTCGATCCAGGACATGCACCGTTACGAGGGCGCCGCCGGCAACTTCCAGGTCGTGGTGGACCTGGAGAAGGACGCGGCCTTCCTGCCGGACTCCGTCCGGGGGACCCGGACCCTCTACGTCGGAGCGGGTTCCGTGAGCGGCTCCGTGGATCTGGGCGCGCTCGGCGCCCAGGCCGTCACCGTGAACGAGGAGCGCACCGAGGTCTCGCTCCGCCTGCCCCACGCCGTCCTCGGTACGGCGGCGCTCGACCTGGACCGCTCGTACGCCGTGTCCAAGCAGCGCGGACTGCTGGACCGGCTGGGCGACCTGTTCACCGACGATCCGGCCGGCGAACAGGCCGTACAGCGCCTGGCCGTTCAGCACATCACGGAAGCGGCCCGCGACAGCGGCCTCGTCGAGCGCACGGAGAAGAACACCACGACGATGCTGGAGGGCCTGCTCCGCTCCTTGGGCTTCCAGGAGGTCACGGTCGACTACGTGTGACGCCGCTGAAGCACGTCCTTCAGCTCGGCGTCTGGCACAGGACCAGGGAGACGAAGCCCCAGCCGTCCCGGTAGGTGCGGAGCCATTCGGAGCGGCGGGTGGTGGCCGTCGCCAGCACGTCCGCGCTGTCCGGATCGGCGGGGTGGTCCAGGGCCCACGAGGCCAGTGACCCCCAGCAGGCCCATTCGTAATCGTCCAGCTCGCGGCGGGTGCTGACGTGCCCGTGTACGGGAGTCCACCCGTCGGCGACGACACGGTCCACGGTGGTCGCCAGGTCGGCCAGCTCCCCGAACATCTCGACGGCCTCCGGGGACGGCGGGCAGTCCCAGAATCCCTCGCCGATCAGGACCCGGCCGCCCGGAGCCAGGTGCTTGCGTGCGGCGGCGAGGGTGGGCAGCAGACCGCCGAAGGCATGCGTGGCGCCGACGCTGAGCACCAGGTCGAACGGCTGCGCGGAGACGAAGTCCGCGGCCTCCTGTCGGTGGAGGGCCAGGCGCTCCCGGACGCCGAGGCGGCCCGCCCCCTGGTCGGCCTGCGCCAGAGCGTCCTCGGAGATGTCGACGCCCTCGGCCCGCAGGTCCAGGCGGCCGGCCAGAGCGCGCAGGAGCCATTCCCCGCTGCCGCACCCGAGATCGAGCACCCGCTCGTCGCCGCGCGGGAGGGCCCGCTCCAGAAGTCTGCGTACCGACTCGTCGTCGAGCGGAGATTTTATCGGGTGGTCGGCATGGGCGATCCTGGAGATCTATTCACGGTTCACCGGCGCAGCTTGCCAGCCCCCGTAGACCGCGCGCACCTCGATTTCGATCACGGACCGGACCGCCGAAGCGGCCGCCGGATCAAGGGACTTGACCGCTCCACACCGCGGCAGGTGACGCCGGTCAGCCCCCGCGCACGCCCTCCAGGCGCCCGACCCGCCCCTTCTCCCCCGACGCCCAGCAGCCGGCATCCGGCGTGCAGGCGACCGTGTCGAACGACCCCGAATCCAGCGCCCGCCAGGTCCGGCCGCCGTCCCCGGTCACGTCCGTGCCCGTCGGGCCCACCGCCAGGGCCGTGCCGGCGCCGTACGGGAACCAGGCCGCGCCCGAACGGTAGGCCGGCGGCGGGGTCGACGCCGGGCTCCAGGTGCGGCCCGCGTCCGAGGACACCGCCGCGGCCTGCGGGGAGGCCTGCCCGGTGCGGTAGTCACCGCCGACCGCCAGACCCCTCGTACGGTCCCGGAAGGCGAGGGCGAAGACCCCGCGCGCCGGGTCGCCCGCGCGGAGCGTGGAGTCGGCGGCCTGCCAGGTCAGGCCGCGGTCCGCGGAGTGCAGCACCCGCGCGACCGGGCCCCCACCGGTGGCCAGCCAGACGTCGCGCGGCCCTGCGGACACCAGGCACTGGCCGCTCGCGGCGAAGCCCGCCTCACCCGGCAGCGCGTCCGGCATCCCGGTGTTCGCCAGCACCCGCCAGCTCCGGCCGCCGTCGTCCGTGGACAGGATGCGGAACTTGCCGTCCACCGGGTCGCTCATCGCGAGCCCGTGCCGGGAGTCGAAGAAGGTGAGGCAGTCGTAGAAGGCCCGCGGGTCGGAGTTACGGAAGGTCTCCGTCCATGTGGCGCCTCCGTCCTCGGTGCGCAGCACCCTGGAGGCCTCGCCCTCACCGATGGACAGGGCCACGGCGCGCCGCCCGTCGAAGGCCTCGATGTCCCGCAGCTCCAGTCCCTCCGCGACGGCCCCCGGCGGCGAGACGTCGCGCCAACTGCGCCCGCCGTCCGAGGTGCGCAGCACGGTCCCCTTCGATCCGGCGACCCAGGCCGTGGACCGGCTCACCGCCGCCAGTCCGCGGAAGCGGGCGTCCTTGCCGGTCTCCTTCAGCGTCCAGCGCGCACCCCGGAGGTCCCGCGACGCGTCTGTGGCCTGCGCCGGGGCGGCCACCACCCCCAGCAACAGAGCCGCCGCGCACATGCCAACTCCCAGAAGCCTCATGGCGCCGGAAGCTAACGCACCCCGGATTCGGCGTCCAGGGCGCGTCCCGGCCACCGGCTTCCCTCCAAATCCGGCCGCCGTCGCCGCGTCGTCGCCTCAGAGCAGCCCGTGACGCGTCCGGTACACCCGCAACTGCGCAACCTCGTAGGACAGCTCCGTCACCCCGGGCTCCGGCGCCGGGTGGTACCTGCCCGCGCAGACCGAGAGGTTGACGATGAGGTAGGCGGACCAGCCGCGGCCCACTCCCCTGCCGTCGCTGAAGACCCGGTCGCCGTTGACCCACCAGACGACCGAGCCCCTCCCGAACTCGACCTTCAGGTCGATCCACCCTCCGGGCCGGACCGCCGGGTCGCGGTGGTAGCGGTGCGCCTCCCGGACGTGGTTGGAGAGTTCGAGGAGGTCCGGGTTGTCGGGGTGGTACTCGAAGACGTCGATCTCCTGTCCGCCGTCGCGCCAGGTCCAGATGGCGGGCCAGGCCCCGAGTTGCACCGGCAGCTTGACCCGGGCCTCCAGCACGTCGCCGGTGCGCACCTGGAACCCCTCGTCGCTGCCCTCGGTGGTGAGCAGCCCGCTGTCCCAGTTGCCGTCGGGGCGCGGAGTCGCCCGGAAGACCCCGCCGCGGCTGTAGGCGGGGTCGTCGGTGAGGTGGTCCAGCTTGTTGTCGCCCGGGTTGACCGGGCCGCCGTCGGGATACGCCCACGAGCGGCCGGCGATCCATTGGGAGGGAGAGGCGAAGTCGGCGGTGAAGACGGGAGTCCGGCGTGGGCGGGGCAGGTGCCGCAGCCGTTCGATCAGGTCCGAGAGCATGCCGGATAACTGCCCGCCAGGCGTCCCGGCACACCTGGAACATCACTCATTGCGATGAGACCGACACACTGCGTTCCCATCGGGTGTCGGCCGCCCTGCCGTCCGCCTTGCCGTCCGCCCGCACGGGGCCCGCCGGTGCCAGGACGTCGGCCCAGCCGTGCGCCGACTCCACGAGCGACTCCCTCCTGCCATGTTGAGAGGCGCGCACCACCCGGTCCGGGCGGAGCAAGGCCGTGCCACCGCGGAGCCAGGCGCCGAGGGCGCCCGTGGTACGGAATGCGCGAGACGGTCCTCGCCGGGGGTGAGGGGACGGCAGGTGAGCAGCGCGAAACCCCCGCCGAGCAGGTCGTCGAGGCGCGCGGGACGTCCGTCGCGGGTGCGGACCGGGGGTTGGGGCGCGAGTTCGCCCGGGCGTGGGCTCCGTGGGGGGATGGGGGTTCGGCCGGCGAGTGCTCCGCCACGCAGGGCGGGGCTGAGGGTGGTCAGCGCCGCTCGGGTCGACAGGCTCGTGTGCCGGCCGATCGCGAGACCTGCCCGGCGTGAGATCCGGGCGGCGGGGTGCCCGCTGGTCATGGCCCGGCCGATGAGGACCGCGGTGCGGACCAGGTGGATCGCGTGCGGGCGGCGTTCACTCTCGTACGTGTCGAGGAGGGCTTCGGAGCTGTGTCCCCGGAGGACGCTCGCGAGTTTCCAGGCCAGGTTGTGGGCGTCGCGCAGGCCCGCACCGAGTCCTTGGCCGATGAAGGGCGGGGTGAGGCGGGTGGCGTCTCCGAGAAGGAAGACACGGTCCCGGCGCCAGCGGTCGGCGACCTGCGCGCGGAAGGTGTAGCGGGCCCGGCGGACCACTTCGAGGTGGTGCTCGGGGATGGACCCGGTCCACGGCGCGAGGAGCCGCAGGGTGCGGGAACAGTCCGCCATGGCCGCTTCGGCTTCCCGGTCGGTGAGGCGGAACTCCCACCGGTAGCGGTCCTCGCCGATGCGCATGTAGGAGGCGGGGCGCTCGGGGTCGCACACCTGGTGCACGCCGTCCCAGGCGGGCAGCGGGACGGGACATCGGACATCGACCACGAACCAGCGCGTGGCAGTGGCCTGTCCTGCTCCTGCAGGGAGCGGGCGACCCGCTGCAGCCCCGCGAGTTCTACACCGACCCCGAGGTCCTTGCGAGACTCCCGAAGGGGAGCAGCGTGCACCTCTTCGACTCGGGCCACTTCTGGCCTTCGAAGCGCCGGAGGAGATGGTCACCGTCCTCCGCGACTTCCTCGTGTAGCACCCGGTCGGCGTCGGTCCCGGCGGCAGGGGCCGCCGCCGCCGGATGTCAGCTGATGCCCACGGTGTACGCCGCCCGGTAGCCGGCCGCGTCCGGCGCCGGGGTCAGGGTCATCGCCGCGCCCGACTCCCGGTAGTGGCTGTCGCGGGTGTTGGGGTGGGCCGGTGCCGGGCGGCGGGCGTAGGGCTGGAGCTTGTACACGCGCGCGAGGAGTTCCTCCGGGAAGAAGAACTGCGAGGACGTCTCGGTGTGCTGGTCGGGACGCACCTTGAAGTGGATGTGCGGCGCCAGGCCCCGGTACCAGCCCGGCACGATGGTGCGGAAGGTGCAGCGCCCGGCGGCGTCCGTGAGCTGGGTGCCGCGCAGGTAGGTGTCCTTGCCCGTGGAGTACGTACCCGAGGGGTCCGCGTGCCAGATATCGACCGCGGCGCCGGCGACCGGTTGGCAGCCGGCCGACACCCGGACCACCGTCAGGTCCAGTCGGAACGGTACGCCGGCCCGGCCCTCCGTGATGTCGGACCGGACCCGGTCCAGGTCGAGGTAGTACGGACCCTCGCCCGACTCCGTGGTCAGCACGCACGCCGGGGTGGACGCTCCCGTCGTGGTCGGGGACGCGGGGGCTTGGGGCCTGCCTGCCGCGCCCCGAGTAGCGGCCGGACCTGAGCAGGCCGCCGCCAGTGCGGCGGCTCCGGCCGATCCGGCGGCCAGCAGGAGTGTGCGGCGGCTGGTCCGGGAGTTGGCGTGCTCCGTCATACGCACCCCTTCGCGCGCTTCTGGGGCCGTCATGGCGGACGGCCACCGGCCGCGCCCACCGTGCCGGACGGCAAGGGCCCGGACCAGGACCGACACGCCCGCGGGCCCCGCGATCCACCGCCCGGCCCGCCCGGCACGCCCGTCTCCGGCACGCCCTTCTCCGGCACGGCCGCCTCCGGTGCCCGCGGGAAACCCGTACGTGCCCGGTTACGGGAGCAGGCCGTCCACGAGGTGCGTCAGGGCCTCCGCCAGTGCGGCGAGGCCGGGGCCGGCCGGGCCGCCGGGCTCCGACATGTACGTGTCGCGGCGGATCTCGACCATCAGAGCTGCGACCCGGGCGTCCTCGCCGTAGTACTTCAGCGGCACGTACGTGCCGGCGAAGGGGCTGTCGAGGCCGGTGCCGCCGAAGCCCGCGAACGCCTTCTCGGCGGCGGCGAGGAGGGCGGCCGGGGTGTGGAAGGGGTCCATGCCCAGGCAGACCGGCGGGCGGCGGCCGTCTCCGTGGAGTTCGTACGGGAGG
The DNA here is from genome assembly GCF_056428985.1 of Streptomyces sp. CA189. Lineage (NCBI taxonomy): Bacteria > Bacillati > Actinomycetota > Actinomycetes > Kitasatosporales > Streptomycetaceae > Streptomyces > Streptomyces sp. CA189. The sequence continues at coordinate 79,587 of NZ_JBWJVM010000015.1, read as the reverse complement.
GGCTCCGTCGGGTACGAGTGCACGTCGATGATCACGGCCCGTCCGGCAGCCGCCAGCCGGTCCTCCACCGCCCGCGTCATCGCGTCCGCGTACGGGTGGAAGTAGCGGTCGAGCAGGGGCCGGGCGTCGAATCCCTCCGGGCGCAGGCGCTCCCGGTGGGTGGAGTGGGTGTACACCGCCCCCATGCCCACGGCGAGCATCTCCTCGCGCTCGTCGGGGAACCGCTCGGGGTCGATGACCAGCCGGGACAGCCCGTTGACGAACCGCCACGGCGTGACGGCGGAGCCGGCCGCGGCCGCCGCGGCGATCTCGGCGGTGTGGGAGTCGGTGATGTGGTCGAGCTCCCGTTCGAGGGCCTGGTCGGACAGCTGGATTCCGCGGCGGACGGACGACGGTATGACGCGCGAGGAGTGCGGCACGTGCAGGATCACCGGCGACGCGCCGGCGCCGGGATGGATCTCGAAGGAATCGGGCCGATGGTTCATGTGTGGTTCCCCGGTTGGTTCCTCGTCCGGACGGCGCCGCGCTCGACGACGGGCGCCCGTGCGGGCATGACGGGCCGTATCCTCCCCCGCGGGCGCCGAGCCAAGCCTGTGGACGCCTGCTGCTCGGTCCGCTGATCGAAGGACCCGCACGGCGTTTCTCCCCGGGGCGGAGCGGGACACCGATATCAAGATCCGGTCCCTGCTCTTGGATTGGATCCCCCATGCTCTCGAACGTTCTCCGGGTGGCCGCCGGCGCCGCACTCGCCGCCGGGCTGCTCAGCGGGCCCACGGGGCCGGCCTCGGCCGCCTCCGCCTGTGCGTACACGCCGGACGGGAAGGCGGCCAGGAACGTGGGGACTCCGTCCGGGGATGTCAGCCGTCTCCGGCCGTACGCGGCCACGCTCCGCACCAACCACGGCGTCGTCGTCTTCGAAGCCGATACGGCGAAGGCGCCGTGCACCACGCACTCCTTCGCGTACCTGGCCGGCCGGAAGTACTTCGACGGGACCACGTGCCACCGGCTCACCACCGCAGGCATCTTCGTCCTGCAATGCGGGGACCCGACCGGAACCGGCTCCGGCGGGCCCGGCTACCGGTTCGGGGACGAGAACCTGGCGGGCGCCGTCTATCCGGCCGGTACGGTCGCCATGGCGAACGCGGGGCCGGGAACCAACGGCAGCCAGTTCTTCCTCGTGTACGAGGACACCCGGCTGCCCCCGCACTACACCCCGTTCGGCAAGGTCACCCGGAACGCGCACGTGCTGGGCGAGATCGCGCGGAAGGGGACCAAGGACGGCCGGGAGGACGGAGCGCCCAAGCAGGAGGTGACGGTCGACTCCGTTCGGATCACCGCCCGGTAGCCGGCCGGCCGGGCCGTCAGCGGACCCGGATGCCGATCACGCAGGTGTCGTCGTCCGTGTCGGAGCGGCTCTCGGCGAGGAGGCGGTCCAGCTGGCCGTCCAGATCCCCGGCAGCTGCGGCCGCCACGTGCACCAGGTGGCCGAGCGACTCCTGCACCGAGGAGTCCCGGCGCTCCACCAGCCCGTCCGTGTACATCAGCAGGGTGTCGTCCGGTTCGAGCCGCACCTCCCGCTCGACGTAGGCGACTTCGGGCAGGGCTCCGAGGAGCAGCCCCTCGATGAGCGGGAAGGCCTCCGCCTCCCCGCGCCGGACGAGTACGGGGGGCAGGTGCCCGGCGCGGGCCCAGCGCATCACCCTGGTGCGCGGGTCGAAGAGGCCGCAGACGGCGGTGGCCGTCACATGCTTGGCGAGGTGATGGGTGACCGTGTTGAGCCAGGACAGCAGCTGGGCGGGGCCCGCGCCGGTGACGGCGAGGCCGCGGAGGGCGTTGCGCAGGACGACCATGCCGGTGGCCGCCTCGATGCCGTGCCCGGCGACGTCGCCCACCGACAGCATGACCAGACCGGAGGGCAGCACCACGGTGTCGTACCAGTCTCCGCCGACGAGCGCCTCGATCTCCGCGGGCCGGTAGCGGACGGCGACCCGCAGGCCGGGCGCCTCGATGGCCGGTGGGGTGGGGGGCATGATGGCGTGCTGGAGCTGCAGGGCCAGCCGGTTGCGCTCGGCGGACTCGGCCTCGGTGTGGGCGAGTTGGTCCCGGGTCGCGGCCAGGGCCACCTCGGTCCAGTGCTGGGCGGAGATGTCCTGGTAGGCGCCTCGCACGGCGTGCAGCCGCTGGTCGGCGTCGAGGACGGGCTCGGCGACGACCCGGATGTGGCGGGTGATTCCGTCGGGTCTGCGCAGGCGCAGGTTGACGGAGGCGGGGCGGCGGTGGCGGAGGACCGCGCGCAGGAAGCGCCCGAGGGCCGCGGAGTCGTCGGGGTGCGCGTAGCCGGGGAGTTCGCGCAGCCGGACCGGGGACGCGGTGGGCGGGAGTCCGTGGAGATCGTAGAGCTGCGCGTTCCAGGTGGTGTCCCCGGTGACGAGGTTCTCCTCGAAGCCTCCGATCCGGCCCAGGCGTTGGGCGTGCTGGAGGAGGTTGGCCAGCCGGGCCGTCTCGTCCTGGATGCGCCAGATCAGCAGGACGGCGGAGCCGTGGCGGCTGACGCTGATGTCGGCTACCGAGGTGACGGGGATCTGGTCGACGAGCGCGGTCAGGCTCATGCGTTCGGCGCGGAAGGGCTCGCCCGTCGCGTGCACGCGCTCGATGATGTCGAACAGCCCGCTCTCGCCGGCGGCCAGGGGGTAGGCCTCCAGCAGCAGCGCGCCGTTGACGTCGCCGCGCGGCCGTCCCACCGGGTCGACGAAGCGGCTGCCGGTGTGCCGGATCCGGAAGTCGGCGAGCCTGCCCTCGGCGTCGAGGACCGGGGTGAGGACCACGGCCGGGTCCTGGAGTCCCTCGGCGAGGTCGATGAGCTCGGCGACGTCCGGGAGGACCGCGTCGGCGGCCGCGGGGTCGCGCGGGGGTGCGGCGTCCATGGTGCGGGCGCACAGTTCGGCGAGGGCCTCGACCTGCCGCTCGATCTGGGGTGACTGGGGCTCCAGGGGCCGCGGCCAGCAGATCTCCAGGACGCCCTGGATCCGTCCGCCGGTCCCCGTGGGCACCGCCATCCGCCCGCCGCCGGGCCACTCGGCGCGGCCGATGGAGGGGAGCCCCTCCCGGTCGAGGTCGGTGAGGGTGACCAGCCGGCGTTCCGCCAGCGCGAGGCGGGCGACGGTGGAGACGCCCGGGGGGACGTGGCGCCAGCGGGCGGCTTCCCTTGGCGGGAAGCCGGCGTGGCCGGCGAGGGCAAGCGAACCGTCGGGCACCGCGGTCCACACGGCCACCGCCACCGCTCCCAGGGGGCCCAGGGCGTTCGTCAGGAGGGACTCGGCGACCGCCTGGGTGTCGGCGGCGACGGCGAGCACCCCGCTCTCGGCGGTGCGCAGCCGCACCGACACCGTGGACCGCTGCTCGGGCGGGTCGGAGCCCTCCGTCCCCGTGCCCGTCCGTGCGACGAACTCGGCTGCGATCTCGCTGACGTGGTCGCGGGAGGCCTGGTTGACGATGTCGGCGGCGAGTTCGAGGGGGGACATCCCGCTCTCGCGGCACAGTACGTCGAGCTGGCGGGCCGCCGCGGCCGGGGTGCAGTTCAGCTGCCCGATCAGGATGCCCTTGGCCAACTCGACCAAGGCCCGTCCGTCGGCGGCCACTTGGGCCTCCAGCACCTCGCGGCGCAGCCGTTCCACGGTGGCGACGAGGCGCCCCAGGGGTGTCGGAGCCTGCTGCGGGACGACGCCGCCCGTAGGCCGGTCGCCGTCCGGTGATCCCGGCCGGCGGGCGTCTTCGTACCGGCGCGTGTCCTCGGTCACCGGGTGAGCCAGCGCCGGATGCGGGCGATGAGGTCGTCGGCGTCCACCGGCTTGGTCACGTAGTCGCTGGCGCCCGCGGCGAGGCTCTTCTCCCGGTCCCCGGGCATCGCCTTGGCCGTGACCGCGATGATGGGCAGGCCCACGTACTGCGGCATCCGCCGGATCTCGGCGGTGGCGGCGTAGCCGTCCAGTTCGGGCATCATCACGTCCATCAGGACGATGTCGACGCCGGTGTTGCGGACGAGGGCGTCGATGCCCTTGCGGCCGTCCTCGGCGTGGAGCACCCGCATGCCGTGCAGTTCCAGGACCCCGCTCAGGGCGAAGAGGTTGCGTGCGTCGTCGTCGACGACGAGCACGGTGCGTCCGGCCAGGTCGCCTTCGAGTACGTGCTCGGCGTGCCGGCGGCGCGCGTCGCCGTGCACCAGGGGCAGGACGTCCCCCGGCTGTTCGGCGGACAGGTGGAGCGCGATGCGCTCGCGCAGCTCGTCCAGGCTGGAGAGCAGTTCCACGCGGCGGGACGCGGACCGCCGGCGCAGGGCTGCCTCCTGGCCGGTCCGCACCCGGGGGTTGTTGTGGGCGAGGACCGGGAGGGAGGCGAGGGCCGGGTCTCCGTCGAGGGCGTCGAGGAAGCGGAGCGCTTCCCCGTCGGGCAGGTCCAGTTCCAGGACGACGCAGTGGAAGGAGTGCGCCGCCAGGGCGGCGGCGGCCTCGCGGGAGCTCGTGGCGTTGACCACGTGGATGCCGCCCCGCTCCCCCGCCGTCCGGTGGCCTGGGGCGAAGTCCCGGTCGGCGCTCTCGGCGACGAGGGAGAGCAGGCCGTTCGTCCGCTCCTCGATCACCAGCAGGCGGCGGGGCCGCCGCTGATCCGGGAGTACGGGCTTGCCCGGACGGCTCTGCCCCACCGATCGGTACGAGGCCCCGGGCGGGAGCGCCAAGGCGGCCTCGGGGTAGGAGGCGTCCTCGTAGTCCGCGCGGCTGACCGGCAGGTAGAGGGTGAAGGTGCTGCCCTGGCCGGGGGTGCTCTCCGCGGTGACGGCCCCGCCGAGGAGCTGGGCGATCTCGCGGCTGATGGAGAGCCCGAGGCCGGTGCCCCCGTACTTGCGGCTCGTGGTGCCGTCGGCCTGCTGGAAGGCCCCGAAGACCGACTCCAGCTGCTGTTCGGGGATGCCGATGCCCGTGTCGCGCACCCGGAAGGCCAGCATCGGGCCGCGCCGGGAGAGTCCGGCGGGGATCTCGGGGGCCGCGGCCGGCTCGATGCGGAGTTCGACGCGTCCGCGCTCGGTGAACTTCACGGCGTTCGAGAGGAGGTTGCGCAGGATCTGGCGCAGCCGCGAGTCGTCGGTGAGCAGGTCGTCGGGGGCGTCGGGGGCCGTGGTGACGGTGAAGTCGAGGCTCTTCTGCGTGGTCATCGGCCGGAAGGTGGCGTCGACGTACTCCAGGAGCTGGGGCAGGTGGACCCGCTCGGGGTTGATGTCCATCTTCCCGGCCTCGACCTTGGACAGGTCGAGGATGTCGTTGATCAGCTGGAGGAGGTCCGAGCCGGCCGAGTGGATGATGCCGGCGTACTCGACCTGCTTGGGGGTGAGGTTGCGGGCGGGGTTCTGGGCGAGCAGCTGGGCGAGGATCAGGAGGCTGTTGAGCGGGGTGCGCAGCTCGTGGCTCATGTTGGCCAGGAACTCGGACTTGTAGGTGGAAGCCAGAGACAGCTGTTGCGCGCGGGTCTCCAGCTCCTGTCGGGCCTGCTCGATCTCCAGGTTCTTCGCCTCGATGTCGCTGTTCTGGCTGGCGAGGAGGGCCGCCTTCTCCTCCAGCTCCGCGTTGGAGCGCTGGAGTTCCTCCTGCTGGACCTGGAGTTCCTCCGAGCGGGCCTGGAGCTCGCCGGTCAGCCGCTGGGACTCGCCGAGGAGTTCGTCGGTGCGGGCGTTGGCGACGATCGTGTTGACGTTGGCGCCGATCGCCTCCATCAACTGGGCGAGGAAGTCGCGGTGCACGGGGTTGAAGGCGGTGAAGGAGGCGAGCTCGATGACGCCGAGGATCTGGTCGTCGACCACGATCGGCAGGATGATCAGGCTGCCCGGGGTGGTGTGGCCCAGCCCGGAGGAGATCACGTAGCCGCCGGGAACCTGGTCGGTGGCGATGATCCGGCGGCTGCGGGCCGCCTGTCCGACGAGGGACTCTCCGAGGGCGAAGACGGCGCCCTCCGCCGCGGCGGTGGAACGCCCGTAGGAGCCGACGAGGGTGAGCACGGTGCCGCCGGGGCGGTCCTCGGCCAGGTAGAAGGCTCCGTACTGGGCGGCGACGAGCGGCGTCAGTTCGTCCATGACGAGTTCGGCGACGGCGGCGAGGTCCCGGTGGCCCTGCATCAGGCCGGAGATGCGGGCCAGGTTCGATTTCAGCCAGTCCTGCTCCTGGTTGGCCCGGGTGCTCTCGCGGAGCGAGCCGACCATGGAGTTGATGTTGTCCTTGAGTTCGGCCACCTCGCCCGAGGCGTCGACCGTGATCGAGCGGGTCAGGTCGCCCTCGGCGACCGCGCTGGCCACCTCGGCGATGGCCCGGACCTGGCGGGTCAGGTTGCCGGCCAGCTCATTGACGTTCTCCGTCAGGCGCTTCCAGGTCCCGGAGACGCCCTCGACCTCCGCCTGGCCGCCGAGGCGCCCCTCGCTGCCCACTTCGCGGGCGACGCGGGTGACCTCGGCGGCGAAGGCGGAGAGCTGGTCGACCATCGTGTTGATGGTGGTCTTCAGCTCCAGGATCTCCCCGCGCGCGTCCACGTCGATCTTCTTGGACAGATCGCCGTTGGCGACGGCCGTCGTGACGAGGGCGATGTTGCGGACCTGGCCGGTGAGGTTGTTGGCCATGGAGTTGACGTTGTCGGTGAGGTCCTTCCAGGTGCCCGCCACGTTGGGCACCTGTGCCTGGCCGCCGAGCCGGCCCTCCGTGCCCACCTCGCGGGCCACCCGGGTCACCTCGTCGGCGAAGGCGGACAGGGTGTCGACCATCGTGTTGATGACCCCGGCCAGCGCGGCGACCTCGCCCTTCGCCTCCACCATGATCTTCTGCGAGAGGTCGCCGCGGGCGACGGCGGTGGCCACCTGGGCGATGGAGCGCACCTGGCCGGTCAGGTTGTAGGCCATGACGTTGACGTTGTCGGTGAGGTCCTTCCAGGTGCCGGAGACGCCCCGGACCGTGGCCTGGCCGCCCAGGTTGCCCTCGGTGCCGACCTCGCGGGCCACCCGGGTGACCTCGTCGGCGAACGCGGAGAGCTGGTCGACCATCGTGTTGATGGTCTCCTTCAGCTCCAGGATCTCCCCCCGGGCGTCCACCCGGATCTTCTGGGTCAGATCGCCCTGGGCCACGGCGGTGGTGACCTCGGCGATGGAGCGCACCTGGGCGGTCAGGTTGTCGGCCATGACGTTGACCGACTCCGTCAGGTCCTTCCACGTACCGGAGACGCCCTGGACGTCCGCCTGGCCGCCGAGCCGGCCCTCGGTCCCGACCTCGCGGGCCACCCGGGTCACCTCGCCGGCGAAGCCGGAGAGCTGGTCGACCATCGTGTTGATGGTCTCCTTCAGCTCCAGGATCTCCCCCCGGGCGGTGACGGTGATCTTCTGCGAGAGGTCGCCCTTGGCCACGGCGGTGGCGACCTGGGCGATGGAGCGCACCTGGGCGGTCAGGTTCCCGGCCATGAAGTTGACCGAATCCGTGAGGTCCAGCCAGGCGCCGCCGACCCCGGGTACGTCGGCCTGGCCGCCGAGCGTCCCCTCGGTGCCCACCTCGCGGGCCACCCTCGTCACCTCGGAGGTGAACAGGGACAACTGGTTGACCATCCCGTTGAAGACGGTGGCGATCTCCCCGAGGAGCCCGTCCGCCGCATCGGGCAGCCGGGTACGGAAATCCCCGTCGCGTACGGCGGTCAGCCCGGCCAGCAGCCTGCGCAGCTCCGCCTCGCCGATCCCGCCCTCAGCCGGGAGCGGGGGCACCCCGCCCGCCGAACCCGTGCCCGCCCGCTCGGCCATCCGCCCCAACCTCACACTCGAAACCGACACTCCGACGAACGGACAAGAAGGACCCCGGTTTCGGGGCGCGCCGAAGCGCCCGGCTCCGTGGGGATCCGTCTTCGCCGCACCACCGGTCCGGTGAAGGCTAGCGCCGCCGAAGGGACCATAAGGCACGGTCGATCACACCGGGGACGGCGCATCCTGCCTGCGGGAAGGGGAGGTCCGCGGGAGGACCGCCCCGCCCGGCCCGAACACACCCCGGCGCACCACGCTTTGGAAGCCCCGGGGCGCCTCGGGGTGCTCCGGCGGGTTCCGGGTAGACGAACCGGTGAGACTCGCACACAACGGAGGAAACGGGGTGAAGGCGGTGGCGGTCAAGGCTGTGGGCTGGGCCCGTTCGTTTCCCGTCGCGGAGGGCGTCCGGGCGGCGCGCGAGTGGACGGCGGGCCACCTGGCGTCGCTGCCGTGGAGCGGCTCGGCGGCCGACACCGGGTACTCCGTGCTGATCTGCGTCTCGGAACTCGTCACCAACGCGCACCTGCACACGGCCGGCACCGCTCACCTGGTGCTGACCTGGGACGGCTGCTGCCTGCACGTGAGCGTCGCGGACGCCGATCCGCGGCTGCCACGGTGCCGGGATCCCGCTGCCGACGCGGGTGCCACGTCGGGCCGGGGGCTGGGGATCGTCACCGCGCTGGCCGATTCGCTGGACGTCCACGCGTGCCACGGCGGCAAGGCGATCACCGCGTGCTTCCGGCCCGGCCGCGGACCGGACCCGCATGTGCGGGAGCCGCACGAGCGGGAGCCGGATGCGCGGGATCCGTATGCGCACGAGTCCTCTGCGCGGCACCCGCGCACGCAAGAGCCGTCACCGCAACACCCGCCTGCCTGGGGTCCGGACACCGGTTGACTGGGGCAATGGCCGGGAAACCCCGGTTGGTTCACGCCTCGACGGCGGCTTCGACGCTCGCGTGCAGGGACAGGACCGTATCGGCCCCGGTCACCGCGAAGAGCCGGCGCAACTGCTCGCCGGGAGCGGCGATCCGCAGGGTCGTGAGGTGGTGCAGCCGCAGGAGCAGGTTCAGGAAGGAGGAGTCTCCGAAGGTGATGGAACCGGCGTCCAGAACCACCAGCGGATGCCGGCCGGCAGCTTCCGTGAGGGCCTCCTCCAAAGGAACCAGCGTGTCCTGGTCGAGCTCGCCCCGGGCCACCACCACCCAGCCGGCACCGGCCGGGTAGCCGTCCCCGACCACGCCCTGCCCGTATCCGTCCCCTGCTCCGGTCATGTCCGCCTCCCCGGATCGTCGGTCGTACGTCCTTCCAAGGGAGTATGCCTGCTCGCCGCTCCGGCGCCCGCGCCCGCTGCCCCCGGCTCCGCTGCCCCGCGCCCGTCGGAGGAGCGGCGGGGCCGCATCGGGAGCGGATCCGGCAGGTCTCCGCCGCGGCCCTCGCCCGGACGACGTCCGGCCCGCCGCAGGCAGCGACCGCGAAGGCCCCGAAGTCCTCGGCGAACGCGGCCGGTTCGCGGAACTCCACGCCGTACGCCCGGTGCCCGTCCCGCAGCGGTACCCAAGACCCAGCGGAAGAACCGATGCCCTCGAAGTGTGTAGACCCCGCCAGGCGGGGCAGAAGCGCCCCCGGCAGCCGTCAGTCGATCGGGAGGGAGCGGCCACCATGTACCGCTCGGCCACCGTTGTAGGCCCAATTCGTGCAGCAGACGCTCAAGTACCCGCGTGTGACCGGGAGTCCGCGGGAGCGCCCACGCAGGACACGGACCTGTTCCGGGTGGAGAACGCGCGGGAGATGGCACCCGGTGACGCCCGGGAGCTCTCGCGGCTCTTCTTCGCGAGGCTGCGCACGCTGGAGGAGGGGACGCGCGAGTACCAGTACACGCGCAACACCCTCATCGAGATGAACCTGTCCCTCGTCCAGTTCGCCGCGCGGCGCTTCCGGGCCCGTGTGCTCGGCGGCGGTCTCGACATGGACGACGTCATCCAGGTGGGAACCATCGGTCTGATCAAGGCCATCGACCGTTACGACACGGAGCGCGAGGTCGAGTTCTCCACCCTCGCCCTCCCGTACATCACCGGTGAGATCAAGCGCTACTTCCGCGACACCACCTGGGCCGTGCACGTACCGCGCCGCCTGCAGGAACTGCGTACGGAACTCGCCAAGGCCCAGGACGCCCTGAGCGACGTCCTGGGCAGGGCGCCGACGGTCAAGGAGGTCGCCCAGCACCTGGAGCTGTCCGAGGACGAGGTCATCGAGGGGCTGGTGGCCGCGAACGGCTACACGAGCAGTTCCCTCGACGCCGCCGCCGCAGACGGGGAAGCGCCGTCCGCGGCGGGCCGGAGCGCCCGGCCGATGACGGAGCGCCACGGCGCCGTCGATCCCGGCATGGAACTCTTCGAGGAGTTCCACACCCTCGCACCCCTGCTGGAGCAACTGGACGAACGCGACCGGCTCATCCTGCGGATGCGCTTCGGCCAGGAGAAGACCCAGGCGGAGATCGGGGCCGTGCTCGGCGTCTCCCAGATGCAGGTCTCCCGCATCCTGTCCCGGACCCTGGCACGGCTGCGCACCGGCATGCTCGCGGTGTAGGAAAGGACCATGAACTACCCATCCGGCGCGGGGGCGGCAGCGGGCGCTTCGGCCCCGCTGACCGCCCGGCCGTGGCAGGACCGTCCGGGCGCGCGCCTGAGCGGTAGCTGTGACCTCGACACCCGGCAGCGCCTGTCCGCCGCGCTCGGCGCCGTGACCGCGATTCCCGGCCCCGTCGTCCACCTCGACCTGTCCGCCGTGGTGTTCCTCGACACGGCCGCGGTCGCCGCCCTCGTAAAGGCGTCGGCCGCCCTCAGCGGGCAGGGTCGGCGCCTGTTGCTCCACGACCCGCCGTATTCGCTCCGCAAGGTCGTGGAGATGTTCCCGGACGAATGCGCCGCGCTGGAGGTCGCAGCATGATCACTGTTCCTGAGCCCGTCGGGCCCGGGGCCTTCGTCCATCCCGCCCTCTTCTACCAGGACCTCGACGCGTACGTGGCCCGCGTGGGCGAGTTCGTGAGCGCCGCCCTGGCAGCCGGTGAACCGGTCCTCGTCGCCGTACCGGGCCCGCGCCTGGACGCCCTGCGCGAGAGCCTCGGCGCAAGCGCCGCGGGCGTCACCTGGACGGACATGACGGAGCTGGGCCGCAACCCCGGCCGCATCCTGGCCGGCTTGCAGGATTTCGCCGACCTGCACGTGAGCCGGGCGGCCCGGATCGTCGGCGAGCCGATCTGGCCCGGCCGCTCCCCCGCCGAGGTCCTGGAGGCCACCCGGCACGAGGCCCTCATCAACACGGCCTTCGCCGGCCGGCCCGCCACCGTGCTGTGCCCGTACGACGTACGGGGGCTGGCGCCCGACGTGCTGGCCGACGCCCGGCGCACGCACCCCACGCTGATCGAGGGAGGACGGGAGTCGGCGAGCCCGGCGTACACCGACGCCGTGAGGGTCTCGGCGGACTGCGACCGGCCGCTGCCCGAACCCGAGGGCGAGGCGCCCCTGTTCGCGTACTCCCACGGAGGACTGGCCGAGGTGCGCCAGTACGCCGAGGCCTGGGCCCGCGGGACCGGCCTGACCCCGGCGCGGCGCGGGGACCTGGTCCTGGCCGTCAGCGAGGCCGCGGCCAACTCCCTGTCCCACGGGGGCGGGAAGGGCACCCTCCGCCTGTGGGCCACCGTCGGCGCCGGTGCGGGAGTCGTCGCCGAGATCCACGACGCGGGCCGCCTGGCCGACCCCCTCGCGGGGCGCCGTCGCCCCTCCCTGGCCTCGCCCAACGGCGGCCGGGGCCTGTGGATGATCCATCAGCTCTGCGATCTGGTCGAGGTCCGGGCCGTGGACGACGGCTTCACGCTGCGGCTCCACATGGCAACGCCCTGACATCGGAGGTCACCTACACTCGGGGTCGGGCTCGGGTGTCCTCGGGCCGCTCGGGGGCATACGGACAGTCCGGGACACCGGCCACGACCTGGCCGGGCGGTCCCGGGAGCAGCGAACAGAGCGGCATCGGCACGGGGGTGCGAGAGCACGGTGGAGACCATCGGACCGGAAACGGGAGATCCAGTGAGCGCCGGCCTTCCCGGTGGCGGGCAGCGGCGCCGCCTCGCCCTGACGGGCGTCGGCGGCGCGGTGGCCAAGGGACGCGACTTCACGCGCCGGGCCCTGCGCGACTGGGGCTGGGACGGAACCGAGACCGCCGAGGACGCCCTGCTCCTCGTGTCCGAGCTGCTGACCAACGCCTCCCTGCACGCGGACGGCTGCCGGGAGCTCGTCCTCACGGCCGGGGAAACGCTGCGCATCGAGGTGTGCGACGGCACGACGGCCCTGCCCCTCCTGCACCCGGCCCCGCGGCGCGGCATGCCGGGCGGCCACGGGCTGCACATCGTGGAGCGGCTGTCCGACCGCTGGGGCGCGCACGCCCACGAACACGGCAAGGCCGTCTGGGCCGAGATCGAGGCCGCCCGTCTGGTGTCCGGCAGGCCAGCGGCCCGCTGACCGGGCCGGGGGCCGCCGGGTCTGCGCGATGGATCCACTCGATGGGTCTGCGCGCCGGGCCTGCGCCGCCGGGCCTGCGGCGCCGGAGCTGCGGCGCCGGAGCTGCGGCGCCGGAGCTGCGGCGCCGGAGCTGCGGCGCCGGAACTGCGGCGCCGGAACTGCCCGTCGGCCGTCCCGCGAGGGAGGGCGTCTTTCCGGCCGCCGGGGGCAGGAGCGCCTCATGACCTCTCATCAGCTCACCTCCCTGGCCCTGGCCCCGGCGATCGGGCCCTCCTGGGTGCACCTGCTCGTCATCGCGTTCACGCTGATCGTCCTCGTACACACCCTCGCCCGGCACCGGTAGGAACGCGCGCCGCCGCCGGGAGCCGCGTACCGTACGGGCCCGGCCCGGCGGGGAGTTCCGTCAGAGGCCGTGCTCGTCCGGCGTGTCCTGCGCTCCCGGAGCCCGGTCCAGCAGGATGCGGGGCAGGGCGCCGGGGTGCTTCTCCGCCAGCCAGGCGATCAGCCGCTCGCGTACGGCGCAGCGCAGCGTCCACAGGTCGTCGGCGTCCTTGGCCGTGACGATGGCCCGCACCACGATGGTGGAGGGCGTCGTCTCCGTCACGGCGAGGTCCCAGCCGCGGCCGTCCCACTCCGGGCGGTCGCGCAGGATCTCGTGGAGCTCGTCCCGCAGGAGGCCCACGGGCGCGCTGTGGTCGCAGTGGAGGAAGACCGTGCCGGTCATCTGGACGCCGCCGCGCGACCAGTTCTCGAAGGGCCGGGTCGTGAAGTACGAGACGGGCATGGTGATGCGGCGTTCGTCCCAGGTGTGCACGGCGAGGAAGGTGAGGGTGACGTCCTCGACCACCCCCCACTCGCCGGCGACCACGACCGTGTCTCCGATGCGCACCAGGTCGCCGAAGGCTATCTGGAAGCCCGCGAAGAGGTTCCCCAGGGTGGACTGGGCCGCCACGCCCGCCACGATTCCGATGATTCCGGCAGAGGCGAGCACGGAGGTGCCGAGCGCGCGGAAGCTCGGGAAGGTGAGGAGCATCGCGGCGACCGCGATCACGGCCACGATGACCGTGACGACCCTCGTGATCAGCGTCACCTGGGTACGGACCCGGCGTACCCGGGCCGGGTCGCGGGTGCCGGTGGCGTAACGGGCGTACCCCGACTCGACGACGGCGGAGGCCACGACAACGATCAGCCAGGCCCCGGCGCCGATCAACGCGAGGATGAGAATCCGGCCCGCGGCCGCGGAGTTGTCCAGCGGCGGCCACCCCGTCTGCCGGTAGGCGCCCTTGAACAGCGCGGCGAGCAGGACGATCTGCAGGGCGTGGCGGCAGCGGCGCAGCAGGTGCCACAAGGGCGTCTCGGGGTGGCGTGCGGCGGCGCGGCGGAGCAGTCGGTCGACGGCCCAGCCGGCCACGGCGGTGAGCAGGATCGAGCCCCCCAGGACGGTCAGGAGGCGAAGGGCGGTGTTCATGTCTCCCCAGTGGGTGGAAGCGGCACGGACTCCCGCGCGCCTTCCCCACGGCGGGGACCTGACACGGGGAAGCCGCCCTCGCCGGTCCCGGTCGGCGCGGCAACGGGGCCGCTCCGGCCCGCGCATGGGGCTCCGGGCCGCGGGTAGCCGCGCCCCGAGACGTTCTGACGGAGGGCCCGCACACCGGTGCGGGCCGCTGACGACCCGGAAGGGGTGGCGCATGTCGCACGTCGAGGAGTACGTCGAGGTCAACGTCCCCGTACGCACGGCCTACAACCAGTGGACGCAGTTCGAGGACTTCCCCGTCTTCATGGAGGGGGTCGAACGGATCGTCCAGCGCACGGACACGCTCACCCACTGGGTGACGAACGTGAACGGGGTGCAGCGCGAGTTCGACGCGCAGATCACCGAGCAGCTCCCGGACCGGCGCGTCGCGTGGATGACGGTCGGTGGGGAGGCCCGCCAGGCCGGGCTCGTCACCTTCCAGCCGATCGACGCGACCACCACGAAGGTCGTCCTCCACCTGAACTGGGCCCCCGACGGCCTGGCAGAGGCGGCGGCCGACAAGCTCGGCTTCGTCAAACGCCAGGTCGCTGGTGACCTGCTGCGGTTCAAGTTGTTCATCGAGTCGCGCGGGATCGAGACCGGCGCCTGGCGCGGCGAGGTCTGACCGCGCGGGTCACCTGTCGCGGTGGAAGGCCTTCCGCCAACCTGCGCGACTCGGCTCCGAGTTCGGCCTCCGTTTCCGCTTCGGAGCCTGCCTCGGAGCCGGCTTCGGTTTCGGCTTCGGTTCCGGCCTCGGTTCCGGCCTCGGTTCCGGCCTCGGCGAGGGTACGGGTGTGCCTCGCCGGGGCCGGCGGTGCCACCAGTGCCTGCGGGGCGGATGCACGGCCCGCCCCAGGCGGCGGCCGATCAGCAGGTATCCGAGCAGGGCTCCGGTCGTGTTGAGGATGACGTCGTCGATGTCGAAGACGCGTCCCGTGACGAGGGCGCCCTGGATCAGCTCCACCAGCGTCATCAGACAGACCGTCATGCCGGCGACCCGCAGCAGCCCTCGGGCCGCCGGCATGAGGACGGGCAGGAGCACCCCGAACGGCAGGCCCAGCAGCAGGTTTCCGCCCAACTGGCGCACCGCCTCGACGGTCGACGCCCCTTCCAGATAGGCGCTGATCGAATGTCCGGGCCGGACGTTGCTGTGCACCAGGGCCACCGAGGCGGCGGACGGTTCCAGCGTGAGCCGTCCCAGGACCACGCTGAACAGGACGGTCCCGACGAAGGCCGCCACCACGGCCAGCGCCCGGATGGCCGGGTGCGCCGGACGGCGTCGTCGCCGGACGGCCGCCGCGGTCCCGCTGTCGGGGCTCTCACCGCGCCGCGGCGCGTGTCTCCATGTCATGGCGGCTCTTCTGCCCTGCGAAGGGTCCGGTACGCGCCCGCGCCCCGTCCCCCGACGGCCGGAGGGTGCGGCAGTACCGACCACGCACGGACGACGAATGAAGGACCGAAGCCGGGGCAGGCGAGTTCGGGCGGGGCGCGGACAGCGCCGCGTACGACATCGAAGGAGAGGGACGGCGGGCACCGCCTCGCCGCCCCCTGTCTGGCGAAGGAGTTGTTTTCGCGTGACTGAGCATGTGTGGAGCTACAGGTCGACCGCCGGCCACCTGACCGGTAGCGATCTGGTCGGGTACACGGTCGAGGCGACCGACGGCAGCATCGGCAAGGTCGACAAGCACTCCGACGAGGCCGGTGACGCCTACCTGGTCGTGGACACCGGGATCTGGATCTTCGGCAAGGAGGTCCTGCTGCCGGCGAGCACCGTGATCATCGTCGACGTGAACCAGGAGAAGATCTACGTGGACGGCACCAAGGAGCAGATCAAGAACGCTCCGGAGTTCCACCGCGAGAAGCACCTCGACGACGTCGGCTACCGGGAGGAGCTCGGGGCCTACTACTCCGTCGGCGGCTTCGGCGGCCGCATCATCTGACCGCAGTCGCGACCGGGCCCGGACTCGAGGAGTCCGGGCCCGGTCCGTGCTCGCGGCACGCGGCGCGGGGCACGGGGAGCCGGCCAGCCCAGACCCCCGTCACCGGCCCGCCGCCGTCGCCTTCATCCCCGTACGAGTGCGCGCACGTTCTCGACGCTGCCGCAGTCGGCGGTGAGCCGTCGCTCACGTTCCCGCAGGAACGCCGCCCCCAGCTCGGCCCTCCGCTCGTCCGGGACGTTCTCCCGGGCTCCGTTGAGGATGGTGCGCTCCTCCTCGTCGAAGTGGTGGGAGACCGCCTTGACCAGGTCCTCCAGGCGCCCGTCCCAGTCGTCGGAACCCACCTCGGACACCTCCAGC
This sequence comes from Streptomyces sp. CA189, assembly GCF_056428985.1. Lineage (NCBI taxonomy): Bacteria > Bacillati > Actinomycetota > Actinomycetes > Kitasatosporales > Streptomycetaceae > Streptomyces > Streptomyces sp. CA189. The sequence continues at coordinate 63,453 of NZ_JBWJVM010000015.1, read as the reverse complement.
AGCGCCAGGAGGGCCTCGTTGCCCTCGGCGTGCTCCTCGGTCCCGTGGTCGACCTCCTCGTTGTCGACGTCCTTGAACCGCTTCAGCGCGCCGTACACCTCGGCCTCCTCGGCCTCGCCGTGCGCGACGAGGAGTGCGGACAGCTTCGCGAGCGCGTCCGCCCGGTCGGCCTCCACGCTGCGCATCCGGCGGAAGAGGTCCTCCATCCTGCGGTGGTCCTTGAGGATCAAGGCGACGACGTCCTGGTTCTCGTGTGCGTCCGCGGCCATGCCACGTCCCTCCTCTGCTTCCGGGCTCGTTTCGCATGGGCGCCTGCTCGATACCGGTGGGTTCAAACCTCGGGCCCACGGCGGCACCGGTGCGGGTTTGCCCGCCGCCCGACAGGGCAGCCGCGCCGACTGGGACCTACAGCCCCCGAACGGAGGCCTGAGATGTCAACCAACTCGCTGACGGCCGTCATCGTCGTGGCGGCGGTCGTCGTCATCGCGCTCATCGCACTGCTGTGGGCACTGGCCAGACGACGCCACCTGCGCGAGCGGTTCGGCAAGGACCTGCCGCCCGAGCGCCGGCAGGAGTACGCGGACGAGTGGACCGGTGTCCAGCAGCGGTTCGTGGACGGCCCGAACGCTCCGTGGCCGAGGCCGACGAGCTGCTGACCCGGCTGATGGGTGAGCGAGGCTATCCCACCGGGGGGTACCGGGAGCGGGTGCGGGACCTCTCCGTGGAGCACGGCCACACGCTGGAGCGCTACCGGGCCGCCCACGCGGCCAAGGTGCGCGGCGGTGCGGGTGAGGCGACGACGGAGCAGCTCCGCGGGGCGATGGTGCACTACCGCACCCTGTTCGAGGAGCTGCTATCCGACCAGAGGAGCCGATGACATGGAGAAGAACCACGAGGACGAGGCGGGACGGGGGGCGGCGTCCGAGTCCGTGCTCACGGCGGACGATCCGCGGGAAGCGGTCCGGGTCGGCGGACACCCTCGTGTCGGAGGTCATGCTCAGGTTCGCGGACACCCTCTCCGCACACCGGGACGGGCTGGAGGAGCAGTGGCACCGCGGTGAACAGGGGGCCACCGAGGATCTGCGGCACGCCCTGCGCGCCTATCGCGCACTGGTCGACCGGCTGCTCGCCGCCTGAGCCCCCAGGCCGGCCCGGTGTCGGCGCTCGGGCCCTTCGCCGTGGGTGGCCGGGACGGCGGCCGCGGCGAAGGGCCCTGGGCCATCCGGAGCAACGGAGGGCGTGTTCCGTCCGGGCCGTCGGTCATCCGCCGCCCGGGCGGTGGATAGTCGGTCGGGCGGTCGGCCGCACGGGCTGCCGGCCCGCGCCCAGGCGACACAGGGAGAGTGGAACCGATGGTGAAGAAGGCATTGCTGACGTACGCCTTGGCGGCCGGAGTGCTGATCGGGCCGCTGAGCACGGCCGGTTGGGCTGCCGCCGGTCCCGCCGTCGGGCAGGCACAGGTCACGTCCGGCCCCGTGGGCGTGGTCGAGTCCCGCGCGCCGCTCAACGTCCGCGAGAAGCCGACCGTGTACTCGGACGTGGTGAAGAAGCTGCATCCGCACCAGCGGGTGCGCCTCGTGTGCCAGAAGCGCGGAGGCTGGGTGGACGGCAACCCGGTGTGGTACCGCCTGCACGGCTCGAAGGGCTGGGTATCGGCCCGCTACGTCCACAACCTCCAGCCGGTCCGCCCCTGCTGAGAGCTCGACCTGCGGAAAGCGGCAAAGGGAACGGCCCCCGGTGTTCGGGGGCCGTTCCCTTCACTGGCGCCGAGGCTCAAGCCGTGGAAGACAGCGCGGACCTCTCCCCTCCCGCTGTACGGAGTTGGCGCCTCTCGTGCGCGGTGAGCCCGCCCCAGACGCCGAACGGCTCTCCCACCTCCAGCGCGTGCCGCAGGCAGTCGCGCTGCACGGGGCACAGCGCGCACACTTCCTTCGCCGCCGCGTCCCGCGCCTCCCGGTCCGGGCGCTGCTCGCCCGTGGGGTAGAAGAAGAGGCGCGAGCCCAGTTCCCGGCAGGCGGCGTCCTCCTGCCACAACCAGTGGTGCTCGGCACGGCCAGGCAGACGCGACACATTTCCCACCTCAGAACCTCCATCGGAGACGGCCCGGATTCGATACGGATTCCCGTCGGATCCGGACCTGATTCGGATGCTCGATCGCTTCTCGTCTGGCCCGGAACGCTCGGTTCAAACAGCCTGTCCGCGTCGTGCCCGGCGGCTCCGCCGGGCGAGCAGGGCCGCGGCCAGTACGCCGGCGGCCGTGGCCAACGCGGTCCGGTGGCTCCGTGCCGTGGTCACGGCACGCACGGCCCTGCCCCGTGCGGAGCCGAACTTCTCGTCGTCCACGAGGCGGCCGACGTGCGATGCGGCCGTCTCCCGCAGCCTCCCGGCGGTCTCGTGGACCCGCGCCGAGGCGCCCGCCCTGGAGACCAGCGCCTCCACCGTCCGGCCGAGTTCCCTCCCGGTCCGGGCGGCCTGCCGGCGGAGCGCCTGTGTGCTGGGGAGGGACTTGTTTCCGTGCAGTCCGGTCGTCGTCATCGGGATTCCCATTCCTTCGAGTCCTCCGCCTGCCCGCCTGCCTGGCGGGCGTGCTGCGCGGATACCCGGCAACGGGCCGATGACACAGCCGAGTTGCTCCGGAAACGGGCTGGTGGTGCCCCCCCCCCCCCGGGGGGGCCCCCCCCCCACCCCCCCCCCGCCGGGGCCGCCCCGCCCCCGCCGAGTTGCGCGGTAACGGGGGTGGTGGTCCGCCCCCGCGGGGGGGCGGACCACCAGACGACAGCGCTCCGGCGGTGCCGCCACCGCCTACCAGTAATGACGGCGGCCGCCGACCGCGTGCCCGACCGACCCCATGAGCCACAGCACCGCCCCCACCACGAGCAGGATGACGCCGATGGTCCACAGAACGGAGATTCCGGTCAGGAATCCGATGAGCAGGAGGATGAGTCCGGCGAAAAGCATGATGTCCTCACTCGCGCGTCGGGAAAGCAGCGGAACGGTCGCTCCGCAGCGGTGCCTCGGCTCGCGTCTACCCTCGGGCGCCGTCCTTATCTGTGTCCGTGCTCCCGGGCGGTTTCCGTGCCTTCGACGTTCGGTGGTCGCCGTCGGCCTCGGGCCGGAGCGGCGGTAGCGCCCGGGCCGTCCCGTCGGATCCTGCCGGTCAGGCCGACAGGTCGAGCTCGTAGACCTGGCCGATCAGATCGACGCCGAAGCTGTGGTGCGGCTCCTCCTCCACGAGCCGGAAGCCGGCGGCCAGGTAGATCCCGCGTGCGGCCGCCAGGGTGTCGTTCGTCCACAGCCGGATCCGCTCGTACCCCGCCTCACGGGCGAAGTCCACGCACCGGGCCACCAGGCGCGAGCCCAGCCGGTGGCCGCGGGCGGCGGGGTCCACGAGGAGTATCCGCAGTTTGGCGGTGCCCTGCTCGCCCTCGCCGTCGGCCACGCAGAACACGCTGCCGACCCGGTGGCCGTCCAGTTCGGCGATCCAGGCCGCCTCGCGGGTGGGATCGTGGCCCGCCGCGTAGTCCGCGACGATCCGTGCGACCAGGGCCTCGAAGCTGCCGTCCCAGCCGAATTCCTTCGCGTACTGCTCGCCGTGGGCCATGACCACCCAGCCGAGATCTCCCGGCTCCCCCAGCGGCCGGATCACCGCGCGGACCTCGTTCATGGGGACCCTCTCTCTGCCACTGAGCCACTGAATCGCCGACCGTCGAACTACTGAAACAACTGTTTCAGTAAAGCATAATGTCCGGATGCCCCCCTCCGCCCGCGACGACTCCTCCCGCGCCGATTCCGCCCGCAAGCAGCAGCTCCTGGAGCTGGCCTACGCCCACGTGCTCGACCACGGGCTGGCGGACATGTCCCTGCGGCCCCTGGCCGAGGCGATCGGCAGCAGCCCGCGCGTCCTCCTCTTCCTGTTCGGCAGCAAGGACGCCCTGGTGCAGGCGCTGCTCGCGCGGGCCCGGCAGGACGAGACGGGGATGCTCGAAGCCGTGCACCGGGCCAGGCCCGAGCACGGGCTCGCCCGCACGGGCGAGCTGGTGTGGAGCTGGCTGGCCGACCCGGGACACCGCAAGGTCCTCACCCTCTGGGTCGAGGGCTACTCGCGCTCACTGAGCGGCGGCGCGGGACCCTGGGCGGGCTTCGCGGAGCGGACGATCGCCGACTGGCTGGAGGTCTTCGCCGCCGCCCAGCAGCCGGCCCGCCGCGACACGCCCGAGGGACTCGCCGAGCGCACCCTGCTGCTCTCGGTCCTGCGCGGGGCCCTGCTGGACCTCCTGGCGAGCCGCGACGAGCCGCGCACCACGGCGGCCGTGACCGCTCACCTGCGCACCCTGGAGGCCCGTGCCGAGGATGCGCCGGCGACGCACCGGGACCGGTCGGGGAACCCGCCGTCCGCCGGCCGGACCGACTGCGGCGCCCGGACGGTCGCGGCGCCGCCGGCGGCCGTCTACGCCGCCCTCCTCGACCGCGAGGCCCTGGAGGCCTGGCTCCCGCCGGACGGCATGGGCGGGCGGATCGAGCGGTGGGACCCGAGGCCCGGCGGCGGCTTCCGGATGGTCCTCACCTACCTCGATCCCGCCGACAGCCCCGGCAAGACCTCCGACGCGACCGACATCGTCGATGTCCGGTTCACCGGGCTGGTGCCGCCGGAGCGCGTGGTGCAGCAGGCCGTGTTCGAGTCCGACGACCCGTCGTACGCCGGCACCATGACGATGACCTGGCACCTCGCCGCCGCCGGGGAGGGCACGGAGGTGACCGTCACCGCCACGGACGTACCGCCGGGCATCGACCAGGCGGACCACGAGGCGGGCATCGCCTCCTCGCTGGCCCACCTGGCGTCGTACGTCGAAGCGGCCCGCTGACCTGGACGCCCCGAGCGGCGGCGCTACTTGCTCACCGAGGTGGGGGCCGTTTCGGTCGTGGGGTCCGACGGGTCGCGCGGTGCGGGCCGCTCCGGTCGGAGGGCGGGGATCAGAGCGGCGATGGCCCCGGACAGCAGGGCGAAGCCGCCGCCCATCAGCAGGCCGGTACGGAAGCCCGCCTCGGAGGTGAAGGTGACCCCGCCGGCCGTGGTGGTCATCTGGGCCAGCACCACACCGACGACGGCGGCGCCGACGGAGGTGCCCAGGGAGCGCATGAGGGCGTTGAAGCCGTTGGCGGCGCCGGTTTCGGTCAGGGGTACCGCGCTCATGATCAGAGCGGGCATGGCTCCGTAGGCGAGGGCGACACCGCTGTTGATGACCATGACGGCGGCCATCAGCCCGGCGGCCGTTCCGGAGCAGAGGAGCGCCACGCCGTAGCCCGCGGCCAGGACGAGCGCTCCGCACACGAGGGTGACCTTCGGGCCGTGCGCGTTGGTGAGCTTGCCCCCGAGGGGGGAGACGGCCATCATCATCAGCCCGCCGGGGAGCATCCACAGGCCGGCCGCCAGCATGGACTGGCCCAGGCCGTAGCCGGTGGCCGCGGGGAACTGGAGCAGTTGCGGGACGACCAGCATGCCGGCGTACATGCCGAAGCCGATGGAGACCGAGGCGAGGTTGGTCAGCAGGACGCGCGGGCGGACCGTGGTGCGCAGGTCGACCAGCGGGTCGGTGGTGCGCCATTCGAACCACGCCCAAGCCGTCAGGACCACCACGGCGGTGGTGATCAGTCCGAGCGCGGCGGCTGATCCCCAGCCCCAGTCGGCGCCCTTGGACACGAACAGCAGCAGGCACACCAGGCCCGCCGCGAGGCCCAGCGCGCCGACCGCGTCGAAGCGTTGGCCCTTGGCCGCGGCCGGGCCGTCCGGGACGAAGGCCACGATCATGACGGCCACGCAGCCGGCGAGCGCCGCGGAACCCCAGAACAGGAAGCGCCAGCTCGCGTACTGGGCGACGGCCGCGGAGACCGGGAGGCCGATGCCGCCGCCTATGCCCATGGAGGCGCTCACGAGGGCGATGGAGGAACTGAGCTTCTCGGCGGGGAGGATGTCGCGCAGCAGGGCGATGCCCAGCGGGATCATTCCCATGCCGACGCCTTGCAGGCCGCGCCCGACGATCATCTGGACGACGCCGCCCGCCAGCGCGCACACCACCGATCCGATGATCAGCGGCAGGCAACAGGCCAGGAGCATGCGGCGCTTGCCGAGCATGTCGCCCAGGCGCCCGCTGATCGGTACGCACACGCCCGCGACCAGGAGGGTGGCGGTGACGACCCAGGCGGAGTTGGAGTGGGAGGTGTGCAGGATGTTCGGCAGGTCGGCCAGCAGCGGCGTGACCAGCGTCTGCATGACGGCTGCGGCGATGCCCGCGAGTGCGAGCGTCGCGATCACCTTGCCGGTGCGGGGGGTGGCCGTGGGCGGCTGTCGCATGAAGGGTCCTAGAGGCATGGGCCGCCCGCCCGGCCGGCCGGGCGGCACGGGACGCACGAGCTACGGAGAAGGTCTGCCCGGCGATGCGCGGGTGCGGGGTCTGCGCACACCACAATCAGTAGCCAACTATCAGTTTGCGGTGCGCGACGTGTCAACCGGATCCGATCGTCGACTATCAGTTGTATTCTCGGCAGCGTGCCGACCGAAAGCCCCAAACCCCTGCGCGCCGACGCCGTGCGCAACATCGAGAAGATCGTCAGAGCGGCACGCGAGGTGTACGCCGAGCTGGGACCCGAGGCGCCGCTCGACGAGATCGCGCGGCGTGCAGGCGTGGGGATCGCCACGCTCTTCCGCCGCTTCCCCGACAAGGCCGCCCTGCTCCGGGCCGTGCTCGACCAGCAGTTCACGCAGGACGTCCTCCCCGCCATCGACCGCGGCCTGGCCGACGAGGACCCCCGCCGCGGCCTGGCCGTCGTACTCGAGGCCGCTCTGACCTCGGCGGCCGACGAGCACCACGTGCTGACCGCCGCCCGGAACGCCGGCGTCCTCTCCGCGGAGACCAGCGCCCGGTTCTTCGACGCGCTCGACCCGCTGGTGACGCGGGGTCAGCGGGCCGGGGTGATCCGGGGGGACCTCGTGCCCGACGACCTGAAGAGGATCATGAGCATGCTCGTCAGCGTGCTGTGGACCATGGACCCCGCCGAGGAGGGCTGGCGCCGCTACGTGACCCTGGTCATGGACGGCCTGAGCCCGGCTGCCGCCAGCCCGCTGCTCCACCCGGCTCCCCCGCTGCTGCGCCGGCCGCAGAAGTGATCTCCTTCGCGCCGTAGAGCGCTGCGGCCTCCCCGGTGAGCAGAGCCCAGTAGCGGTCGCCGAAGGACCAGTGCCACCATTCCGTCGGGTAGTTCACCAGTCCGGCGGTGGTGAGGGCGGCGCCCAGCAGCTCCCGGTTGGCACGGGCCTCCTCGCCGATGCCGGCGGCGTGCGTGTAGCAGGCGCCGCCGCTCTCCTCCGGGTCCGCGTTCATCCGCGTGCCCATGTCCACCTCGCGCCCGTCGGCATCGGCCAGCGTGAGGTCCACGGCCGCACCCGCACTGTGCGGAGCGATCGCGGGCGGGGAGACGTAGCGGCTCGCGGCCGTATGGATCCGGTCCTCGCTCCACCCGGGGTTGTCCGCGTGCAGCAGGCCGGCGTACTCCTCGAAGTACGCGCGCTGGAGCGACGGCGGCCGGTACCCCTCGACGAACAGCAGCCGCAGGCCCCTGGGCAGGGTCTGCTGGGCGTCGAGCAGGCGTGCCAGCACGCCTTCCCGCAGGTACGCGAAGGCGTCCGCCGGGTCCTGTTTGCGTGCGTCGACCAGCAGGTGGCCGCCGCGGCGGACGTCCACGAGGCGTTCGCCGCACTCCTCGACGGGTATCGCCGCGACCTTCGGGTCCGACATCAAGATGATCTCGCTCATCCCCTGATCATCGCGCACCGCTCAGATCCAGTCGCGCCTCTTGAAGCCGAAGTAGAGGGCCACGGAGAGGGTGAGCATGAGCGCGGAGGAGACCAGGAAGCCGGTGCGGGTGCCGTCCCCCGGGAAGGGGACGTTCTGGCCGTAGAAGCCGGTGATCGCGGTCGGGACGGCGATGATCGAGGCCCAGCTGGTGACCTTCTTCATGATCAGGTTGAGGCGGTTGCCCTGGACCGTGAGATTGGTGTCCATGACCGAGTTCACCAGGTCGCGGAGGGACTCGGTCCACTCCGTGGCGCGCAGGACGTGGTCGTAGACGTCCTGGTAGTACGGCAGCATCGCGGGGCTGACGGTGTGCAGGTCGCGGCGGAGCAGGGTGTTGACCACCTCGCGCATGGGCAGCACCACCCGGCGCAGGAGCACCAGGTCCCGGCGCAGGGCGTACGAGCGCCGCTGGACGGTCCGGACCTCGTCGCGACCGTCCTCGAAGAGCAGTTGCTCCAGGGCCTCGATCTGCTCGTCGAGCTGCTGGACGGCTTTGAAGTGGTCGTCCACGAGGTAGTCGAGCAGTCAGTGGAGCAGGAAGCCGACGCCTTCCTTGGCGAGGTCGGCCGAGTCGTCCCAGTAGGCGACGACGCGGTCCATGTCGAAGTGGCCGCTCGCACGGACGGTGATCAGGGCGTTCGCGGTGACGAAGGCGGCGATCTCGCGGGTCCGCAGGGGGCCGTCGGGGGTGTCGGTGTAGACGGCGTAGGCGCTGAGGAAGAGGTGCGTGCGGTAGCGGTCGAGCTTGGCCCGCTGGTGCGCGTGCCGGGCGTCCTCGACGGCCAGTTCGTGCAGCCCGAACTGCTCGGTGATCAGGTCGAAGTCAGCGGCGGTGGGATCGCAGAGGTCCAGCCAGACGGTGCAGTCCGGCTGCCCCGCGTACGCGGAGAGGTCCTGGGCGGGGAAGTCCTCCAGGGCCAGGACGCCGTCGCGGTAGAGCCGGGTTCGTGCCACGCGAGCAGGCTAGGCGGGCGGCCCCGGCCGGTCCGCGAACGACACCCCCGCGGGAGGGCGCCCTGTTGGAGCCGGCCGGCGGGGTGCTGCCGGGTGCACGCCGTCCGCGGCCGCGGCCGGCACGGATCAGCTCGTGCGGCGTGCGGCCCAGACGGTGCGCTCGGTACGCACGGCGAGGTCGTCGCGGTGCAGGATGCTCTGCGGGCCGTCGGTGTCGAGCAGCCGGTCGAGTGCGGCGAGGTCCTCCGGCGCGAGCGTGTCCACGATGCTGCGGCGAAGGCGTTGCAGGCTGCCCAGGGCGTACGCGCCGACCGCCTCGCTGCGCGAGCCCGCGATGTTCACGTTGATCACGCGGTCGCCGTCGAGGGCGAACCCGGCCGCGGTGAGCTTCGGTCCCCAGTCGGCGCCGCGGTGGGGCACGTGCTCGGCGTGGTAGCTCTCGCTCGCGGTGTGGCAGCGCTCCTCCAGTCCGGGCCGGCCTTCCGGGGCGTCCTCGGGCAGGAAGCGGGGGAAGCCCGCCAGTTCCACGACGGCGAACAGTCCGCCGGGGGCGAGCAGCTCGCGGACCGCGCGCAGGGCCTGGTCCGGGTCGGCCATGTGGTGCATCGAGGCCGAGGCCCACACCAGGTCCGGCGTACCGAGGTCGGGCCACTCGGTTTCGTCGAGGTCGGCCTGCACGGTGCGGACGCGGTCCTCGACGCCCCGGGCGCAGGCCTTCTCCCTCAGGCGCTGGAGGTGCCCCGCCGAGGAGTCGACGGCGGTGACGTGCGCGTCGGGGAACTGATCGAGCAGGGCGAAGGTGCCGGCTCCCGTGCCGCAGCCCAGATCCACGATGTGGCGAGGGGGCTCGCGCAGGGGCAGCCACGTGGTGATGTCGGTGATGTGCTCGGCGAGGACTTCCGCGTCGAGGTCGAGGATCTCCGCCTGGCCGTCGGCCTCGTGCTGGGCGTGGCCGTGGTCATGGCCGTGGTGGCCGTGGTCATGGCCTTGGTGGCCGTGGCCGCCGTGCTGGGCGTGGCCGTGCTGGGGTGCGTGCTGTGCGTGGGTCATGGCTCCACGGTAGGGCGCCCATGCGCTGCCCGCATTAATTCTTGCCGGTTAGGCAAGAAGATGGCCCTGCGACGCCCAGGACGCGCAAGACGGCCCGCGCGGGAGACCCCGTACGCGTCAGGAGGGGCCGCCGCCCGCGTCAACGACCCGGCCCCTGAGCAGCGCCTCCGCCCCCGTCTTCGCCCCCTCCGTCGCTGACGCCGTTGTCCCGCTGGTGGCCGCGACGGGCGTCCCGGTCGAAGATCCCCAGGATCTCGCACGGCCCCCCCTCGGCGCCGATCGCGTGCGGCATCATCGTGGGGAACTCCGCGGACTGGTTGGTCTCGATGCGGAAGCGGCGATGCCCCAGCATCAGGATCGCGGTGCCGGACAGGACCACGAGCCATTCGCGCCCGGGGTGCGCGCGCATGCGGGAGGGGTTGTCCGGCGGCGGCTCGGTCATGCGCTGGCGAATGACCGTCATGCCCGGTTCGCCCTTCATCGGCCAGCGCATCTGCCCACGAGCGGCGTCGATGATCGGACTGGTGACGACATCGTCGGTCGCGGTCTCCACGAGCTGGTCCAAGGTGGTGTCCAGCGCGCGGGCGAGCGTGACGAGGCTGTCCAGCGCCAGGCGGCGCTGGCCGTTCTCGATGCGGCTGAGCGTGGACTGGCTGAGCCGGGCCCGCACGGCCAGTTCCTCCAGGGACCAGCCCTGCGCCACCCGCAGCGCGCGGATGCGCTTGCGTACCAGGCCGTCCAGATCGCCGTCTTCTTGCGTCATGGGCAACATAGTATGCCCGTGCTGCAAGTCGCGGTTAGCGTCGTGTGCAACGGCCCCGGACCACCGGGCCGGTCCGAAGGAACACCGCACCCAGGAAGGAATCCGACGACATGTCCGCGACGACTACCGCATACGCGTCCGACGCACTGCCGGACGGGACCGTCGACGCCGTGGTGATCGGCGGCGGCGCCGCCGGTCTGAACGGCGCGCTGATGCTCGCCCGCTCCCGCCGTTCGGTCGTCGTGATCGACAGCGGCACCCCCCGCAACGCGCCCGCCGAGGGCGTGCACGGCCTGCTCGGCCTGGACGGCACCCCGCCGGCGGAACTGTACGGGCGCGGCCGCGAGGAGGTACGCCGCTACGGCGGCCTCATCGTCACCGGCGAGGTCTCCGCCGCCGAGCCGGCCGGGCCGTCCGCCGACGGCGACCTGCGCTTCACCGTCACCCTGACCGACGGCCGCGTCCTGACGGCGCGCCGCCTGCTGGTGGCCACCGGTCTGCGCGATGTGCTGCCCGAGCTGCCGGGACTGGCGGAGCACTGGGGTCGCAGCGTGGTGCACTGCCCGTACTGTCACGGCTGGGAAGTCCGCGACGAGCCGATCGGCGTCCTCGCCACCGGCCCCGGGTCGATCCACCACGCCCTGCTGTTCCGTCAGCTCACCGACGACCTCGTCTACTTCACGCACGGCACCGAGCTGGACGAAGAGACCCGTACGCGCTTCGCCGCACGCGGCATCCGGGTCGTCGACACCCCGGTCGAAGAGGTCGTGGGGGACCGCGACGGCGGCATCCGCGGTGTGCGCCTGGCCGGCGGCCGGGTCGTCGACCGCCGCGTCCTCGCGGTGGCGACCACGCTCGTGGCCCGTACCGAGGGCCTGGCCGGCCTGGGCCTGCCGATGGAGGACCTGCCCGGCGACGGTCGCCGCTTCGCCGCCGGCGCGGCCGGCGCCACCGACGTGCCGGGGGTGTGGGTGGCGGGCAACGTCACCGATCCGAACGCCCAGGTCGGGGCCTCCGCCGCGGCCGGGGCGCTGGCAGGCGCCTACATCAACGCCCTCCTCGCCGTCGCCGACACGGACGCGGCCGTCGCGGCGGTGGCGGCCCTTGCTGCGGCAGGGAACACCACGGCCTCCGCCACCACCGCCTGACCGCGACCCCTGGTCGCTGTCGTCCGTGGCCGCGCACTGGGACGCCCAGCCGGACGCCTGCTGGATCGCCCGCGACGAGGAGGGGCTGCTCGGTTTCGTCCTCGGGTCGCTGTCCTACGACGAGCGCGAAAACCGGGGGTACCTGGAGTGGATCGCGCTGGAGGAACGCGCCCGGGGCCGGGGGCGCGAGTTCCCTGGTCGAGCACTGCTGCGCCGCGCTCTTCGCGGCGGGAGCGTCCCGGATCATCACCGACGTGGAGAGCGGCAACGCGGCCTCCGCCGCGATGATGCGGCGCAGCAGGTTCACCGAGAAGGTCACCGTCACCCTCTTCGTCCGCCCGAACCCGCGGGAACAGACCGGCACGGCCTCGTACTCACCCCAGGACCCGGCCCGCTCCCGGCTCCGTCGCGCCGCCGGGCAGGGGGGAGCGCCGGCAGCCGGAGGGCCGCTCGCGTAGGCGACCGGGTCCGGCGTACCCGCCGGGCCGCGGTCCCCGCCCGGCGCGTGCGCGCGCCGGGACGTGCGCCTGCGCGCCTCCGCGCGCCCCCGCAGCGGGGATGACCCCGGGCCCGAGCCCCCACGAACATGAACTGCCGCCACATCCGGAGCAACTCGGCCATCACGGGGGAACCATGGGACGACGATGGCTGGTCACGGGATGCTCCTCGGGACTCGGGCACGCACTGGCCACCGCGGCGGCCCGGGCGGGAGACGAACTGGCCGTCACCGCCCGCAAGACCGCCGACCTGGAGGATCTGGCCGCCGCCTGGCCCGGCCGCATCGTCCCGATCCCGCTCGAACTGCGGGACGACGCTTCCTGCGAGGAGGCCGTCCGCACCGCGGCCGAGCGCCTGGGCGGCATCGACATCCTCGTCAACAACGCCGCCGTCGGACTGTTCGGCGCGGTCGAGGAGGTCTCGGACGCCGAACTGCGCGACCAGTTGGAGACCCTGGTCGTCGGCCCCTGGCGGCTCGCGCGGCTCGTCCTGCCGCTGATGCGGGCCCAGGGGCACGGCCACATCCTCAACGTCTCCTCCGTGGTCGGCCGGATGGCCTTCCCCGGTCTGGCGGCCTACACCGCCGGGAAGCACGCCCTCGAGGGCATGAGCCGGACCCTCGCCATGGAGGCGGCTCCCCACAACATCCGCGTCACCGTCCTCGAACCGGGCATGTTCGCGACGCGCTACGGCACCTCCATGGCCGAAGCCGCCCATCGGGTCCCTGCCTACGACGCCACCAACCGCGAAATGCTCGAAGGGGCCCGGGGCCTCGCGGACAGCCCCGAGACCGGACGTCCGGAGGACTTCGCCGCGCGGGTCCTGGACATCGTCTCCGCCGGGGGCCCCACGCCCCTGCGGATCCCCGTCGGCGACGACGCCTACGGCTACCTGGACGCGTCGGACGAGGCCGACCGCGCCGACTACGCGGCGGCCCGCCTCCTCGTACAGGGCCCGCCCCAGGTCTGACGGCGGGGCCGCGGTGCGGACGGCTGGGCGCATGCTCAACGCCCGCCTCCGCACGGTCGGATGCCCGTTGGAAACGGCCGAAATTCGATCATCTCCATGGAAACCGAGGCGAGAGTGGATTCGTTCGAACATGTGCCAGAGCCGTCGAGGAGCCCTGTCCGAGCAGCGATTCGGGGCCCCACCCAAGGAGTATCAGCGTGCGCATCCTCTTCACCGGCCCCGCTTCGGTGGGCCATCTGTTCCCGATGGTGCCGAACGCCCAGGCGCTGCAGGCCGCCGGGCACCAGGTGCTGTTCGCCGTTTCGGCCCCGTACGACCAGCTCCGGCAAGCCGGCCTGCCCACCGTCGAGATCGGCGACGGATCGACGCTGATGGAGGCCTTCCGGCGCGCCTCGGACGGTGAGGACCTGCAGTTCGTCACGGACGCCAACAGCCCGCAGGACACCGAGCGGCTCGCCGCGGCCGGCTTCGCCGAACACGGCCGGGTCACCATCGACGACCTCCTCGCCGTCGCCGGCGCCTGGCGGCCGGACCTCATCGTCCACGCCCCCTTCCAGGCCGCCGCTCCCCTGGTCTCCGCGGCCCTCGGCATACCGGCCGTGGTCCACAACTTCGGCGTGATGTCCGGCCTCGGCATGGTCGGGCGGCTCGCCGGGCTGCTGGCGGACGAGTACCGGGCCCGCGGGGTCGAAGGCCCCGCCACCCACACCGTCCTCGACGTCGTACCGCCCTCCCTCGGCGGGGACGGCACCGGCTTGCGCGTCCGTTACGTGCCGCACAACGGTGGCGGCTCGGTCCCGCGCGATCTCGTGGCCCGTGGCTCCCGTCCCCGGATAGCCGTCACCCTCGGGACCGTGGTGACCACGTTCGCGGGCGTGGACCCGGTCACCCGGGTGATCTCCGAGGCCGCCTCGGTCGACGCCGAGTTCCTGCTCGCGGTCGGCGACACCGACCTGAGCCCGCTCGGGACGCTTCCCGGCAACGTCCGGGTGCTGCCCTGGGTGCCCCTGGCCCAGCTCCTGGACACCGCGGACGCGATCGTGCACCACGGCGGCGCCGGCACCATGCTCACCGCCGCCGCCCTGGGCGTCCCTCAGCTGATCCTTCCGCAGGGCGCCGACCACTTCATCAACACCGACGCCGCGACGGGGGTGGGCTTCGCCCTCCGTTCGACGGGTGACGAGGTGGACGCCGATCTGCTCGGCCGCCTGCTCACCGACGAAGCCCTCCGCAAGGGGGCCGCCGCCTTCCGGTCCGAGATCGCCGCGCTCCCCTCCCCCACCGACCTCGTCGCCTCCTTCGAAGCCATCGGACGGCAGGGGAGCGCCACGTAGGCGGTCGGCCGGTTCATTCGCCGGTCAGGAGGCGCAGCTTCGGTGTGGCGGCGGCCATCGCGATCCCGGCTGCCAGGGCCAGGCCGCCGAGGGCGAGGTAGAGGGCGGCGCCGGTGAGGTGGGTGGCCACCTGGCTGCCGATGGCGTCGCCCGCCGCGGCGGCCAGGAAGAAGAGGCCCACGAGCTGGGATCCGGTGCCGGCCGGGGCCAGCTTGTGGCTGATGGAGAGTCCGGTGGGGGCGAGGAACAGTTCGCCCATGCTCAGCAGGACGTAGAGGCCGACCAGCCACAGCAGCGAGATGTGGGCGCTGCCGGTGGCCCGGCCCGCGGCGAGGGCGAGCAGGAGGAAGGACAGTCCGCCGAGGACGAGTCCCGTGGAGAACTTCGCCGGGGAGGAAACGCGCACTCTGCGCCACACGAACGCGAGGACCCCGGCGAAGGCGATGGTCATGACGGGGTTCAGGGCCGCCTGCCAGGTGACCGGGATGCCCTCCATGTCCACGTGGTCCGCGGCGAACAGCTGCACGTTGGACGCGGCCAGGTCGAAGATGCAGAAGAAGGCGACGGCCGCCGCGAACAGCCGTGCGTAGGCGCGGATGCCCGCCCGTCCGCGCGCGTCGAGGTCGGGGCGGCGCAGCAGGGTGACGAGGTAGCCGACCGGCACGACCACGGCCAGGACCGCGAACGCGGTGAGTGCGTGGGGCAGGGTCAGCGTGCCGGTCGCCCGGGCCGCGGCGCCGGCCGCGAGGACGCCGGCCACGCACCCCAGTGCCCGGACGGCCACCGTGCGGGCCTCGGTGCGGGTGAGCGGGCGGCCGGGTGCGTCGGCGGCCTCGCGGAGACTGCCCGAGGCCTGGAAGACGCACAGGCTGAGGGCCATGGCCACGGCCGCCGTGCCGAAGGCGACGTTCCAGCCGAAGTGCAGTCCGAGCCAGCCCACCAGGAGGGTCGAGGCCAGGCCGCCGACGTTGACGCTGGCGTAGAACTTGCTGTAGGCCGCGTCCCGCTCGTGGTCGGTGCCCTGCGCGTACAGCTTCCCGACCAGGGCGGTCATATTGGGCTTCTGCAGGCCGGTGCCGACCGCGATGAGGACGAGGCCGGCGTAGACGCCGGCCGCTCCGGCCTCGAAGGCGAGCGCGAGGTGTCCGGCCAGGATGGCGATGCCGCCGGCCAGGGCGGTCCTACGGGCGCCGAGCAGCCGGTCGGCGATCCAGCCGCCCGGCAGGGCGGTGAAGTAGCAGGCGGACAGATAGGCGCCGACGAGGGCTACCGCCGTGGTCTTGGACATGCCGAGGCCGTGGGCCGTGTCGATCAGGAAGAGCGCCAGTACCGCGCGCATTCCGTAGAAGGACCGCTAAGGAGAACCGCTCCGCTGCTTCGCTCAGGCACAGCGGCAGCAGACCCTTGCGGGTGCGGTTCTCTGCGATCACCTCCGTCCTCTGCTCCGTGGACGTCGACATGGTGGGGTTCCAGCCTCTCGGGGTGTGTGCTCCGGCTGTTCCGACTCCTTCCAGCCAACACCTCGAAGGGCCGCGTGCACACCGGCCGAAAGGACCGAGCGGTACCCGAGGAGAGACACGGGTACAAAGTCCCGGACCGGCCTGGGACCGGGCCGGCCTGGGACCGGACCGGTCCCGGGCCGGCCCGGGAGGCCGGCGTCAGGGCTTCATCTCGTACGCCCCCGCGAGGCCCTCCACCCGTGCCCACACGCGCGCCGAGCGGTCCGCGTCCACGGCCGGGCGTCGGACCGCACCCAGCGCCCATGCCTGCTGGTCCGCGGTGGCGGAGTCCTTGCCGTGCAGTTCGACGGCGTGCGCGGAGAAGTCCCGCACGAGGACGCCGAACAGCTCGTCGAGCACGTCCTCGTCCAGGCCGGTCAGGCGGGCCTGCTCCAGGACCAGCTGGCCGTGCACGACCAGGGCGAAGAGCTGGCCGACCGCCAGGAGGAGGTCGAGGTCGCGGCTCTGGCCCTCGTCGGGGGCGGCGGTCTCGACGAACGCGCAGAGGGCGTCGGCCTGTTCGCGGAACCGGCCGACGTTGGGCACGGCCGCGTACGCGTCGTAGGCCGGGCGCCAGTCGTGGAACCGTACGGATCCGAGGCCGCGGGCCGGGCCCTGGCGGAAGAGGAAGGCGTCGTCGGCCGCGTCGAGGCGGGTCGGGACGGGAGCGTAGTCCGCCGGCTCCAGCAGGTGGTTGTGCATGAACTTGAGGATGAGCGCCAGGTTGACGTGGACCGTGCCCTCCAGCTTGGGCAGGCCGCGGATCTCGACGGCCGCCTGGGCGAAGTAGGTGTCCTTCTCGAAGCCCTTGGCCGCGATGACGTCCCACATCAGGTCGATGACCTTCTCGCCCTCCGTGGTCACCTTCATCTTGGTCATGGGGTTGAAAAGGAGGTAGCGGCGGTCGTCGGGGCCGGCGGAGCGGAAGTAGTCGACGGCGCGGTCGCTGAACAGCTTCATCCCGACGAGGCGGACGTACGCGTCGGCCAGCTCGCGGCGCACGTGCGGGAAGGCGGTGACGGGACGGCCGTAGAGGATGCGGCCCTGCGCGTGGGTGACGGCCTCGTACATCGCGTGCTCGCAGATGCCGATCGAGGCGGTGCAGAGGTTGAACTTGCCGACGTTGACCGTGTTGAGGGCGGCGTCGAAGGCGGCGCGGCCCGTGTGCAGGACGTCTTCGGGGCCGACCGGATAGTCCGTGAGGCGGAACTCGCTGACGTACTTGGAGGAGTCGACGACGTTCTTCACCACGTCGTACGCGGGGTGGCGGCTGTCCGCCGCGAAGAAGACGTAGCCGTCCGGGCCCTCGACGTCGGTGCGGCGGCCGAAGACGGAGACGAGTCCGGCGGCGTTGCCGTTGCCGATGTAGTACTTCGAGCCGGTGGCCCGGAAACCGCCGTCGGCAGTGGGCTCCAGCAGCATGTCGGTGCTGTAGATGTCCGCGCCGTGGGTCTTCTCGGACAGGCCGAACGCGAACACCTCGCCCGCATCGAGGAGTTGCGCGGCGCGGTCGCGGGCGGCGGCGTTGCCGCTCTGCCAGACGGGGCCGAGACCGAGGATGGTGACCTGCCACGCGTACCAGTAGTCGAGGCCGTAGAACCCGAGGATCTCGTTGAGGGCGGCGATGCGCGCGGTGTCCCAGCGCTTGTCGGGCCCGTCCTGGCCGGCGGCCGGCTCCGGGGTCAGGAAGGTCGCGAAGAGTCCCTCCTTCGCGGAGAAGGAGATGAAGTCCCCCAGCCAGGCGCGGGTCCGGTAGTCCTCGATCAGCCGGCGCTTGCCGCGCTCCTCGAACCAGTCGACGGTCGCGCGCAGCAGCCG
Organism: Streptomyces sp. CA189; assembly: GCF_056428985.1. Taxonomy (NCBI): domain Bacteria; kingdom Bacillati; phylum Actinomycetota; class Actinomycetes; order Kitasatosporales; family Streptomycetaceae; genus Streptomyces; species Streptomyces sp. CA189. The sequence goes on along the minus strand of NZ_JBWJVM010000015.1, from coordinate 45,570 downwards.
GCGGGTCTCGGGGTCGAAGTGCGCGGGGTCGTAGGTGCGCGGGTTGAACAGCAACGGGTCGCTCATGGGCGTTCGCCTTCCGGTCGGAGGATGCGTCGAATGAGGGGTGGAGGGGAAGAAGGAGAAGGGAGGGTGCGGCGGCCCGGGGTCAGGGGGCTGCCAGGCGGTGGAGCGTGGCCAGTACGTCCTCCAGCCAGGCGAGCTGCATGCGCTCGTAGGCGATGCCGCCGCGGAGCACGACGTGCTGGAGTTCCCGCCCGGCGTCGGAGGGACCCGGAGCGCGCGGTCCGGTGAAATCGCGGAGCTCGCCCGCCAGGTAGTGCGTGAGCCGGTCGGCGTGCGTCCGGTGGTGGCGCTCGACTTCGCGGATCAGGGCGGCCGGATCGTCGAAGGCCGCGCCGCGGATCTTCACGGCGAGCTCGTGGCGGACGGTGTCGGCCTGGATCGGCTCGTGGAGCCAGGCCGAGAGGGCGGCGCGGCCGGCCGCGGTGACGGAGTACTCCTTCTTGTCCGGCCGGGTCCGCTGGGGCACTTCGAGGACGTCGAGCCGGCCGTCGCCCTCCATCGCCTTCAGCACGCGGTAGATCTGCTGGTGGGTCGCGGTCCAGAAGTAGCCGATGGACCGGTCGAACCGGCGTGCCAGCTCGTATCCGGATCCCGGCTGCTCCAGCAGGGAGACGAGGATCGCGTGCTCAAGTGCCATGCCCCGATCCTTCTATGCAACTCGTTGCATAGACAAGCGCCGCCACGCGGGTGAGACGCGGCTCACCCGCGCCCTCGGTTAGGGTCGGCGGGACAGCGCATCGTTTCCGAACCGACGAACCATCATGAGGAGCAGCCGTGAGCCAGCCGGCGTCCACCGCCCTGCAGCAGGAGATCGCCCGGGAACTCCTGGTGGCCGAGAGCTTCGACGCCCAGCGGGAGATCGAGCGCCGGGTGGCGTTCCTGGCCGAGCGGCTCACGTCCACCGGCCTGCGTTCGCTGGTGCTCGGGATCAGCGGCGGAGTGGACTCCACGACGGCCGGCCGGCTCTGCCAGCTCGCCGTGGAGCGGGTCCGCGCGGCCGGGCACGAGGCGGCGTTCTTCGCGATGCGGCTGCCCTACGGCGTCCAGGCGGACGAGAAGGACGCCCAGCTCGCCCTCGGTTTCATCAACGCCGACCGGGTGCTGACCGTGGACGTGAAGCCCGCGAGCGACGCGGCGCTGGCCGCCTCCCTGGCCGGCGGGACCGTCTTCCGGGACGACCACCACCAGGACTTCGTACAGGGCAACATCAAGGCCCGCCAGCGCATGATCGCCCAGTACGCGGTGGCCGGCGCGCACGACGGCCTGGTCGTCGGCACCGACCACGCCGCCGAGGCGGTCTCCGGCTTCTTCACCAAGTTCGGCGACGGCGCGGCCGACGTGGTGCCGCTGACCGGGCTGACCAAGCGCCGGGTGCGGGCCTGCGCCGACGCTCTGGGCGCACCGGCCGAGCTGGTCTGGAAGACGCCCACGGCGGACCTGGAGACCCTCGACCCGGGCAAGGCCGACGAGGACGCGCTGGGGGTCACGTACGACGAGATCGACGACTTCCTGGAGGGCAAGCCGGTCGGGGAGCGCGCCTTCGACACGATCGTCCGCCGCTACCGCCTGACCGAGCACAAGCGGCAGCTGCCGATCGCGCCGTAGCGGCGCCCGCGCCGGAGGCGGCGGAGGGCGTGAAGTCCGCCTCCTCCGGGTACTGGACGGTCACGGCGAGCACCACCTCGCCCGGCTCGCCGAGGCGGTGCCGTTCACACCCGAGGAGTCCCCGTGGCCGTCCTCCGCACGATCCTCGTGATCCTCGGCGCCTGGTGCGCCGCCAGCGTGGCCACGGCCGCCCTGTACGCGGCCCTGCGCCGCCGCCATGTCCGCCGGCAGCGGGCGGCGGCAGCCGTCCCCGGCGCCGTGAGTACGGCCAGGGGCGTCGAGCCGGGCGCGCGAACGGGTCGGCCCTGCCGCTCCACCGGGCCCGGCCGGACCGTGCGGCCCGCTCACCGGTCCGGCCGTTCCGGCTGGGAATGCGGGATGCCGCCGCCGGATCTCCAGGCGGGCTGAACGTCACGATCCGTGTGTGGCTGACTCCGCGACGTCCGCCAGCGGAACCTCATCCGGCCCGATGTCCGACGCCGCGCCCCGGCCCGTCGCGGCGTACCGGCCGGCCCTCCCGATCCCCGGCGCTGGTGGGCGCTCGCCGTGATCGGGCCGGCGCAGCTGACGGTCGTCCTCGACGCCACGATCGTGAACATCGCGCTCCCCTCCGCCCAGCGCGAGCTGGGGATGTCGGACGGCAACCGGCAGTGGGTGATCACCGCGTACTCGCTGGCGTTCGGCCGGCTGCTCCTGCTGGGCGGGCGCATCGCGGACCTCATCGGCCACAGGCGGGCGTTCGTCATCGGCCTGGCCGGCTTCGCCCTCGCCTCCCCCCTGGGCGGCGCTGCGAGCGGACCGGGGATGCTCTTCGCGGCCCGGGCGCTGCAAGGCGTCTTCGCGGCGCTCCTCGCGCCGTGCGCCCTGTCGCTGCCGGCCACCACCTTCGAGACCCCCCGGGGAACGCGCCAAGGCCTTCGGCGTGTTCGCGGCGATCGCGAGCGGTGGCGGCGCCGTCGGCCTGATCGCCGGAGGCCTGCTCACCGAGTACCTGAACTGGCGCTGGTGCCTCTACGTCAACGTGGCCATCGCCGCGATCGCGGTCATCGGCGCCTTCGCCGTCCTGCCCGACCGGGGGCGTACGGGAGCGAAGCTCGACGTCCCGGGAGCCTTCCTCGGGTGCGGCGGACTCGTGGCCGTCGTCTACGGGTTGAGCGAGGCCGAACCGCGCGGCTGGTCCGACGGCCTGGTCATCGGCCTCCTCGTCGGGGGGACGGCCCTGCTGGCCGCCTTCGCCTGGTGGCAGGCGCGGGCGAGCGACCCCATGCTCCCGCCGCACATCATCCGGGACCGGACGCGGGCCGGCTGCCTCGTCACCATGGCGCCGGCCACCATCGCCCTGTTCGCCCTGTTCCTGTTCATGACCTACTACTTCCAGCTCGTCCTCGGCTACTCCCCCGTCCGGACCGGGCTTGGCCTTCCTCCCCATGACCCTGGCGATCATCACCGGTGCCACGCAGGTCTCCGCCCGCTTCCTCGACCGGCTCGCCCCCCGCTCGCTGATCGTCCCCGGGCTGCTCCTGGCCACCGTGGCCCTGCTCCTCCTCACGCGGCTGACGGTCGACTCCTCGTACGCGACCCACGTGCTCCCCGCCCTGCTGGTCCTCGGGTTCGGCATGGGCCTGGTCTTCATGCCCGTGATGTCGACGGCCACCCAGGGCGTGGCGCGGAGGGACTCCGGGATCACCTCGGCCACGGTCAACACGGCCCAGCAGGTGGGCGGGGCGATCGGCACGGCGCTCCTAACCCGACACCGCCGACATCCCCGGCGCGGTCGCCGCCCTGACCCACCTGAGCGCCGACGACGTCACCGAGGTCCGGTGGGCCTCCGACTTCAGACCGCGCGCCGCGATGGCCGACCGGTTCCGCGCCGGCCGGGTGCTGCTCGCGGGCGACGCGGCCCACGTGCACTCCCCCGCCGGCGGCCAGGGCCTCAACACCAGCGTGCAGGACGCCTACAACCTCGGCTGGAAGCTCGGGCAGGTACTGCGCCACGGCGCGGACCCCGAACTCCTGGACACCTACGAGCAGGAGCGCCGGCCCCTCGCCGCGCACGTTCTGGGCCTGTCCACCCGGATCCACCGCGGCCAGGAGGAACGCGGCGGGAGCACCCGCCAACTCGGCCTGGGCTACCGGGGCGGCCCGCTCTCCGAGGGCGCGGCGGGCGCCCTGGAAGCCGGGGACCGGGCGCCCGAAGGCCCGCTGCCGGGCGGGCGCAGGCTCTTCGACCTGTTCCGGGGAGCGCGGTTCACCCTGCTCGCCGTCGGCACGGATGCCGAACTGCCGCCCGTGGACAGGGAGTTCCTGCACGTCCACCGGATCGGACCGTACGAGCCGTACGGCAAGGGGCTCTTCCTGGTCCGGCCCGACGGGTACGTGGGCTGGGCGGGCGAGGACGCGACCGGACTGGCCCGCTACCTCGCCCGCCTGGCCCGTCCCGGCGCTGCTGCGCCGGGGAACGGAGGCGGCCCCCGGTCAGCGCAGGGTGGGGATCACATCGTTCGTCTCGTCGGCTTCCACGGGCCCGGTGGTGCGCCGGCCGAGCGCCTCCGGGGGAGTCTCGTCGGCGCAGACGGTGCCCCGCGCGGGCAGGGCCAGGGTGGCCAGGTAGGCGTTGACGAGCGCGCTGACGCACGCGCTCCGGTTGTAGGCGGTGTGCCCCTCGGCGTCGAAGGTCAGCAGCCGGCCGGCGTCCAGCGTCCCGGCCAGGGCCACGGCGTCCCGGTACGGGGTGTCCGGGTCCCCGGTCGTGCCGAGGACCAGGATCGGGGCGGACCCGGCCGCCCGGTAGGAGCCCTCGTAGCGGCTCGGGCGTTCCGCCTGCCACTGTGCGCAGGTCGGCGCGTGGTTGTGGTCGTAGGTGGGCGGTCCCAGGCCGATGGGCGGTCCGAGCAGGGGCGCCGAGGCGGCCTGTGCGCCGACCAGGGCGCCCAGGAGGAGCCGGCTGGCGGGGTAGACGCGGTCGGCGCATTCGACGGCCAGGTTGACGTTGAGGAAGTCGAAGGACCCGGGTGAGGGGGGTGACAGCAGGAAGGAGGTCTCGCGGGCCTGGGCCGCGGCCAGGGCCTCTCCCAGGTAGGGCCAGATCTCCTTGCCCGAGTTGATGTTGAACATCAGCCGGTAGGCGAGGGTGTAGCCGGTGGCCGGGCGTCCGCTCGCGGTGACGACCGGGTCTGCGTCGAGGTCCCGCTTCAGCTGTTCGAAGGCCTCCCGGGGCTTGCCCGCGCCGAATCCGCAGGCGGTGGCGTTCTGCGCGCACCAGTCGAGGAACCGGCCGACCGCCGCGTCCAGGGCGGTGAACTGCGCGGCGTCGTAGGCGTACGGCAGGTCGGCGTAGCTGCGCGGATCGTAGGCCCCGTCCAGGACCATGGCGCGCACGCGCCGGGGAAACTGGGCGGCGTAGACGGTGCCGACATAGCTGCCGAAGGAGCGGCCGTAGAAGGTGAGCGTCTCCTCGCCGAGGGCCTGGCGCAGCAGGTCGAGGTCCTTGGCGTTCGACCCGGTGCCGATGAACGGTACGAGGCCGCCGGCGCGTTCCCGGCAGGCGGCGGCGAACTCCTGGCCCTGCCGGACGGCGGTCTGCAGGGCTCCCGGTCCGGGTACGCCGCGCGCGGCGTCGACGGCGGCCGCGTACTCGGTGTCGTTCCAGCACTCCACCTGCCCGCTGCGTCCCACGCCCCGCATGTCGTACCCGACGACGTCGAAGCCGTCGCGGAGGGCGGCGGGGAGTGCGGCGTAGCTGTTGCGGGCGAAGTTCACGCCGGAGTTGCCGGGCCCGCCGGGGTGCAGCACCAGGACGCCGGTGCGGCGGGCCGGGTCGGCCGCGAGCTTCCGGGTGACGGCCAGCGGGATCGTGGTTCCGGTGGGCCGGCGGTAGTCCAGCGGCACCTGGGCGGTCGCGCACTCGAAGCCGTCTCCCTGGCCGTCGGCGCAGGGGCCCCAGGACAGGACGGGTACGGGCGGGGCGGGCGCGGCGGCAGCCTCGGCGGCCCCGGGCCCGGCTCCGAGGAGCGCCGTGACGGCGATCAGGACGAGGGCTATCCCCCACACCACTCGCTTGCGCGCATCGTCGGCTGAACGGGTCTGCATGCGATGGACTCCCTTGATGGCGGGTCGGCGGCAGGGGCGCGCACGGGGGCGTCGGGGGGAGGGTGTGGGTGCCCGCGCTCGGCTGAGCGGCAGCCTCAGGTTCCCATCCGCGGGGAGGGTCGGGATAGACGGCGGGACGGACGGGATGCGGAACGCACGCCCCCGGCCTGCGGGTTCGGCCCGCCGTCCGGCTGGGCCGACCGGATGACGCGGGCCCGCCCGGTACGCCGGGTGCGTGACGACGCGTCGGCGGGCGGTCGGGCGGGCGCGCAGTCGGCGGCGGGTCGGACGGCGGCGGGTCAGACGGCGGCGGATCCCGTGTTCCACGCGGAGCGGAGCCGTTCGGCGGCGGCGCCCGCCTGGGCGAGGCCCGCCCGGTACGCGGGCTCCCAGTTCGCCAGGTCCTGCAGGTCCGGCCCGAAGGCCCGTACGGCCTCCGGACCGGGCCCGAGGGTCACGACGGTCCGCGCCCCGACGGACGCCGGTTGCCGTTCGAGCCGCTCGCGGGGGAAGAGGTGCGCCATGGGCTCCACGACGACCAGCGTGCGGGCCCCGGCCGCGAGGTCCGCGTTCGCCCCCGCACGCAGGGCGCCGTCCATGTACCGCCGCCCGTCGATGGCGACCGGCGGCACGGCTCCGGGGAAGGCGCTGCTCGCGGCCACCGCCCGCACCAGCGGCACACCGCTCGTACGGTCCCACGCCACGGGCTCGCCGGTGGCCGCCTCGACCGCGGTGATCAGCAACCGCCGGTCCGGCCAGGGGCCGGCCCCGATCAGCGCGGCCCGTCCCGCGAGCAGCGCCCGCTCGGCGGCGGGGCCGGATTCCGAGCCGGCGTGGTCCAGGGCCATCCGGCCCACTCGGCGCCGGGCCTCCCCCGGTTCCAGCCCGGGTTCCCCCAGCACCACGAGCACGGAGCCCAGCCGGGCCGCGGCCGCCGCCGCTCCGGGGGCGGCCGGACCCGTCCGTGCTCCGAGGGCGGCGAGCCGTTCGGGGTCCTGGCCGGTGGCCAGCAGTGCGCCGACGATCGCTCCGGCCGACGTGCCGACGATGAGGTCGGCTCCGCCCAGATCGATTCCGGTGCGGCGCAGTCCGGCGGCCAGGCCCGCCATCCAGGCCGTGCCGACCGGGCCTCCCGGGCCCAGTACGAGTGCCCGCTCGGTGGTGGCTCCGGTATCGAGGTCCACGGGGTCCGCCCCTCGTCTTCTGCCGTCAGGTGGTGATCAACGGAGCCGACGGTAGGACCTCGACCGGAGTTGAGGTCAAGCGCTCCGGCCGGCCCCTTCGAGCAGCAGCCGCGCGGCCACCGTCGTCCCGTCGGTGCGGACCGCGGCGGCCACGGCGGCCGCCCGGGCGCGGGTCTCGGGGACCAGCGCCGTGCGCAGCGCGGCCGACAGGGACTCGGCGGCCGGGGCCGGGCCGTCGGGGGCCGCGCCGATGCCCAGGCTGGTGACCCGGCCTGCCCAGTAGGGCTGGTCCGCCCCCTGGGCCACCACCACCTGGGGCACACCGGCCAGGGCGGCGGTCAGCGTGGTGCCCGCGCTGCCGTGGTGCACGACGGCGGCCACCCGGCGGAAGAGCTCCTGATGGTTGACCTCGTCGACCAGGAGGCAGTCGTCCAGGCCGTCAGCCAGGCCGTCAGCCAGGCCGTCGTCCAGGCCGTCGGCCAGGGCCAGTTGAGCCCAGCCGCGGGAGACGACCGCACGGCGGCCCCGTGCCCGGATCGCCCCGACGGCCGCTCGGGCGGCGCCTCTTCGGGGGCTCGTCCGGGCGTGCTGCCGAAGCCCACGTAGACCGGCGGTGGGCCGTCGTCCAGGAACTCCACCAGCTCGGCGGGGAGCGGGCGTTCGTCCGGTGCGGACCACGCTCCGGTCTGCACCACGTCGAGACCCGTGGGCTCCCACGGGGAGAGGAGCGGGTCGGTGGCCAGCCACGGGCGGGCGGTGAAGGCGTAGTCGCGGACGGAGTCGACCGGCGGCAGGCCGGCGGCCGCCCGCAGGGTGTTGAGCGTCTCGCCGAACATGGTGTGCGCAATGCGGGCGTCCAGGTCCCACAGCGCCTGGTTGTCGGTGGCTTCCGGAGGCAGTGGCCGGCCCCGCCGCGCGGGCGGCGGCCGGTGGGGCGACGGGAGGCTGACCGGCTGATGGCTCGCGTGACGTAGCGCAGGCCCAGCTTCTCGGCCACCGACCGCGCGCCGGCGGTGACCGGCAAGGGGCCGGTCGCCACCAGCGCGTCTCCTCCCTCGGCCGCCGCCGCGACGATGTCGAACTGCACGGCCATCAGGTCCGCCGCCCGCTGCACCAGTCCCTCCGGTGACCCCGGTGTCACCGAGGTCACCAGCGGGCGGACCGGGCTGCCGGCCGGCACCAGCTCCACGCCGAGCCCGGCCAGCCGCGCCGCGAACTCCTCGTCGGGCGGTGCGCACATCCGCACCTCGGCGCCGAGGTCCCGCAACCGCACCGCCAGCCCCGCCATCGGCTCTACGGCCCCGCGCGAGCCGTACGTCGACAACACCACACGCATGCGGCATCTCTCATTTCGGTAGAGGAGGGGCCGTGGATCCCGGCTCCGGTCGGCGATTCTTCGGCGTGCCCCGGGTCTTGCCGCAAGCCCCCCCTGCGCGCTGTATGTTGATCATGGCGGGGGCCCGCTCCGCCCGATGGAGTCGCGGCCGCTGCCGGCGCCGCGGGCGCCTCCCGGCGGGCTTCGGACGTGACGTCCGCCGTGTGGATCCGCTCACACGCCAGAGACCTCCCGGGCGCGGCCGCCCCGGACGCTCGCGGCCCGGCCGCCGACCCTGCGTCAGATGCGAGCGCCGAGGCTCCTACCCCGCCCACCAGGGCTTGGGCCTGGTGGGCAGCCCGATATGCCGGGAGTGCGGCCTCGACGGGACGGCCCGAACCGCCCGGGCGCGTGACAGAACGACACTCCTGATCTATCCGGACAAAAGGGCTTCACTCCGGCTATAGGTGCAAGATCCCTCATATCATCAGATAGTCGACCTGACGGTGTGTCAGCCACACGCGCGCGAGGCATAATCGAGCCCGGTCGTCTCCGGAAAGCGGTGGGGCCATCGGGGCACCGACCCGCCCCCACAGCCCCATTCGGCACCCGACCGACCGATCCCCGAGGCGTTGCAGATGTCCCTGGCCAGCCGCACCCGCCTCGCGGTCCTGCTCGCCGCGCTCACCGTCGGCGCCGCCGGGGTGACGACCTGGGCCTACGGGTACGGGTCCACGCCGGAGTCGGCGGCCCCCGGGGCGGCACTCCGGCCGAGTGTGACCGAGGGCACGGTCCTCCAGGTCGTCGCACATCCCGACGACGACCTCTTCTTCATGAACCCCGACCTGAGCCGCTCCATATCGACGGGCATCAAGGTCGCCACCGTCTATCTCACCTCCGGCGAGTCCGACGGCCGCAACGAGGCCCACGGCCAGCACCTGCAGGACCCCGAGGGTCCCGCCGACCACGCCTCCTACGCGGAGGCCCGGCAGAACGGCATACGGGCCGCCTACGCGCAGATGGCCACCGGCGACCGGGCCAGCGCCTGGCAGCGCCGCTCCATACCCACCGTCGGCGGCGGGAGCGCCGAGGTGGACGTCCTCGTCGCACGGCCCGAGGTCAGCCTGGTGTGGATGCAGCTGCGGGAGGCCCGCAGCATCTCCGGGGACAATCCGGACAGTCTGCGCGGACTGTGGGACGGCCGGGTCCCCGCCCTGGGTTCCCAGCTGAGCTCCGGGACGCCGGTCAAGCCCGGGTTCTCGTACGACAAGGACCAGGTGGTGGAGGCCATAGCAGGGGTCTTCGCCCTGTACCGGCCGACCACGATACGGACGCAGGACCCGACGCCCGGCCGGTCCCACGACGGCGGCGCCTTCCTCGACCACCAGGACCACATATACGGCGCCCGGTTCGTGCAGGCCGCGGCCGAGCGTTACGCGAAGTCCACGGACCGGCCCCACTTCTCGGTCCAGAACTACGTGAGCTATCCCAACAGCTCCCTGCCCCCGGCGCTCGACCCGCAGGCCGCCGAGGAGAAGCTCGGCTACCTCAAGACCTACGCCTGGACCGACCACGAGAACTGGTGCGGCAGCCCCGCCGGATGCGGCGACCGCAAGACGGCGACCCGTCCCGCCGGCGCCGGGTGGAACCGGACCATCCGCTACGGCCGGGGCGATGTCACCTCCTGGATGACCGAGGGCGCATCCGGCCGGCTGTGGGCCTTCACCGTGCTGGACGGCCGGATGGCCTACTGGTCGCGCAGCAGACCCAAGGCCCCTTGGCAGGGGCCCCAGTTCCTCGCGGGGACCGGAATGGACACGGGAGCGACGGCGGTCCGGCTCCCCGACGGCAGGGTCGGGGTCTTCGGCACCCGGACCACGCTGGGCGCCACGCCCCAGGAGTACGGACGCGAGCTCGTGTACTCCGTCCAGACCGCGCCCGACGGCGCCTTCGGCCCCTGGGTGTCCCTGGGCACCCCGGACACCCACGACGTGTCCGGCACCTCGGCGATCAGCGCACCGGCCGTGGCCCTGGACCGTACCGGCCGGATGACCGTCTACGTACGCGATTCCCGGCGCACCCTGCGCGCCCGTGCGCAGCCGGCCCCCGACGGCGCCTTCGGCGCGTGGGAATCCCTGGGCGGCTCCGGCCTCCAGGGCGACCCGGTCACCGCGACGGACGCGGCCGGCCGGCGCCACGTGTACGCGGCCACCGCCCAGAGCGTGCTGGCCTGGATCCAGCAGACCCCGGACGCCCCACTCGGCGACCCCGTCCCGACCGGGCTGCCGGCGACCACCGGGCCGCTCTCGGCGAGCGCGAAGGGCGACGGCGTCTCCCTGTACTTCCGCCGCCCCGGCACGGGCACCGCCGCCACGAGCCTGGCCACCGCGGGCGGGCCCGTACCGGAGTTCTCCCCGGTCGCCGAGGCGGGCGGCGCGGGCGGCTACGGCTCCGTCGGCGTCGCGGGGGGCCTGCTCGCGGGCCGCGCGGGCACGGGCACGGTCGGCGTAGGCATCGGCGCGGGCATCCCGGACACGGACGGCGACACCACCGGTGACACGGACGGTGACACGGACGGCGGACCGTCCTGGCACGAGTCCCAAATGCACTACACGGGCGCACCGGCGGCCCTGACCGCGCAGGACGGCACGGCCGTCGGCGCCGTTCTCGGCCTGGACGGCGGTCTGCACGTGACGACCGCTCCCCCGGCCGGATCCGGGCGCTTCGGGAGCCGGCCGCCGTCCTCCCCCTGGTACCGGGCGGTCCAGCCGCCGGCGGCCGCACCGGACGGGCGTGCGAGCTCCGGGTGGCAGCGCTGAGCAGTGCGGGCGACGATGGCGGCGGATCACGCCGGGTTCCGGCCGAGGCCGGGTCCCGACTCCGTCCCCCTCTCCACTCGACCTCCCCGCGACCTCCACTCGACCTGCGATCGGGGCTCCATGACCTCGTGCTCCATGACCTCGTGCTCCCCCGTGCGGAGGGCTCCCGCCGCCGCTGGTCCCGGCGTGCGCGCGCGCAAGGGGCCGGGCCCGGTGCGCGCCCTGACCTCCGTCGCCGTGCTGGTGTTCCTCGCCACCGGGTGCAGCGACGACACCGCACCGGCCTGGGGGTACCCGGAGCTCGGGGCGACCCTGCGATCGCTCTCCCGGGCCCTGGACGAAGGGTGCGCCGGGGCGGCCCCCGAGCGCTGCGCCGAGAACCTCGACCGGCTCGACGCCCTGGTGGACCGGGCCTTCGCCGAGGTCCTCGACCACCGCCTCCTCGACGCCGCGTCCGTGCGCGCCCGGAACGAGGTGGACCGTACGAGAGAGCTGCGCCGCGCCGCCGCTGTCCGGGCGCGCGCGCTCCGCGACCCGTACCACCTCCCCCTCGGCCGGGCGCTGGCGGCCGAACGGCTCGCCCACCGCCACCTCCTGGCCGCGCTGGAGCGCGTCCGCGCCGCACCGCCGCCGGGAGAGGGAACGCGGCCCGTCTGAACCCCCGCGCGGTGCCTACGCCGGCCCGGCGCCCGCCCTGCCCGCGCTGTCCCTCCCGCCCGCTACGGGCGCAGGGGCGGGGTCGGGAGCACCGTGCCGTCGAGTGCCACGAGGGCCAGGACGGTGAGGGATCCCGTCCACGCGAGGGGGGCGACCGAGTAGGGCCGACCCGCCCCGTCCACCTTCTCCGGCAGTTCACCGAGCGCGTTCCGCTTGGAGAGGACCCAGTCCAGGACCCGTCCGGCCTTCTCGGGCTGCCCCGTGCCGGCCCATGCGAGCGCGAAGAAGGTCGTACTGGGCGTCCAGGCGTACGCGCCCCACCGCGCCCCGGGATCGTTCCCGGGGGTCAGCCCGCCGTTGGGCAGGAGCAGTTCCCGGTACGTGGTGTCCAGCGCCCCGGCCAGACCGGCGGGGGCCGCGTTGAAGGGGGGCGCCATGAAGGCCACCGCGCTGTCGTGCCCGTGGTGTCCGTCCACGGTGCGCTGGTACCCCAGCGGGAGGAAGCTCGCGGAGATCCCGGCGGACAGCCTCCGCGCGGCGTTGGCCCAGCGGGCCGCGTCCTGCGGCCGGTTCGCCTCCCGGGCCAGGTCGGCGGAGGCGTTGAGCCCGGCGAGCAGCGGTGCGGCCGTGCCGATGTTCGCGGTGGCCGTCGCCAGCTCCCAGTAGTCGGGGGACGCCGGGGGCAGTCCGTCCGCCCGCAGGGAGCGCGCCGCGTGGTCGGCCGCCTTGCGGATCATCGGGTAGAGGGTGGCCAGCCGGGCCCGGCGGGTGGCCCCGGGGGCCGTCCGGTACCACTGCCAGGTGGCCCAGGGGACCCAGCCGTTGGCGTCGAGCTGCGGGCTCCTGCCGTCGGGCGGCCCGGAGCCGTCGAGCTTCGTACGCGCCTCCCAGGTGCCGTCCGCGCGCTGGGTCGCCGCGCTGTAGCGCAGGATCCGGTAGGCCTCGGCGTCGTGGCCGGTGTGCGCGAAGGCTGCGGAGGCGAAGCTGGAGTCGCGCGGCCAGGAGTACTTCCAGCCGTGGCTCCAGCCCGCCGCCACGGCGCCGTTGGGCTGGAGCAGGGCCCGCATGGCCAGCAGGGCCCGCTCGGCCGCCGCGCGCTGCTCGCCCGAGGTGCCGGGGACCCGGCCGGAGGCCAGCCAGGCGCGGCTGCGTTCGATCTGCCGCTGGGCGGGCGGATGGCCGGGGGCGACCACGGCCGAGGCCGTCATGGCGTCGGGAAGGTACATCCACCGGCCGGAGGCCAGCCGCAGGACGTGGCTCCCGCGGACGTAGCGCGCGTCCGCGGCGAGGGACGGCGGAACGCCTTCGGCGGCGGTCGTGTTGGACAGGAGGCCGGCGGTGGGGGCCGCGAGCGCCGTCACGTGTGCGTGTCCCGGCTCGGCGTCGCCCCGACCCCGGCCCCGGTGGCTCGCGGGCAGGGCGAACGGCGCCGGTCCGCCGTCCTGCGGCTCGGCTTCCCGGTCCCCGGGGTGCCCGGCGTCGTACGGGGTGGGGTCCCCGGCGTCGTCCCGGGTGGGGTGCCCCGCGTGGTGCGCCGGGTGTCGGGCGGTGGGATGGCCCGAGGTGCACACGGGTACGGCGACGCTCGCCAAGGCCGCCGTGACGACCGCCCAACGGCCGGGCCGGACACCGCGCATCGCCGCTCCCTCCGCGGGGCCCGCGTACGTGCGGACCCTGCTTCCCCATCCTGGGAGAGCCCCGCGTAGGCTGCCACGGAAGGCCCGCCGCGCGGGTGACCCGGGAGTGCGGAGGGGCCTCGTGGCTCCGTACCCGTCCTGGCGCACCCAGGATGCCGGGGGCCGCGGGCCGTGCACATCATGGGTTTCCGCGGGCCCCACCGTCACCGCGGGCGGCGGGTACGTCGGCCGCCTCTCCCGGCCGGATTCCGCTGCGAAGGACAGGTACATGAGCACAGTTGAGGGCCAGGGCGAGAGCGAGAAGGAGAGGGACACCGGCGGCCGGCTCCGTCCGCTCCTGCGCGGAGTCCTCCCGGCGACCGCGGCGGTGCTCGTCGCGGCGGCCGGGGCGCTGGTCGCCGTCGGATGCTTCCTCGGTCTCTACGTGCGCCCCACGTCCGACGACTGGTGTGCCGCGTGGAAGTCCCGCGACCTGGGAGTCTTCGGCATCACCTCCGACTTCTACATGACGCAGAACGGCAGGATCACCAACGCCTTCCTGAGCGGGATCGTCTACGGCGACGGACTGACCGGGACCAAGATCCTGCCCGCGGTCATAGCCGTCGCGTTCACCGTGGGACTGGTGCTGCTGGGCCGCGAGTTCGTCCGCTTCCTCGGCGGCACGCCCCGGGTGCTGGTCCTGACCGCGTGCGCCCTGGTGCTCCAGGCACTGGTCTACTTCGCGGGCCCCCGCAGCTATCAGGCCCTGCTGTGGGCCCCCGCCACGATCTCGCACACCGTGCCGAGCGTCATCGGCGTGTGGGCGCTCCTGCTGGCCCTGCGGACCGCCTCCCACCCCCGTACCGCCGTCCGGGTGGCGGGCCTGGTCGCCGCGTTCCTCATCGCCTTCGCCATCGGCACCCTGAGCGAGCCGTTCGCGCTCGTCAGCGGCCTCCTCGCGGCGATGGTCGGGCTCCTCTGCGTGCCCCGGCTCGGACTGGCGCGGAACTGGCGTCCGTTCACCTGGTGCCTCGTCTGGTGCTCGGGCCTGCTCTCCGGCCTGATCGTGCTCTACACCTCCCCCGGCGCCCGGTGGCGCCGGGCGCAGCAGCCGGCCAAGGAGTCCCTGCTGTCCGCGGGCGAGCTCCGCGCCACCGCCGGGGACTGGCTGCGCATGTGGGACTCCGTCACCGGCCGGCCGGCCTACCTCGGAGCCGCGGCCGTCGGCGTACTGCTGGGGCTGGCGATGGTCCTCGGCAGGCGCCGCCGGTGCGAGCCCGTACCCGGGAAGCGGGAGCCGCGGCGGACCGTGCCGCGCGGAACCCTGATCGCCCTCCTGCTGCTCCCGGTGCCCGTGGTGGTCCTGGGCTCGTTCGCGGTGGTGGTGGGCCTGCGCAGCGGCTACGGGCCGACCGGGTGGACGTACGCCCGGACCTGGACGAGCTACCTGGTGCCGATGGTGCTGGGGCTCTGCGGCTACGGCGCCCTGCTGGGCGCGTGGGGCGGGCGTCGGCTCCGGGAGCACCGGAATGCCGGCACGGCGCTCCTGGCCGGCGCCGTTGCGGCGGGCTGCCTGGCCCTGGCCTCCTTGGCCGTACTGGTCCCGGAGCTCCAGCGGCTCACGACCGCCACGGTCACCCGCTCCGTGGCCTGGGACGCGCAGGACGCGCGCATCCGGGCCGAGGCCGAGCGGGGTGCCACGGACGTGGGCTACCAGCCCCTGTGGATCGGCAACCTCGCCGAGCCCTTCTTCACCCGGACCTACGAGCGGGACTGGGTCTCCGCCTGCGTGTCGCAGTGGTACGGCATCGACCGGATCCACCGCGGCTGAGTCGTGCCGGGGGCCGGGGGGCCGCACCGAAGGGAACGGATGACCGATCTCGCCGGCTGCCCGGCACCGCGCGCCGGGCGGGCCCGGGAGCTCCTGCGCACCGAGGGCCCGGCCGCCGCCCGCATCGTGGTCACGGTGGCCGTGGCCTGGCAGGCCGCGCTGTGGCTGGGCGCCGACCAGCCGCCGGTGTTCGCGGCCATCGTCCCCCTGGTGGCCTTGCGCGGTGATCCGATGACGGCCCTGGGCACCTCGCTGCGGCGGACCCTGGGGGTCGTGGCGGGCGTGCTGATCGGGATCGCCGTCCTGAACGCGTGGCGCCCCTCCACCTTCACCCTGGCCCTGGTGGTGGCCCTGGGTCTGGGCGTCGGCATGGTCCTGCGGGCCGGAGGCGGGCTGAACATCCAGGTCGCGGCCTCCTCGCTGCTGGTCTTCGCCAACGCCTCCCCCGATTCCTACGCACTGGACCGGGTGTGGGAGACCGCGGCGGGCGCCGCGGTCACCATCCTCCTCGCTCCGCTCCTGTGGCCGCCCGACCCCCAGCGCGTCCTGGCGGCCGTCTCCGACGACTGCGGGGCGCGCCTGAGCCGTTCCCTCACCGGCACCGCGGCGGTGCTGGGCGGCGGCCCGGCCGCCGCGCGCGACAACGTCACCCGGGTGCAGGCCCACGTCGAAGCGGTGCACGCGGGCGCCGCACGCGCCCGGGAAGCGGAACGGGCCCTGCGGTTCAACCCCTTGCGCCGCCGTCAGCGCGGCACCGTACGGCTCCGGGCGGAACGCGTCGCCACCGCCGACGGGCTCGCCGTCCACGTGGCGACCCTGGCCGGGGAGGTGGCCGCGTTCACCGGCCGGGAGGACCTCGCTCCCGACCTCGCCCGGGCTCGGCTCCGGGTCCCGGAACTGGCCTCGCTCACCGCGCGGGCCGTCGAGCAGGCCTTGTGGGGAGACGATCCCCGGGGCGCCGTGACCGCGGCCCGCGACGGGCTGGCCGCCTATGCCCGCGCGGACTCCCGGCCTGTCGCCGTTGCCCTGCGCCGGCCCTTGCACCGGGTGCTCGACGCGCTGGAGGTCCCGCCCACAGAATCCCAAAGGCCCACTTATGAATGAATGAGCAATACAGACTTTCCCTTATGGTGGGGGCATGAAAACGATCGGGCTGATCGGCGGCATGAGCTGGGAGTCGACGGCGGAGTACTACCGGATCCTCAACGAGCGGACCCGCGAGCGCCTCGGCGGACTCCACTCCGCCCGCTGCGTGCTCTATTCCGTGGACTTCGCGGAGATCGAGCGGTTGCAGGTCCAGGGCCGCTGGGAGGAAGCCGGCGACGTACTGGCCGCTGCCGCCCGGTCGCTGGAAGCGGCGGGCGCGGAGCTCCTGCTGATCTGCACCAACACCATGCACAAGGTGGCCGGCCCGGTCGAGGCGGCCGTCTCCGTCCCGCTGCTGCACCTCGCGGACACCACGGCGGCCGCCGTCCGCGGCGCCGGACTGCGCCGGGTGGGGCTGCTGGGCACCGCGTTCACGATGGAACAGGACTTCTACCGGGGCCGGCTGGCCGCCGGCGGGCTCGACGTCCTCGTCCCGGATCCCGAGGGCCGGGCGCTCGTACACCGGGTGATCTACGAGGAGCTCTGCCTCGGCGTCGTCAGCGAGGAGTCGCGTGCGGCGTACCGCCGGGTCATCGAGGACCTCGTCGCACAGGGCGCCGAGGGGGTCGTCCTGGGGTGCACGGAGATCGAGCTCCTCATCGGCCCCGCGGACAGTCCCGTACCGCTCTTCCCCACCGCCCGCCTGCACGCCGAGGCGGCGGTGGACGCGGCCCTGGCCCCCTAGGGGGCCCGTCAGGCGGGGTCGAAGACGTCTTCGCGCGCGTCGTCGAGGATGAACCCGTTGTCGAAGCGCACCCGGACGGTCACCCGGAGCGGCTCCGCCCGGTAGGCGGTCCAGGCGGGCTCCAGGCCGGTGACCTTCTCTTCCAGCTGCTTCTTGCTCTCCGCCGGCATGTCCGCGCCGAAGGCGTCGAGGAGCGACTTGAGCCTCTCGTACTCGCGGGACTCCGGGGTCTGCAGGTCGTGCTCGACCACCCGGACCACGGTGCCCTCGGTACCCGCCGCCAGGGACAGCGAACCGGCTACGGTCCCCGACGGGTCCGACGGGTCCTGCGTCATCGCGACCCAGTCGGTCAGCCGGATGTCCGCCGCCAGCCTCACCCGCCGGCCTTCGTTCAGCGCCATCGCTTCTTCAACTCTCCGCTCGGTACGTGCCGCCTATTATCCGTACCGGTCGACGGGGACCCGTCGGCGGCATCCGGAACGGCCGGCCCGGACTCCCCCCGAGCGGCCGGGCATGGTGCGGCGATGCGGTAGCCCACGCCGGGGGTCGTCGTGATGACCTGCGGGGCGCCCAGTTTGCGGCGCAGGCGGCCCATGGTGACCGCGACCGTGTTGGTGAACGGGTCGGCGTTCTCGTCCCACACCTGTTCGAGCAGGTTCTCGGCGCTCAGGAAGCCCGGGCTGGCCCGCAGCAGCGCTTCCAGGACGGCGAACTCCTTGACGGAGAGCTCCAGCCGGGCGCCGTCCCGCAGCGCGGTGCGGTGGACCGGGTCGAGTTCGATTCCGGCGGCGCGCAGCGTGCGGGGCCCGGCCGCGGGCCTGCGGCGGGCCAGGGAGCGGATGCGCAGGATCAGTTCCGGGAAGTGGAAGGGTTTGGCGAGGTAGTCGTCGGCGCCCAGGGTGAGGCCGCTGACCCGGTCGCCGGGCGATCCGGCCGCGGTCAGCATCAGCACCATCGCGCGGTCGTCCCGCTCCGTGATCATCCGGCAGAGGGTGTCGCCGTGGATGCCGGGCAGGTCCCGGTCGAGGACCACGACGTCGTACGCGTTGACGTCGAGCTTGGCGGCGGCGGCGAGCCCGTCGTACGCGAGGTCGACGGCCATCCCCTGGTCGCGCAGCCCTTCGGCGACGACCTCCGCGAGCGAGCGCGCGTCCTCGACGACCAGGATCCTCACGGCGTCCCCCCGTGCGGACCGTCCGAGGCGTCCGAGCCGTCCGAGCCGTCCGCCGCCGGCATCGCGGCCGTCACCGTCAGTCCGCCCTCCGGCCGGACGCGGAGGTCGAGGCTGCCGCCGTGGGCCGAGACGATCGCGGCGACGATCGACAGCCCCAGTCCGGAGCTCTCCTGCGATCCGGTCCGGTCGGCGCCGAGCCGCTCGAACGGCTGGGTCAGCCGGTCCACTTGGTCCTGGTCGAGGACGCTCCCGCCGGTCTCGACGAGGAGGCGGGCCCAGGGCGCGTCGTTCCCCGGGGCGTCGTCCGCGCGCGCGTCGTCCCGGGTGGCGCCGTTCTCCGTGAGGGCGCCGTTCTTCATGAAGGTGCCTTTCACCGTGGAGGCGTCCTCCGTACCGCCGTCCTCCGTACCGCCGTCCTCCGTACCGCCGCCCCCCGTACCGCCGCCCCCCGTCGCGATCCGGATCCAGCCGCCCTCCAGGTTGTGCACGATCGCGTTGTCGATCACGTTCTGCACCAGCCGGGACAGCAGCGCCGGGCTGCCCCGTGTCCACGCCTTCGGCATGGGCCCGTTCTCGACGGTCAGGTTCTTCTCGGCAATGGCGGCGGCCCGGGCGGCCAGCGCCTCCCCCGCCAGCTCGGCGAGCGAGACGGGAACCCGTTCGGGAAGGACGCCGTGCTGGGCCCGGGCGAGCACGAGGAAGCCTTCCAACAGGCGGTCCACCCTGTCGAGTTCGGTGCGCAGCCGGTCGGCGAGCGCGACGGTCTGCGCGGCGGGCTGCGGTTTGGCCACGGCGACGTCGAGCGAAGCCCGGATCGTCGCCAGCGGGGTGCGCAGTTCGTGCGAGGCGTTGGCCACGAACCGGCGTTGCGCGGCGAACGAGGCTTCGAGGCGCGCCAGGAGGCCGTCCACGGTGTCCGCGAGCTCCTTGACCTCGTCGTCGGGCCCGGCCACGGCGAGCCGCTGGTCGAGGTTCTCCGCGGAGATCCGCCGGGTGGCCGCGGTGATCAGGCGCAGCGGGCGGAGGACATGCCCGGCGAGGATCCGGCCGAGCAGGAGCGAGACGGCCGCCATCACCGCGATCGCGATCAGCGAGCCGAACAGGAGCTGCCGGGACTGCTGGGCGTGCACGTCCGCGAGCTGTCGTTCGAGGTCGAGGACGTGCTGGGCGACGCCCGCGGCCGGTCCGCCCGGTGGTGGCTGCCCGGGAACGGACAGGGCCAAGTCGGAGCGGGAGAACAGGTAGATCAGGGCGATCAGCCCGATCCCGGACAGCAGGAACACCGTGGCGTAGAGAATCGTGAACCGCCGTCCGACGGTCCTGCTCCGCAGTCTGACCATGGCTTCTCTCCCCGTCCCGTCCGATGGCGTCCAGCATGCCCCGCGGCACCTAACAGCGTCATGACAGCAACGGTTCGGACCCCGTTACGAGCGGCTGCGTAGAACCGAAGCATGCTCACACACAACGAACTCCTCCGGCAGGAGTGGACCCGCTTCCGGCGTCCGGGCCGGCTGATCTCCCTGGTCGCGGCGGCCCTGATGGTCCTCGCCCTCGGTCTGCTCTACGCCTTCGGCAACCACGCGTCCTGCGCCGGCACCTGCCCGACCGACCCCACCGGTCCGGACGGCACCGCGGTCAGCGACCAGTTCGCCTTCATGCACCGGGACCTGGGGCGCGAGGGCAGCATCACGGTCCGGATGACGTCCATGACGGGCACGATCACCTATCCGCCGCCCCACCACGACCAGATCGTCCCGGGCCTGGTGCCGTGGGCGAAGGCCGGGATCATCATCAAGGACGGCGTCCGCCAGGGGTCCTCGTACGCGGCCTTGATGGTCACCGGCGAGCACGGCGTGCGGATGCAGTACGACTACGCCCACGACATCGCCGGGAGCTCCGTCGACGGCGCCGCGGTCTCGGAGGCGTCGCCGCTGTGGCTGCGGCTGACCCGGGCGGGCGACAGCATCACGGGCTACGAGTCCGCCGACGGCGAGCGGTGGGTGAAGGTGGCCTCGGTGAAGGTGCCCGGGCTGTCCGAGACGGCGCAGGTCGGTCTCTTCGCCACCTCTCCCGGAAACCTGACGCTGCGCCCGGTGGGTCTGGGCGGAGCCACGGAACAGGTGCGCTTCACCCAGGCCGCCGGCTCCTTCGACCACATCTGCCTCGAGGGCGCTGCCGCGGGCGGGAGTTGGCGTGCCGAGACGATCGGCGAGATGAACAACACCGACTGGGAGAAGTACCACAAGGCGTCCGGCGCCGTGGAGGGAGGCGGCACGATCACCGTCACCGGCGGCGGTGACATCGGGCCCACGGCCACCACGGGCGGCCGCCCCGTCGAGGGGATGCTGACCGGTCTGAGCCTCGCCCTGCTCATCGTGCTGGTGGTGGCCGTAAGGTTCGCTGGTGGCGGGTCCGGCCGCCGGCAGCCGGGGGACGGCGCTCCGCCCACCCGTGCGGTGTTCGGGGCGAGGGCCGTCGTCGTGGCGGCCGTGACGTTCGTGACCGGGCTGCTCGCCGTGGGCATCGTGGTGCCGGTCGGCGCGGCGGTCCTGGAGTCGAACGGGGTTCCCGTCGTGGGGCTGTCCGCGCTCACCGGAGCCCGGGTGGTCATCGGCGTCTCCGCGGCGCTCGCCCTCACCGCCGTGCTCGCCCTTGCCCTGGGCGCGGTGTTGCGGCGCCGCCGGCTCGCGGGCCTGGTCGCCGTCTTCGCCGTCGTGGTCCCGTACGCCGTGGCCACCGTCCCGCTGCTGAGCGACGGGCTCGCCCAGTGGCTGCTCCGGGTGACTCCGGCCGCCGGTTTCGCCGTCCAGCAGACCCTGGTGGAGTATCCGCAGGTCACCGCCCACTACGCGCCCTCCGCCGGGTACTTCCCGCTGCCGTGGTGGGCCGGGGTCGCGGTGCTGTGCGCGTACACCGCGGCGGCGATGGCCCTCGCGCTGCGCCGGCTGCCGCAGAGCGGCGAGCGGGCCGAGGCCCCGGCCGCCGACCCCGTGGGCGAGCCGGCCTAGGGGTCGCGGTCCGGAGGTGACCGAGGGCGGCGCGGGAGCGGTGGGCTCCCGCGCCGCCCTCGTCCGTGCCGCCCCGGGCGGGGATTGCAGTTGGGTTGCCGTCACTGCAGACGGGGAACCAACTCCCGTACGTAGTGCGATGGTTGAGCCAACCAAAGGTCCGGAGCGGGCGGGTATGGTGAACGGGGTGGATCTTGCGGCTGCGGCGGTGGATGCGGTGGCACGCGCGGCCGCCGGTGCGGTCGGCGGCATGGCCGTCGACCTGGTGCGCGGCAGGCTGAGCAGCGTCAGCCAAGGGCCAGAGGCCGTATCGGCGGTCGAGCGGACACCGGACGACGCCGATGCGCGCGCACGCCTGCACGAGAAGCTGTCGGCGGTGTTGTCCGAGGATCCGGCGTTCGCCGCGTATCTGGCGAGCGTGCTGGCCCCGCCCAAACCGCTTGAAGCGCCCACCGTCATAGGCAGTATCAACATCGACCGCAACGGCCGGGCCCGCGGCACCTTCGTTCTCGGCAACCAAGCAGTCACCAAGATCCGCAAGGGCGAACCGGCCGCGTTAGTGGGTCTCATCGTGGCGGTCGTCGTGTTGGCGATGGCGATCTACGGTTTCGGTCAGCTCGCCACCGGGGACGACGGCGCGCTGTCGCCGGGATCCGGACGGAAGGTCACCGTGCTCAAGGACTCCGCGATGGTCAAGGCCGTCGTGCCCGACCTGCACAGCATGCCGACCGGCTGGACCACCCGATCCCAGACCTCTCTCCGCGAGGGTGCCGACGCCTGCTCCGGACAGGAAGACGGGTGCAACGGCGTCCTGAGCAGAGGACAGGCGTCCTTCCGCGACCCCTTCGACCAGTCCGCATCCTTCGTGGTGGTCGCCTGCGCCTCAGCCGCCGACGCACAACGCGTCTACGACGACGCCACCCGACAGGCGCAGCGGGCGACCGGATCCAAGCCGTTGGCCATGCCTGCCCTCAGCGACCAGTCATCCGCCTACGAACTGTCGAAGGGGGAGGGCCAGGCGTACGCCCGCGTCGGCACCACGGTCGTCATGGTGTCGGAGAAGGGCAGCAACGACGACTACGAGGTCGCCACAGTGCAGGCGCTGGTGCAGATGGCGGCGGAACACGCCCAGGAGGCCCAGGACGGCCGTACACCCACCGCAAGGGCGCGCAACGTATAGGGCCAGGCCGTTTCCTTCGGATCACCTTGCCGACCAGATGAAGATCGCTGCGCGGATCCCGCGCCGTCGCAGGTTCGACGGATACGGACTCCTCTGAACCAAGATCCACAGGCGACGGCCTAGTCCTGTGCCGTCCATGGCCATCGGGCCGCGCGGCCGGCCTCGACGAGGCCGATCATGCGGAACCCGGCGTCCGTCAGGCCGCCGAAGGTGTGCCGGTTGGGGCCGCCGGGGCCGTGGGCGGGCTGGTACCCCGCCAGGTTCCAGGTGTACACCGGGACGTCCGCCGGGACCGGTTCCGCCGGACCGCGGCGCCCCAGGTGCGGGCCCGTCTGCTCGTCGGTGACGATCAGGACCCTCTCGTGGGCCCGGTAGTGGGCACGTACCGCCTTGGCGGTGTCGGTGCCCCCGAGGTTGTTGAACCGTTTGAGTACCTCGAGCACCGGCTCCCCGGACCGGAACGGAACCTGCGCGCTCGACCATCCGAACTCCACCAGGTCCGCGTCCTCGGCGCGCATCGCCAGCGCCGTGCCGAAAACGGCCGCGGCGTCCGCCCGGGTCAGGGTGGACCGCTCCGAGACGGTGTCGTAGAACATGGACCCCGACCGGTCCACCAGGATCAGGGTCCGGCCGGTCAGGGCCGGTACGTTGGCCAGCGAGTGGCTCAGCGCCACTTCCAGCCGCGCCGACCAGCGCGCCGAGGGTGCGTGGCGGTGGGCGGCCAGGTAGCGGAAGGGGAACTGTCGGGACCGGGCGACCTCCTCGGCGTCCGAGATCCGTGCGGCGACTCCGGCCGCCGCCTCGTCCGAGATCCCGGCCCCGTCGAAGTTGCGCAGGTTGCGCAGCAGCGCCATCGGTCCCATCGAGGGGATCACGGCTTCCCAGACGGCGGCGTCCATCGGACCCTGAAGCCAGCCCGCCAGGGCCTCCCAGGTCATGCCCGCCGCGGCCAGCCGCTCGGCGCCGCCCGGCCCGGTGACCACGGCCCGCCGCTCGTGCGCCGGCAGTTCCATCAGGCTCCGGTGTGCGGTGAGCAGCCGGTCGCCGGGCGGCGGCGCCGCGTGCTCCGGGTGGTGCCGGCGGTCCAGGGCGTGCCGGAACAGCTCGCCCTGCCAGGGCTTGGCCGGGTCGGGTGTGGCATGGACGAGGTTGAGGACGTCGCCGAAGCGGAAGGCCTTGGAGGCGGTGTCGTACTTCAGCAGGGAGCGGGAGGAGTACAGCCGCCGTACGGCGTCGGCGATGCCCCGTTTCACGGGCTGTGGGACGCTCCGCCCGTAGGCCGAGGTCCAGTGGGCGAGCAACTCACCGGGCTCGTCGGCGCGCTGGAGCACGGAGTCGATGACGGACCGGTTGGTCGGCCCCATGCAGGACCCTGCGGCGAGCCGTGCCCTGACGTACGCGGCCGCGCCGATCAGGGAGGCCGTACGCATGTTTCCTTCGCCTCGGAGCCAGCGCAGCAGGCCGGCCGTCCATGCGGGGTCCTGGAGGGCGAGTTCACCCACGAGGCGGGTGTACCGCTCGTCGCGTTCCGCGCCGCTCTCGTAGAAGGCCTGCTGGGAGACGAAGTTCCCCACGGCCAGGAGGAAGAGCTCCTCGCGCGGCTCCCGGACGAAGCCGGGGCCGCCTTCGTAGGTGAGCGGGTCCGCCCTGGTGCGGTGATGGTGGGACCACGGACCGGGCGCGGTACGGGCCGCCGCGGCGGAGATGTTCGGGGCCACGAGCATCTCGGACCAGATCTTCGATGTGCGCGGGGCATGGCGAGGCAGGGAATCCCCCCGGATCCAAGGGCAGTGGGGAGCCCCGTCCGAGACGTCCGGCAGGGCGGAGGGACGGGGCGGGGCGCAGGCGCCCGCGCCGCCCCGAGATCAGAAGTGGCCGCGGCGTCACTTGGTTTCGGAAGGAAGTAGCCGCAGCCGAGCGCATCGGGGGACGCAGTCGCGCCGTCACATTAGGCAGGCCCGCGCACCGTATGCCAGTCAATTAAACGGCCGGGTCTCCCGTCCGTCCGACCTGGCCGGCGTGATCAGGGCACGATCCGGGAGAGACGGCCCAGGCAGTTTCGTTTGGATCATTGGGACGTTGGGCTGGGTGTGTCGTTGACGGATGTGCAGTGGGCGCGGATCGAGCCGCTGCTTCCGGACCGGAACCATCTTGCTGCTGACGGCCGCTGTCGTCCCCTTACGTTCGTTCTGACCGGCGGCCAGGCGGGTCCTCCCGCGCAATCCGCGACCACCTGAGCAGGCGCGGCATCGCCACCCGCTACGAGAAGACTGCGGCCGTCTACCTCGCCGGACTCCATGTCGCAGGCATCTTCCTCTGGTCCGCTACTGGCCTGGGAAGCTGCCTGGCGTCAGCTGGACGTGGGTCCGGCACACGCATTGTCGGAGGCGGCTGGCAGCATCGCCGCCATGATCCAAACGAAGGACCCTACCGGCGGACGTTCCAGTCGACGGTGGAGCGCAGGGTGCGGGCGATCTCCGGGTCGCGGACCGAGGGGGTCCGGTCCTCGGCGGTGACCGACAGGGTGTGGGCGCGGAGGTCGGGGAGCCGCAGCTCCGCGACGGTGACGTCGGTCCGGCCCGCCAGCCGCTTCACCTCGCGGCCGTCGAGGTACCAGCGGACCAGGAGCTGGCGGCCGTCGCCGCCGGTGAGCCGGGGCACGGCAGCCTTCACGGTCTGCGGGGTCCGCAGGGTGCGGTCCGTCGGGGTGAGCGGGGTGACGGTCCTCGCGTGCTGGTAGAAGCCGGCGATCATCGCCTCGACGCCGGGGAGGTTGAAGGGTTTACCCAGGACCCGCATCAGCGAGTTGTCGGTGGGGCGGTGGATCCCGGTGACGAAGTAGCCGCCGCCCTCGTACGCGCCGACGGTGCCGCCGTCCGGGGAGGGTTCGCCCAGCCAGCGGTGCCACTTGGCCCGCTGCCGGGCCATCCGGTCGGCGGACAGTTTGGAGGTGTTGGAGTCGGCGGGCTCGGGCCCGGCGTACTTCTCGTAGTCCGGGACTCCGGGGTAGAAGTACTCGTCGGCGAGTTTGCCGAGCGAGTGGCCGGTCTCGTGGATGGCGACCTGGCCGGACTTGGCGTTGTCCGCCGAGGCGGTGGAGATGCCCTCGTAGCCGAGGGTGGCGCTGGGCTCGTTGTAGCCGGCGCCGCCGTACTTGGCGCTGTTGGCCAGGACCACGACCAGGTCGGCTTCGGGTGCCTTGGCCACGTAAGCGTCGACCTTCGGCTGGTCTATGCACAGGAGCCGCTCGATCTCCTCGCACCAGAAGTACGCACCGAGGGCCGTGTCGCGGACGGCGGTCCGGTCGGGGTCGCCGGAGACGCCGGACTCCTGGGAGACGGCGTCGACCGTCCAGACGTTGAAGAGGTTCCGGTAGGTGGCGTACGGCTCCACGGCCGTCACCTCGGCCCATTTCGCCTGGGCGTCGGTGTGGAACTTCGCCAGTTCGGCCGCCGTGTACCCGTCGCCGATGAAGACCACGTCCAGCCGGTCCCCGGTGGGGCCGTTGTCGACGAGCTTGACGACCTCGCCGTCCGCCGCCCGCTCCGCCTCGGAGAGCCGGGCGCCCGTCCCGCCCGACCGGCCGGCGTGCGCGGGGACGCGGGCGTGGCCCGATCCGGCGTCACCTCCCCGCTCCGGCCCCGGGATCTCCACCACCAGCCGGGGCACGACCGGAGCGTCGGCCGCGCGGACGGGCCCGGCGGCGAGCAGCGCGGCGGTCGCGCAGGCCGCCGCGACGGCAGCCCGCAGGACCGCCCGGGCGGCCGGGTGTCTGGCGTGGTGCATGAAGTCCTCCTGCGGTGAAGGGAGTTAAGTAGATGCGTAAGCGCATTGAATCGGTTGCTTAAATTAGGCGGCGCACGACGGGTGCGCAATGCCCTGCTCCCCCTGAATACTGGGGAGTTCGAGCAACCAGGGGGATCTCATGGACGAACCGGCTGAAATCGGCCGCAGGGTTCAGCGCATGCGCACCGAACTCGGCCTGACACAGCGCAAGTTGGCGGAACCCTCGTACACCCCGGCCTATATCTCGACGCTGGAGTCGGGCAAGGTGCGCCCCTCGGAGGCCGCGCTCCGCTTCCTCGCCGGGCGGCTCGGCACCTCCTACGAGGAACTGGCCACCGGACGCCCCGCCGGGCTGGCCACCGAGCTGCGCCTCGCCCTCACCGACGCCCAGCAGATCCTGGCCTCCGGCGCGGCGGGCGAGGCCGCCGTCCACTACCGGCGCCTGCTCGCGGAAGCGGAGGACCTCGGGCTCACCGACGAGCGGGTCGGTGCGCTGCTCGGACTCGGCGATTGCGCCCTGGAGACGGGCGAACTCCCTTACGCCATCGGGTACTTCGAGTCCGCCGAACGGCTGCTGGCCGACGAGCCGCTCCCCCGCCGCGCCCGCCCGATCCGCGGCCGCGCCGTGGCGCACCTGCTCGCCGGGGAACTGCGCTACGCCTGCTACCTGCTCGAATCGACCATCGACGAGCTGGGCACGAGCGGACTGGCCGACCCCGAGGCGCTGCTCCTGCTCTACGCCGCGGTCATCGGGCCGTACATCGACATGGGCGCCCACGCCCGGGCCGCGCACGCCGCCGAACTCGCCCTGGCGCTGGCCCCCCGGGTCACCGACCCGGCCCTGGTGGCGGGCATGCACCGGCAGGTCGCGCGGACGTTCCTGACGGAGGGGCGCGTGGCCGACGCCGACGCCTCCCTGGCCAAGGCCCAGGCTATCTACGGGCAGCTACAGCTGCGGACCGATCTGGCGCACTGCCACTGGATGCGCGGCTACGTACAGGCCCAGAACGGGGACCTCGCCTCCGCCGAGCGGGAACTGCGGACGGCCCGGGACATGCTCTCGGCCGGGCGGGCGGCCCTGTACACCGCCCAGGTGGAGGTCGAGCTGGCGGACGTACTGCGCCGGCTCGGCCGGTACGAGGAGGCCGCCGGGCTCCTCTCGGCGCTGCTGGCCCTCGGAGACAGCCACGGCGCCGTCCACGCGGGCGGGGCGCACCGGCTCCTCGGCCTCATGGCCGAGGAGCGCGGGGCGCACGAATCCGCCGAGGAGCACTACGTACAGGCCCTGGCCCTGCTGGAGCGCAGCGGGGCGACGGGCGACCTCGCGGACCTGTGCCGGCTCCTGGGTGATCTGCTGCGCCGGGCCGGCCGCACCGAGGCGGCGCTGGACGCCTACCGCACGGGCCTGGGCCACCGGGCGGCTCCCGGCACCACCACCCTGGGCCCCGCGCCCGGCGTGCCGGTGTTCCCGCACCGTCCGGCCGCGCGGTAGCGGGCCGGCGGCGGGGGCAGGCGGCAGGCGGCAGGCGGCAGGCGGCAGGAACCTGTCCGGCCGATCATGTGACTACTCCGCACCGAGGTCCTTGATGTGGACATGGGGCGGGGAGATGTGACAGACGCCGAGTGGGAACGGTTGCGGCCGTTCCTGCCTGAGCGCTCGTCACACCAGGTCACCGGGCAGACTGGGCATCCGGCACACGATCCCGGAGAAGATCGACAGCAAAGCCGCCCGCCTCCACAAAGGGTCACGTGGCGGACAGCCGCCGGGCTTCGACGAAGAGCGGTACAAGAAGCGCGACACCGTCGAGCGGGCCATCACCATCTGGCTCCGAACTTGACCGGCCGACTGAGGTTGGTAAGGGTTTCACGGGAGGGTGAAGCGCCAGTTGTACACGCGGAAGACCCGGCCCTCGTACGCAGCGTTCCCGCCCATGGCTGTCCAGCGGCGGTGGCGTGCGGGGAGGGCAGTGTCCGGTTCGGGGCCGCCGAGGTGAGTCGTCATCTCCGAGGCATGGTCCCGCTGCGCGAACCCTGTCCATCGGAATCTCCGGGGCGAACCTCCACGACAGCCAGACCTCCAGCCTCTGGTCCGCGGTATCCCGCCGATCCGGTCCCACCGCGGACCCCGTCGCCGCCGACCCATCGCATCGCCCGCAAGGGGATCGAGCCGTCGAACCGGCTCGGCCGGCACCGATGGGTCGTGGAGCGGACGGTGTCCTGGCTCGCAGGCTGCCGTCGCTTACACCGGCGCTACGAACGCCAGGCCGAACACTTCCTGGCGTTCGCAGGCATCGCTGCAGTCCACATCTGCTTCCGCCGCTTGAAGATGAACGTCAAACCAGTTCAACGGCTGTTGCAAGATGGTTCAGATGAGCGAATCGACTGAGCAGGTGCAGACCGCGGAACGCCTCTGGGAGGAACACCGCCACGAACCCTTCCCCGACAGCCTCCGACGCGCCACGTTCGGGGATACACACGTGTGGCTACTCGAATTGGACGTCGTCGGCTGCGTTCTGCGTTGGCTCGACAACGGCGGCACTCTCGACTCGAAGAACAGCATCCTCCTGCAGAGCCGCATCGATGACCTGCACCGAGTCATCCCAGAGTTCGACGACCTCGCAGCAATCCAGTACTGTCAGCGGTTGCACCAACTCGCCGTGCTCGTCTCAACAAGCACACCCAGCACCAAATGAGCCGTCCTCTCTGAGACGCCTCAAGCAGATGATGCTGCAGGCGAGTTGAAGCAGGCCTTGGTGGAGGTCAGCGTGTATCTCGTAGCGGATACGCAGGCGCTTGAACTGGTGGAGCCAGGCGAAGGTCCGCTCGACCACCCAGCGGGTCTTGCCCAGGCTTGAGCCGTGGGCGACGCCGCGACGGGCGATGACCGGCTTGATCCCGCGCTCCACAGCAGGCGGCGGTACTTGTCGAAGTCGTAGCCCCGGTCGGCGAACAGTCGGCGTGGCCGTGTGCGTGGGCGTCCGCGCAGGCCCCGGATCGGTGGGATCGCGTCCAGAAGCGGTAGGAACTGTGTGACGTCGTGTCGATTGCCGCCGGTCAGCGTGCCGGCGAGCGGGGTTCCGTGGCGGTCGACGATGAGGTGGTGCTTGCTGCCCGGCTTTCCCCGGTCGACCGGGGAAGGTCTGGTGTGCGCCCCCCTCTGAGCGCCCGGACGTGTGAGCCGTCGATCGCCGAGTCGTCCATTTCCAGGAGACCCACGGCTCGCAGCTCGGCGAGAAGGACCTCGTGCAAGCGGTGCCAGACCAGACGCCGTCCTCAGTCCAGTCCCGGAACCGACGCCAGGCGGTCACCCCTGAACAGCCGGCGACCTGGATGGGCACATCCCGCCAGGCCACGCCCTTGCGTAGTACGTAGAGACGATGCCGGCCAATGCGGTGCGGTCCGATATCGACAGTCGGCCGGGGGCGATGGCGTCGGGGAGGCCGGGCTGCGAGGAGCGGAGCTATGCGTTCCCAGAGATCGTCGGGAACAAGGTCGCAGACACGTAGGAGAGTCTGCCCGACGCATTGTCAGATGCCGGCCGAGATGCCGGTGTCGATGCGACTAGGGTCAGCGGCCGGTCGGGTTCAGCGCCAGCCACCGTGGCGAGGTTCAACGTGCTCGCCGAACGGTTGGTCGAACGCCTGCCCGTCGTCGTCGATCACGGCATAGTCCGGTTCGGTCTTCGAGGCGGCTGCGTGCAACCGGATGACGAGGTCAGCGACAGGGACGACGCGTAGCGACAGTGCCGCGGCCACCTGGGCAGCTTCGTTGTCGATGTCCGGGTTGTGCTTGTCACGGGACCGTTCAAGGTGTTGAGCGGAGATCTGCATGACCTCCACATCGCCACCGCCCGAGGAGGAGAGGCAGTCCCGCCACTCCAGCCCGATGATGATCTCCAATGCCCGCCAGGTCATCGGCGAGCAGCCCGCCCTCCCCTTCGGAACTCGCGTACACCACCGGCCGGCAGCCGTTCTGCTCAGCGCACAGGAAGTACGCCCCACCAGCGGACTCCCCGGCGATCACTTCCAGCGGCGCACCTGAGGTGAGCCTGAAGCCATCGCCATAGTGCTTCCGGTGGATGTCGAAGCCGAACGATGACCGCAGCAGCAGATCTCTGCCTCATTGCCACGGTCGGCTCCCCGCCCTGCGGGCCGACGCGGCCAGCCAGTCGTGGCGGATCAGGCTGCTGAAGGGTTCGATCAGCAGCCAGTAGGGGCGGAACCGGCGCGCGGACGCCTGGTCGGTCCCGTAGACCCTGGTTTCGGTGTGCAGGTGTGTCCCGGTGCCCTGGCGCGCGACCGAGAAGGCCATCAGTCCCTTGATGTGCCCCGGCTCGTCGAATTCCAGGTACGCGTCGGGCGTCAGCGTGAGCCACTTCTGTCGCAGGGACCAGGGTTGTCCCACGAAGCCGACGACGAGGTCCCCGCCCGGGTCGTCCTGGAGCCGGAAGGCGCCCACCCCCTTGTACAGCCCGTCGACGACGGGCGCGTCGCGGTGCAGGTACCGCTCCTTGTCGGGGGACGTGAGGCGGGCCGGAATGCTGCGCACGAAGACCAGCGGCCTGAGTGCGTACATCTCCGCGGGCTGCACCTCGCGCACCGCCCGCGCGACCACCCCGGGTTCGGCCGGCACGCTCCGGCCGTGGTGGGTGCGCCACTGGTACTGCGGCAGCCAGCTGTCACAACTCGCCATCTTCGGATCTGTCCTGTGACTGCGCATGAGGTCGCCTCTCGTTCCTTCCCTCGATGAGATCCGCGCTCGACCGCTCCGAATGCACTCGGCGAAGTGTTCTCTCGTCCCACGTGGCGGTGTATGCGGGCACCGGGAGGGCGTCCGGCCACAGTTACGATACCCGAGTTCCGGAACTTGGGTATCGTAAACTTGCGTCATGCCGAACCCGAACCCGAACCCGCGACTGGGGCGCCCCAGGGACAGTCAGATCGACAGCGCCGCGCTCCGAGCCGCGCGCGAACTACTCGCGGAGGCCGGCTACGCCGGGGTGACCATGGACGCGCTCGCCGCCCGTGCAGGTGTGGGCAAGGCGGCCATCTACCGCAGGTTCGGCTCCAAGGCGGAGCTGCTCTTCGCCTCGGCCGTGCACGGCATGGACATCGAGCCGCCGCCGGACACCGGCTCCCTGCGCGGCGATGTCCGCGCGATGGCGGGCCTCATCCTTGAGCGCCTCTCGACGCCCGCGGCCCGGATGCTGGCTCCCGCGCTCATGGTCGAGATGTCCCGCGACCCCTCGCTGGTCGCCCGCTTCCAGGACACCTTCATCGTCCAGGAGCGGCGCGACCTCACGGTGATACTGGAGCGCGCCGAGAAGCGGGGGGAACTGCCGGGGCCGCAGGAGCCGACGGTGGCTCATCTGCTGCTGGGCGGCCCGCTGTTCCTCGCCCTGTTCGCCTTCCACCTACCGGTGGACGAAACCCTGCTCGACGAGCTCGCGTCGGTGATCGCCGCCGGGCTCATCGCCCGCGCCCGCGGGGCTGCAGGCTCCCCCAGAGCCTGAGGATCCCGCCGGCCTCGCCATGTCCAAGACCTACTGGCGGACGCTCCTAACAAGTGGGCGCGCGGTCATCACATGATCGATCGGACGCCCGCTAGAGGTCGATCCAGTAGCGCCGCTTCGGGCCGATCAGGGTCTCGCGGACGTCTTCCAGTACGCCGCCGTTGCCCTCGATCGTCCGGATCGAGGCCTGGTTGCCGGGGTCGCAGGTCAACAGCACCCGGTCCATCCCCAGCAGCCGGGCCTCGTGCTTGACCTCGCCCAGCGCCCAGGTGGCCAGGCCGAGGCGGCGGGCCGAGGGGCGCACGCTGTAGCCGATGTGGCCTCCCGCATCGAGCAGGAATCCGTTCAGGTAGTGCCTCAGGTCGATGGCGCCCAGGTACTCGTCCCCCTCGGCGATCCACCAGTACGTGGCGTGGACGCGCCCGTGCTCGAGCGGCACCGAGCGGTCCCCGTACCGGCGCAGCCGCTCCGTCCAGGCGGCGAAGCCCTCCGGCGTGTCCACGTCGTCGTCGGAACCGAGTCCCGCTCCGTCCATGTGGGCGTCGGGCCCCCACTCCTCCTGCGCGGCGAGCCAGGAGGCGTACAGACGGGGGGTGGGCGTGATCAGCTCGGGCATGATCGGACGATAACAGTCCGCGAAATCCGGCCCCGGCCGGGCCTGGGGACGTACGGGCCGTACGGCATTCCGGACGACCGCGGAGGGCCTGGGCGACGGCGGTCGGGGCTTCCCTCCCTTTTACCCGATGGGCATCGATTACATTTGGGCCATGACCGAAATGCCCCGTGATGTGGATGCCCAGCGCGTCCACCAGGCCTTGGCCGTACCGTCCCGCCGACGGCTGATGACCCTGCTGCGGGAGGCGGACGGCCTGCTGGGCGTGGACGACCTGACCGCCGCCACGGGGCTCTCGGTCGCCACCGTCCGCCACCATCTGGCCGCTCTGGCCGAGGCGGGCCTGGTCACGGCCACCGCCTCGGCCGGGCCGGGCCGGGGCCGCCCCCGACTGCGGTACGCGGCAGCCCGGCCCGATCCCCGGGAGGACCCGTCCGACACCCCCTTCCGGGAGCTCGCCCAGGCCCTGGTCGAGGCCGTCGGGGGCGGCCCGGGCGCCTCCCGCGAAGCCGGCCTCGGTTGGGGGCGCCGGCTGGCCGGGAGCGGACCGGCGGCGGAGCAGGTGTTCGCCGCGGCCGCCCGGATGGGCTTCGCCCCCCGGGACGCACCGGGGCCCGACCCCGACACCCGGCGGGTACTGCTGCACGAGTGCCCGTACCGGGAACTGGCCCGGACCCGGCCCGAGGTCGTGTGCGCAGTCCACCAAGGCGTCCTGGACGGACTGCTGGAGGCCGGCGGAACCACGGTGCGGCTACTGCCCTTCATCGGCCCGGACCTGTGCGCGGCGGACCTGCGCACGGCCTGAACCGAGGGTCAGTCGCGGGGACGGTTGCGGCGGCGGTACTCGTCCGTCGGGACGCCGCCCACACCCCAGTCCTCGAGGGCGACCTCGTCGATGAGGACGAACGTGGTCGCCGGGTCCTTGTCCAGGACCTTGACCAGCAGGTCGGTGATGCCTGCGATAAGCTCGGCTTTCTGCGACGCGGTGGCGCCTTCGCGGGTGATCTTGACGTTGACGTACGGCACGGGGATTCCTCTTCTCGTGGTGGGGACGGGCAAGAGCAGGGAGCAGGGAGCAGGGAGCAGGAACGTCAGATGCGACGGCCGGTTACGTGGCCGCCGTCCACGCGCAGGGCGTGGCCGGTCACGAACCCGGCGCCCGCGAGGTAGAGCACGGCGTCGGAGATCTCTGCGACCTCGCCGACCCGGTCCTGCAGGGCGAGACCGCCGTAGGAGTCCACGTCGGCGCCCGCGTGCAGGGGGGTGCGGATGATGCCCGGCGCGACCAGGTTGACGCTGATCCCGTCGACCGCGAGCTCGGCCGCGAGGCTCGTCGTCAGCGCGTGCACACCGGCCTTGCTCACCACGGGCGCGGTCGCGGGGAAGCCTGCCAGCGCGTGGTCCACCAGGACGGTGCCGATGTTGACGATGCTGCCGCCCTCGCCCTGGGTGCGCAGGGCCCGCACGACCGCCTGCGTGGTGAGGTAGGTGCCCTTGAGGTTCCCCGTCAGGTAGCCGTCGAGCTCCTCTTCCGTCACCTCCGTGAAGGGCTTCGGCTCGAAGGTGCCGGCGTTGTTGACCAGGACGTCGATCCGGCCGAAACGCTCCAGCGCCGTACGGACGAGCGCTTCGCCGGTCTCCGGAGCGGCGGTGCTGCCCGCGACGCAGGCGGTGCGTTCGGGATGCCCGAGGCCGGCCGCGGCCTTGGCGAGGCGGTCGGGGTCGCGTCCGTTGAGGACGACGTTCGAGCCGGCCGCCAGGAAGGCGCGGGCGATGTCCAGACCCATGCCGCTGGAGGATCCGGTGACGATGGCCGTGCTCGTGGCCGTGGTCGTGGCCGCGGTCGTGGTCGTGTCGGTACGGGTGACGGTCATGTTGGCTCTTGCCTTTTTTCGGGGAGGGCGGCCGGGGAGTCCCACCGGCCGACACCAGAAAGCTATGAGCCCGCAACCCATAACACCACGACCGAAATTGGAGCGTGTGATAATCCAGGGTTATGGATGTGGATCTGCGTGACCTGGAACTCCTCGACGCCACCGCGGAGGCCGGCTCCCTGACCGCGGCCGCCGCGCGGCTCTACGTCAGCCAGCCCGCCCTCAGCCAGCGGCTGACCCGCCTGGAGGCCCGGCTCGGCATGCCCCTCTTCGACCGCAAGGGCCGCCGCCTGATCCCCAACGCCGCGGGCCGCCGACTGCTGGTCGCCGCCCACCACGTCCTCGGCGAACTCGAATCGGCCTCCCGCGACTTGCGCGAGCTGCGCGACGGGCGCGATCGGCGCGTCCGGTTCACCGCGCAGTGCAGCACCACCTTCCCCTGGCTGCCGCCGGTCCTGCGCGCTTTCCGCGAGCGGGAGCCGGACATCGACGTACGGATCGAGACGGTCGCCGACGACGCGCCGATCCCGGCGCTGCTGGCCGACCTGGTCGACGTGGCGCTGGTGACCAAGCCGGACCTGCAGATGGACCGGGTGTCCCTGACCAGGCTGTTCGACGACGAGATGATGGCGGTGGTGCCCGCCGGACACCCGTGGGCCTCCCGCGCGCACCTGACCGCCCGCGACTTCGACGGCGCGGACCTGGTCCTCTACGACTTCTACGATCAGAAGCGCATCCCGTCGATGCCGCTGCCGATCCCGCCCGGCGCCCGGCCCGCCCGCATCACCACCATGCCGGTGGTGACCGACCTGGTGGTCGAGATGGTGGCGGGCGGGCAAGGCGTGACGGTACTGCCGAACTGGGTCGCCGCCCCGTACGTCACCTCGCACGGCCTCGCCCTGGTCCGCATCGGCGCGAAGCCGCTGACCCGGACCTGGTTCTGCGCGACGCGGACCGGCCCGCGCGCGCCCCACCTGGAGACGTTCGTCGAGGAACTCGTCGCCCGCCTCGAAGCGCCCCGAGTGGGCTGACGGGGCCAGGCAAGATCCGAAAGAGGCCCTAGGGCCTGTCGTCAAACTCCCGTCTGCCACGCACCAGACGCCGTGTGGCCGCCCTTCGGGCGACGACGGGATGTTGACGACAGGCCCTAGACCGGCATGGGGACGGGCCTCCTCTCGGCTCGGTGATGAAGGCGTACAGGGCGGACGGGCGCAAGCTATGAACCAGTGGGAGCGCTCCCACTGTGCAGACGGGACTGAACGCCGTCAAGGTCCGTGAAGAGTCGAAGCCGTTCCCACGGCAATTTCGTCAACTCCTCTTTTGCTTGGAGTCAGTTGCAGCTACGGTCTGGCCCCAACCAGTGGGAGCGACTCCGTCAGTCGGCGCGCCGTCAGAAGCGTGCCCTCGCTGCAAGGACTCGCTCATGCGACACCCCCCACGTACGTCCGTGCTGCTCACAACGGCAGCACTCGCGATGGCGAGCTGTGCGCTCGCCGTCATGGGTACGGCCGCAGGAGCCGCGGCCTCCCCCTCCTGCACGGTGGCGTACTCGGTCGCCGGCCAATGGGCCGGCGGATTCCAGGGTTCGGTCACCGTCACCAACAACAGCTCCGCGCTGAACGGCTGGAGCCTCGGCTTCGACTTCCCGGCCGGTCAGACCGTCGGTCAGGGCTGGGGCGCCAAGTGGTCCCAGGCCGGATCGGCCGTCACCGCCGTGAACGAGAGCTGGAACGCCGCGCTCGGCACCGGCGCGAGCCTGACGACCGGTTTCATCGCCTCGTGGTCGGGCGCCAATACGGCGCCCAGCACCTTCACGCTCAACGGAGCCGCCTGCACCACTGACTCCGGACCCGGACCCACTCCGACTCCCACTCCGACTCCGACCGTCCCCACACCCACGCCCACGCCCACGGGCCCGACACCCACACCCACCGACCCGACCTCCGGGGCGCCCGAACTGAGCGTCACCGGCAACCGCCTCACCGACCGGAACGGTGCCACCCGCCGCCTCCTCGGCGTCAACCGCTCCGGGGCCGAGTACATGTGCGTCCAGGGCCACGGCATCTTCGACGGTCCCGTCGACGACGCCTCGGTGCGCGCCATAGCCGACTGGAAGGCCAACACCGTCCGCATTCCCCTCAACGAGGAGTGCTGGCTCGGCCTCGACAACATCAAGCCCGAGTACCGGGGCGTGAATTACGTCAACGCCGTCAAGGGCCTGGTCGGCCGGGTCCTCGCGCACGGCATGACCCCGGTCGTCGAACTGCACTGGACGTACGGCCAGTACACCGGAAACTCCTCCGGGTGTGCCGACGTCCACGCCTCCTGCCAGAAGCCGATGCCGGACGCCCAGTACACCCCGGCGTTCTGGACCTCGGTGGCAGACACCTTCAAGAGCGACCGGCGGGTCGTCTTCGACCTGTTCAACGAGCCCTATCCGGACCGGGCCACCTCCACCACCGCCCAGGCGTGGACCTGCTGGCGCGACGGCGGGACCTGTCCGGGCATCGGCTACGAGGTCGCCGGCATGCAGGACCTGGTGGACGCCGTCCGCGCGACCGGCGCCCGCAATCTCGTACTGGTCCCCGGCATCGCCTACTCCAACGACCTGAGCCAGTGGCTCGCCCACTCCCCCACCGACCCGACCGGCAATCTGGCCGCGGCCTGGCACGTCTACAACTTCAACACCTGTTCCAGCGAGTCGTGTTGGGACGCCACTCTCGACCCGGTCGCCGCCCGGGTCCCCCTCGTGGCGGGCGAGATCGGCGAGAACACCTGCGCACACGCGTTCATCGACCGCGTCATGAAGTGGTTCGACGACCGCTCCCTCTCGTACCTCGGCTGGACCTGGAACACCTGGAACTGCACTTCCGGTCCGGCCCTGATCACCTCGTACGACGGCACCCCCACCGCATTCGGCACCGGGTTGCGCGACCACCTGCGCGCCCTGAACTGAAAGGAAATCCACGAAGATGAGCCGCACAGAACTGCGTACGACTCCCCGTTCCGCTCCCCGTACCACTTCCCGTACGACCAGGCGCACCGCCCTGCTGGCGGCCCTCAGCCTCGTCACCGCCGCCGGCGCGACCGCCACCGTGTTCGGCACCTCGGCGGGCGCCGCCACCGCGGGCTGCAAGGTCGAGTACCAGATCACGAACCAGTGGAACACCGGATTCGGCGCCAACGTGATCGTCACCAACACCGGTGACCCGGTCGCCTCCTGGACCCTGGAGTGGTCCTACGCGAACGGTCAGCAGGTCACCCAGGGCTGGAACGCCACGATCAGCCAGTCCGGGGCGGCCGTGACCGCCAAGAGCCTCTCGTACAACGGGAATCTGGCCACGGGCGGTTCGACCTCCTTCGGGTTCAACGGTGCGCACGGCGGCACGAACGCCGTGCCCGCGACGTTCAAGCTCAACGGCGTCGCCTGCAACGGCGCGACCGACCCGACCCAGCCGCCGACCACTCCCCCGACGACACCGCCCACCACCCCGCCGCCGTCGGGCGGCAAGGCCGACAACCCGTACGCCGGCGCCAAGGTGTACGTGAACCCCGAGTGGTCCGCCAAGGCCGCCGCCGAGCCCGGCGGCACCAAGGTGTCGAACCAGCCCACCGGTGTCTGGCTGGACCGCACCGCCGCCATCGCCGGTACGGGCGGCTCGATGGGGCTGCGCGCCCACCTGGACGCGGCGCTGGCGCAGAAGGGCAGCGGCGAGCTCGTCGTCCAGCTCGTGATCTACAACCTGCCCGGCCGGGACTGCGCCGCGCTCGCCTCCAACGGCGAACTGGGCCCGACCGAGATCGACAGGTACAAGACGCAGTACATCGACCCGATCGCCGCCATCCTCGCCGACACCAAGTACGCGGGGCTGCGGATCGTCACCACCGTCGAGATCGACTCGCTGCCCAACCTGGTCACCAACGTCTCGGGACGCCCGACGGCCACGGCCAACTGCGACGTGATGAAGGCCAACGGCAACTACGTCAAGGGCGTCGGCTACGCGCTGAACAAGCTGGGCTCGATCGCCAACGTCTACAACTACGTGGACGCGGGCCACCACGGCTGGCTCGGCTGGGACGACAACTTCGGCGCCTCCGCGGACATGTTCAGGCAGGCGGCGACGGCCGAGGGTTCCACGCCCTCCAAGGTGCACGGCTTCATCGTGAACACGGCCAACTACAGCGCCCTGAAGGAGGATTACTTCAAGATCGAGGACTCCGTCAACGGCACCTCCGTACGCCAGTCGAAGTGGGTCGACTGGAACCGGTACACGGACGAGCTCTCGTACGCCCAGGCCATGCGGAGCAAGCTGGTCTCCCTGGGCTTCGACGCCAACCTCGGCATGCTGATCGACACCTCCCGCAACGGCTGGGGCGGCACGGCGCGGCCGACCGGACCCGGCGCGTCGACGAGCGTGGACACCTACGTCAACGGCGGCCGCTACGACCGGCGCATCCATCTCGGCAACTGGTGCAACCAGTCGGGTGCCGGCCTCGGCGAACGACCGCAGGCCGCTCCGGCTGCGGGCATCGACGCCTACGTGTGGATCAAGCCGCCGGGCGAGTCGGACGGGGCGAGCAAGGAGATCCCGAACGACGAGGGCAAGGGCTTCGACCGGATGTGCGACCCGACGTACACCGGCAACGCGCGCAACGGCAACAGCATGTCGGGGTCCCTCCCGAACGCGCCGCTGTCGGGCCAGTGGTTCTCGGCCCAGTTCCAGGAGCTCCTGAAGAACGCCCACCCGGCGCTGTGACGCACCGCCGGTGAGCCGGCCACCCCGCCCCATGGGCCGGGGCCGTACGGAAACCTCTGGTTTCCGTACGGACCCGGCCGCGGCGCGCTCAGCGGGAATCGGCCTCGGGGGAATCGGCCGCGGGCGGCTTCGGCCTCAGGAGGAATCCCGCACGATCAGTTCCGTCGGGAGGACCCTGCGCGGCTCCTCGACCTTTTCCTCCGCCCGCGCGGATCCCGCTCCGGACGCCTCCGCGATCTTCTGGAGCAGCAGCCGGGTCATCGTGCGGCCCATCTCCTCGATCGGCTGGCGCACGCTCGTCAGGGGCGGGTCCATCAGGCGGGCCACCGCGGAGTCGTCGACCCCGACGAGGGCCACGTCCTCGGGGATCCGCCGTCCGGCCTCGCGCAGCACCCCGCGCGCGCCGGCCGCCATCACGTCGGAGGCGGCGAAGACCGCGTCCAGGCCGGGGGCGCGCTCCAGGAGCTCGCGCATCGCCAGCCGGCCGCCCTCCTCGGTGAAGTCCGCGGTCGCCACCAGCGACTCGTCCGGCCGGAACCCGGCCTCCGCGAGCCCCGCGCGGTAGCCGCCCAGACGCGCCCGGGCCACGTACATGTCGAGCGGCCCGCTGATGGTCGCGATCCTGCTCCGGCCCCGCCCCACCAGGTGGGCGACGGCCGCCCGTCCCGCGCCGATGTTGTCGGAGTCCACGTAGGCGACGGGTTCGGCCTCGGTGCGCCGCCCGTTCATGACGACCGGCAGCCCCATCCGTGCGATCCGGTCCGGCAGCGGGTCGTCGCCGTGGACGGACGCCAGCAGTACGCCGTCGACCCGCTGGGCGGCCAGGTAGTGCTCGAACCGCCGCCGCTCGGCCTCGGTGCGCACCAGGGTGAGCAGCAACTGCTTGTCGGATTCGGACAGTTCGGCACTGACCCCGCGGATCAGGTCGAGGAAGTACGGCTCCGAGAACAGCCTGGCCTCGGTCTCCGGGATGACGAGGGCGACCGCGTCGGTCCGGCTCCCGGCCAGCGCTCTGGCCGCCTGATTGGGTACGTACCCCAGCTCGGCGACGGCACGGGCGACGGCGTCCCTTGCCTGCTCGCTCACCCGCGGCGAGCCGTTGATCACCCGGGAGACCGTGCCCCGGCCGACACCGGCCAGGGCCGCGACCTCTTCCAGGGTGGGTCTGCCGTTCTGCCGTCCGCTCACGATTCTCGAACTCCCCTCGTGCGCTCTCGCGCTCCGGGCCGGTGCGTGCCGGGCCGGTCGCGGCTGATCAGGTAAGAAGCGGATCCCGCCCCCATTCTCACGCGGAACACGTTACGCCGGTCCGACGTACCGAAGACCGGATGGGAGCGCTCCCACACTACTCATGATCTCGCCTCGATGCCACGACCGCGTTCACAACCCGACCGGGCCGCGCCGGGAAGCGGGGCGCGAGCGGCGCCGAACACCTTCGCGTCACGAAATCGCGTTCACGTCTTGACACCCGCACCCGCCAAGCAGCAACCTTCCGGCAACGACGTGGGAGCGCTCCCACTCTGCGATGCGAGAACGGCCTTCACATCAGGTCCGGGCAGGGCCCTCGCCGAGCCGCGAACAGCCCGCCGGACCCCCTGGCGCACAACGAGCACCACCTTGGACGAGGAGAGTGGCATGCGCACTTCCAGCAGCAGACACGGACGCGGACGCCGCACCGCGATCAACGCGGTCGCCGCGATCGCCGTCGTGGCGACCGGTACGGCCCTGCTCACCGGCTGCGGCAGCAACGGCGACAACGGCAAGGGCAAGGGCGACGGCGCGGCCGGCGGCGAGCAGATCACCCTGCGGATCGGAACCTTCGGCTCCTTCGGCTACGACAACGCCACCGGGGCCAAGCTGTACGCCGAGTACGAGAAGGCCCACCCCAACATCAAGATCGAAGAGTCGAACGTCGCCGACGGCCAGAAGTACTGGGACACCCTCAAGCTGCGCCTCTCCCGCGACAGCGGTCTCGCGGACATCCAGGCCCTGGAGGTGGGCTACATCGCGGAGGCGACCGGTCCGGCCATGGCGGACAAGTGGACGGACTTGGGCAAGACGGGCGGTGCGGACCTCGGCGCGTTCCTCGACTGGAAGGTCAAGCAGGCCACCACGGGCGATGGCAAGGTGATCGGCCTCGGCACGGACATCGGCCCGATGGCCATCTGCTACAACAAGGACCTCTTCGCCCAGGCCAAGCTCCCGACCGATCGCACCGAGGTCGCCAAGCTCTGGGCGGGCGACTGGGCGAAGTTCATCCAGGCCGGTGAGACGTACAAGAAGAGCGCCCCGGCCGGAACCTCCTTCCACGACTCCGCCAGCGGCCTGTTCAACGCGGTGATCTCCAGCCAGCCCGTGCAGTACGCCAGCACCAAGGGCGAGCTGGACTACGAGAACAGCCCCGGCGTGAAGAAGGCGTGGGACACCGCAGTGGCGGCGGCTAATGGCGAACTGACGGGCAAGCTGCGCCAGTTCGACGAGAAGGGCACCTGGAACGCGGCTTTCAAGAATGCGAAGTTCGCCACCGTCGCCTGCCCCAGCTGGATGACGGGCATCATCAAGGACCAGGCGGGCCCGGAGAACCAGGGGAAGTGGGACATCGCCGCGCCGCCCGTGGCCGGCAACTGGGGCGGCTCGTTCCTCGCCGTGCCGAAGTCGGGCAAGCACGCCAAGGAGGCGGCCGAGCTCGCCGCCTGGCTCACCGCACCGGCGCAGCACGCCAAGGTCTTCGGCGTGAACGGCAACATCCCCTCCACCAAGGACACGCTCACCTCCACGGCCGTCCAGAACGCCACGTTGCCGTACTTCGGTGACACCCCGGTCGGCAGGATCTACTCGGAGGCCGCGGCCGGCATCACGCCCGCCCCCATCAGCCGCTGGGACGGCCAGGTGAAGACGTTCCTCACCGACAACGGCATCCTCGACATCGAGCAGCGCGGCACCGACCCGGCGGAGGCCTGGGAGAACGTCAAGAAGCTGGTCGACGACAAGATCGATCAGTAGCGGGAGCCGCGCGCGCCCCGTCGCGCCGCCTGCGGGCGGCGGGCCGCCGCCGGCCACACCTCCCGTACCCAGCCAGCCGTACCCACCCTCCCGTACGCACCTCCCGTACGCACCCACCCGGAAGGACGCCCCCGTGGCCACCTCCGTACGGGCGACGAGTGGCGGCTCCCCGCCGCCCGCCGGCCTGCGCAGCACGCTCTACCGCCTGGATCTGAAGGCGGTCCCCTACGTCTTCGTCGCCCCCTTCTTCCTCACCTTCGCGGCCTTCGGGCTCTTCCCCCTGATCTACACCGGCTGGCTCTCGCTCCACCGGGTCGAACTCGGCGGCAGCACGCAGTGGAAAGGGCTGGAGAACTACGGTTCCCTGGCGACCAGCGAGTTCTTCTGGAACGCGCTGGCCAACACCTTCACCATCGGCGTGATCTCCACCGTTCCCCAGCTGCTGATGGCCCTCGGCCTCGCGCACCTGCTCAACTACCGGCTCCGCGGCCGGGGTT
Organism: Streptomyces sp. CA189; assembly: GCF_056428985.1. NCBI lineage: Bacteria > Bacillati > Actinomycetota > Actinomycetes > Kitasatosporales > Streptomycetaceae > Streptomyces > Streptomyces sp. CA189. The sequence goes on along the minus strand of NZ_JBWJVM010000015.1, from coordinate 3,153 downwards.
TCTTCCGCGTCGCGGTCCTCGCCCCGTACGCCACCTCGATCGCGGCGGCGACGCTCGTCTTCGCCCAGCTCTTCAACACCGACTACGGGCTGATCAACACGGCCCTGGGCTGGGCCGGCTTCGACCCGGTCGCCTGGGAGTCCTCCAAGTGGCCCGCGCAGATCGCGATTTCGACGATCGTGATCTGGCGGTGGACGGGCTACAACGCGCTCATCTACCTCGCGGCGATGCAGTCCGTACCGCAGGACCTCTACGAGGCCGCCGCGCTGGACGGGGCCTCGCGCCTGCGCCAGTTCCTCAGCGTCACCATCCCCTCCATCCGGCCGACGATCCTCTTCACGGTCGTCGTCTCCACCATCGGTGCCACCCAGCTCTTCGGCGAGCCGATGCTCTACGGCGGCAGCGTCGGCATCAGCGGGGGCAGCGGGAACCAGTTCCAGACGCTGAGCCTGCTCATGTACGAGAAGGGCTGGGTGACCGGCGCGCTGGGCCAGGCCTCCGCCATCGCGTGGGTCATGCTGCTGCTCCTCCTGCTCATCGGCGTCGTCCGGACGCTGATCACCCGCTCGAACCACCAGCGCAAGAAGTCGGGGAGCTGAGCTCATGGCCCGCACGGTCGACACGCCCACGCCCACACCCACGCCTGTTCCCACCGCCACGACCACGCCCGGGGACGCGCCCACCACCCCGGCGCCGCGCCCCAGGCTGCTGCGCCAGTCGGCAGGCCGTCAGCACCACGCGGGACCGCTGACGTACGTCCTCCTCGGCCTGGCCGCCCTCGTCTCCCTCTTCCCCCTGTACTGGAACCTCGTAGCCGCCTCCCACACGGGCGAGCGCGTGGTCGAGGCCCCGGCCCCGCTCCTGCCCGGCCCCCGGCTCTTCGACAACCTCGCCTTCGCCTGGAACCAGGTCGACATGGGCGAAGCACTGGTCAACACGACCGTCGTAGCCGGGCTCGTGGCCCTGTCCACCGTCTTGTTCTCCACCCTGGCCGGCTTCGCCTTCGCCAAGCTGCCCTTCAAGGGGCGGGGCGCCCTGCTGGCACTGGTGGTGGCGACCATGACGATTCCGCCGCAGCTCAGCGTGATCCCGCTCTATCAGATCATCACCGATCTCGGCTGGGTCGATCAGCTCCAGTCGGTCGTCCTGCCCTCGCTGGTCGCCGCCTTCGGCGTCTTCTTCATGCGCCAGTACCTCATCGAGGCGTTGCCGGTGGAGCTGGTGGAGGCGGCCAGGATGGACGGTGCGCACAGCCTGCGCATCATCTGGCACGTGGTCTTCCCGGTGGCCCGGCCCGCCATGGCGGTCCTCGGGATGCTCGTCTTCGTCCAGGCCTGGAACGACTTCTTCTGGCCGTTCATCGCGCTGACCCCGGACGGGAATCCGACCCTCCAGGTCGCCCTGGCCGGCCTCGGCGCGGGCAACCACACGGTCGACCAGGCCGTCGTGCTGACCGGCGCGCTCATATCCACGCTGCCGCTGCTCTTGGTCTTCGCCGTGCTCGGCAAGCACATCGTGGGCGGCATCACCGCCGGCGCCGTCAAGAACTGACTCGTCATCCGGCACCACTTCATCCACACCTGCGTTGGGAGCGCTCTCCTATGACCGCGTCCGAGACCCGGCCACTCACCGCCGTCCGCTCTTTCCCGTCCGGCTTCCTGTGGGGCACGGCCACCGCCGCGTACCAGATCGAGGGGGCCGCCCACGAGGACGGGCGGACCCCGTCCATCTGGGACACCTTCGCGCACACCCCGGGCAAGGTCTTCGAAGGCCATACCGGCGACGTGGCGGTGGACCACTACCACCGCTTCCCCGAGGACGTTCGGCTGATGTCCGAACTCGGCCTGGGGGCCTACCGGTTCTCCGTCTCCTGGTCCCGCGTCCAGCCGACCGGCCGGGGACCGGCCGTGCAGAAGGGCCTCGACTTCTACCGCAAGCTGGTCGACGAGCTGCTCGCCGCCGACGTCACCCCCGCCCTCACCCTCTACCACTGGGACCTCCCCCAGGACCTGGAGGACGCGGGGGGCTGGCCGGAGCGCTCCACCGCCGAGCGCTTCGCCACGTACGCGGGCCTGGTGGCCGACGCCCTCGGAGACCGGGTGAAGCACTGGATCACCCTCAACGAACCCTGGTGCAGCGCGTTCCTCGGCTACGCCTCCGGCGTGCACGCCCCGGGCCGGACCGACCCGGTCGCCGCCCTGCGCGCGGCCCACCACCTCAACCTCGGGCACGGCCTCGCCGTACAGGCCCTGCGGGCGGCGCTGCCCGGGGACGGGCAGGTCGCGGTCTCCCTCAACCTCCACGAGGTGCGCCCGCTGACCCGCTCGGCCGAGGACCGGGAGGCGGCCCGGCGCATCGACGCCGTCGGGAACCGGATCTGGCTGGGCCCGATGCTGGAGGGCGCCTACCCCGAGGACCTGCTCGCGGACACCGCGCGCCTGACCGACTGGTCCTTCGTCCGGGACGGCGACACCGCGACGGTCCACCAGCCCCTGGACCTGCTCGCCGTGAACTACTACACCCCGACGGTCGTCTCGCAGGCGGTGGAGGGCGAGGGAGTGCCGCAGGACGACGGGCACGGCAACAGCGAGCACTCGCCGTGGCCCGGCGCGGAGGGCGTGGCGTTCCACCGGGCGCCGGGTGAGCGGACGGCCATGGGCTGGCCGGTCGACGCGAGCGCCCTGTACGACCTGCTGACCCGGACCGCCGCCCGGTACCCCGGGCTGCCGCTCGTGGTCAGCGAGAACGGCGCGGCGTACGAGGACGAGGTCGGTCCGGACGGCACGGTGCACGATCCGCACCGCGCCGCCTACATCCACGCCCACCTCGACGCCGTGCACCGGGCGATCGCCGACGGGGCGGACGTGCGCGGCTACTTCCTCTGGTCGCTGCTCGACAACTTCGAGTGGTCGTACGGGTACGCCAAGCGGTTCGGTGCGATCCACGTCGACTACGAGACCCTGAAGCGCACACCCAAATCGAGCGCGCGCTGGTACGCCCGCGTGGCGCGGACGGGTGAGCTGCGCCCTCCGGCTTAGGTCGTCTCTTTCGGATCTTGCCGGTCAGGCCCGCGTCGTCCGGTGCCGTGCCTCGCCGCGCTGCCGGGGCCCCCGCGTACTGGACGTACTCGGGTGCCCCGGCCGAGCGGCGAGG
>NZ_JBWJVM010000014.1:0-172479 GCF_056428985.1 Streptomyces sp. CA189 | reverse complement strand
TGCTCGAAAAGCACGGCTACAGCGTCCAGCCCGCCGGAATGCGCTTCACGACCGCCACCGCGATGCTCAACGCCGTCGCCCCGCCCGATGCCCCGGCGACACCCGCACCTTGATTCTTTACGGCTTCACGCGGTGAAAAGCCTGTTCAGCTCGGTGAGATGCTCAATCTGGCCGACACGTTCCTCAGCGAGCTCGACCAGGAACTGGTCACGGACGGTGCGGAAGAACCGCTCGATTTTCCCTCGCCCCTGAGGCCGTCCGGGCTTGGAATGGGTGAGGCGGACGGCCAGGGACGTGCACGCTCGCAGCAGCCAGGTGTCCACGAAGGCGGACCGTTGTCGACGTAGATCGATTCGGGGACTCCGCGGGCAGACAGTGCCGGCCGCAGGGCGGCGGCCAGGCGGACGGTGTCCTCGGCGAACCCGAACCGGTGGCCCACGATCGCCCGCCTGTGGTCGTCGATGAACGCGAACAAGTACGTCTTGCGGCCGCCGCTTTTGGGCCCGTGGAGGGCGTCCCCGGTCCACAGTTCGTTGCCGCGGGTGGCCTCGAACCGGCCGAACACGCTCTTCTCGCCGCCGGCGCCGGTCAGGCCAGCGTCAGCGAAGTGCCACTGCAGCGTCCGGTCGGTCGGCGACCAGCCCTGTGTCGTCCGCAGGATCCGCAGGATCCGCGCGGGCGGGGTTCTCCTTCTTCAGCGCGGCCGCAAGGTCCAGCACCTCCACCGGCGTCCGCGGGGTAGCCTGCCGCTGGGCCGGCACCAGCGTGGGAAACCCGCCCGCGTGGTAGTGGCGGGCCCAGCGGTCCAGCGTGCCGCGGGCGACCCGCACCTGACGGCCGAACGGGTCGGTGTGCTCCTTCGCGGGCGAGCTTACCGCGCTGGCGTGTCGTGAGCTTCGTGTCGATCAGGTCCGGGATCAGGCCGTAGCGGAACAGGCCCACTTGCCGGGCCCGCTCCGCCCGGCGACGGTCCTCGTCCTCACTCGGTGACATAGGCAACCCACCCCGCGTCTCGAACAGAGCCCGCCGCTTCGCCGGCGGACACGATCAAGACTTCCGGCACCCTCCGATCCCGCCCAGGGGCGGCCCGTGTTGATCAACTAGCCGAAGAAAGCGAGGTCAGCAGCCTGCCGCCTACCGCCTACCGCCCGCCCAGCGAACTCCCACCGCGACACCGTGAGCATCTGAGGCCACTTCGTCGCGGCCGCCCGATGGGCAGCCGCGACCACCGAGACCGCATCGGCGAGCGTCGACGGCGCCGCATCCGGCATCACCGGGTCGTCCGCGAGCGCGACCAGAGCGACCGTGAAGTGCCGGCGTACTGCCTCTGCCCGTCGGCGAAGGCGCGCAGCCAGCCACGGACCGTGCCTTCGGCCAAGCCCAGGTGGGCGGCGATTCGGCGATGGCCCATGCCCAGGGCAGCTATCTCCAGCCCGGACCCGATCACCACGCCCGCATCCACCCGCCGCGGCCAGAGGGCCTCCGCCAGAAGCACGTTGGTGAGCTTGCAGCCCGAGCAGCGCGTACGGCGCGGCCGCAGAAACAACCGGGCCCCCAGACCACCCCGGATCTCCTGGGGGTGGCCATGACCCCACGGCGCCAGGGCCGAGGAACACAGCGGACATGCCAGTCGGCTGGCTCGCAGCTGTCGCTCGACAAGCAGCACGTCCGTGTCCACGATCAGCACGGCAGCCTCCGCAACCCCCACGACGGCTGCAGCGTTGGGATGCTCGTTCTTTTCGCCCTCGCCGGCGTCATCGGTGACTGGGCTCCTGCCGTATGAGCCTCGAACTCCGCAGCTGAAGCTGAGCTTGTACGGGGACACCTCGACCATCGCGTTCGTGTTCACGGTGTCGTCGCACACGAAGAGACATCCAAGTGCCAGACACGACCACGGCCGGTGTGCAACGGGAGTGACGCCGTCACCCCGCTTCATGACCACGCAGAGAGTCGTCTAACAGTTCACGTCTGTTTGCGCCCTGTGGCTGGTTGGTGGCCGACGGAACTATCGAAACATGTCTCGCCAGCGGCCGTATCCGAGTGACCTGTCCGATGCCCGATGGGGACTACTCGTGCCCATTCTGGCGACCTGGCGGGCCGAGCGGCGAGGGAAGGGCCTGGACATCGTGCGGCCGCCCGAGCACGACCTGCGCCGGATCATGGACGCGCTCTCGTATGTGGATCGGACCGGGATCCCCTGGCGCTACCTTCCCCACGACTTCGCACCGTGGGAAACCGTCTACGGATACTTCGCCGCCTGGCAGAAGGACGGCATGTTCGACCAGCTCAACGGCCTGCTCCGCCGACTGGTCCGTGAGGCCGCAGTCCGGGACGCCGAACCGACGCCCAGAGCGTCAGGACGTCCGCCAACGTCCCGGCCGCCGGCCAGGGCATCGACGCGGGCAAGAAGATCGCAGGACGTAAGCGCCACATCAGCGTCGACACCCTCGGCCTCCTCCTCGCGGTGTGGGTCACCACGGCCAGCGTCTCCGACAACGCCGGCGGCATCCACCTGCTCTCACACATCACCAAAGCTCACCCCCGAATCATCAAGGCCTGGGCCGACACCGGCTATCGGACCAAGGCCATCGACCACGGCGCCCGCCTCGGCATCGACGTCGAGGTCACCCGCCGCGACCCGGGCCAGAAGGGCTTCAAGGTCATCTCTCGGCGATACGTCGTCGAGCGGACCTTCGGCTGGCTCATGAACCACCGCCGCCTCGCCCGCGACTACGAAACCCACCCGCCCCGCTCCGAAGCGATGGTCCGCCTCCCGATGATCGACCTCATGAGCCGACGGCTCACGCGCGAATCCACCCCGAACTGACGCGACGCCTGAGCATGCTGTGCCGCGTCACGCCACTTCGTCGGGCACTTGCGAAGCACTGTGAACCACTGCTCCACCAGGTCAAGCGCTCCTTCAGGAGGCCGAGTTCTGGGCAGGGCATCCCCCGTAGATGTACGGGTCGATTTCGTTGCCCTTCCTGTCACAGAGGTGGAAGCAGCGGCCGTTGGCCCACACCGCTACCGAATCCCGCCGGTGGTCAACCTGGAACGGCTCGTCCCCAAGCTGCGTCCCGGGCCATGAAGCATCTCCCTCAGAAGCATGAGTGACAACGACGCACGTCTCCTTCGGCAAGATCCGATGGACGTCACCCCAGGGCTCCAACACCAGATCCAGCGGTACCTCGTCGTCGTTGCTGACTACCAGCCGCGCCGTTCTCCCCGCGAACATTTCCATCACCCCTCCTTGGCCGTTCGGGCGGCCACGCGCACAACTGCTTCCTCGGTGCGCACGCGGCACGATCCTCACACGCAGGATCACCCGAACCAAGCGTCTACGCCCGAGTTACCAAAGACCCCAGCTGGGATGAAACGCTCTTTCAGGGCTTCTGGCGTCTGCTCGTGGGGTTGTCCTGGCGGGAGGGGCCGAGCAGGGCCAGGAGGACGGTCCCAGCGGCTCCGATGGCGAGGGTCCAGGACAGGCCGGTGAGCGCCGAGGCCGTACCGAGGGTGAACGCGACGACGAACGGCACCGTGAGGAACGTGACCGTGGTTCCCAGAAGGATCCGGGTGAACCTGCCGAAGACGGGCCCCACCAGGAAGCCCAGGCGCCATGCCCGCAGGGCCATGCCCGCGGTCACGGCGACGAAGAGCAACAGCATGAGGCTGTAGCCCACCCGCTCGCGTCCCACGTCCAGGGGACCACCCACGGCGGCCTCGGAGGACCCGTCGGCCGTGGTGAGGAGGGAGCTGCGGTTGTCGAAGACCTCGACCGTGACCCGGGGGTCCTTCAGCAGGCGCCCGGCCGTGCCGGCGCCAGCCGTGACGTACCACGGCCGCCCTCCGTCGTCCGGGGTGAAGACGAGCGAACTGCTCCTGCTCGGCATCGGCAACGTCCCTTGCTGCCGGAGCTGTGAGGCGCTGCCGGCCACCGTCTTCCGGCTGTGCTGCGTGGCCCCCGACAAGCAGGCCGGGGCCGTGTCGTACGCGTCGAGTTGCCGAACGTCCCGCCACGCCACCGCCCCGACGAGCACCGACGCGGCCAGGCCCACGACGGTGAGGAGGCCCAGGACGGCGGCCCACGCCTTTCGGCGGGGACGGGGGGAAAGGCCGAGGGGCTGGGCGGGCACGGGCTCTCGTGCGTTCGCGGAGGTCATGTGGATCGAGTTGATCACGGGGAAAAGCCTGAGGCCAGGGCCCGACGTCCCTCGTCGTTCCGGTCTGTGAAACGGCGGCCTGTTCGCCGGCAGAGCGCTGTCGCAGGCCACGCCGGAGGACCGATCCACAACGGGGAGGGGGATCGAGCCCGGCCGGCCCACGGAAGCGCGATTCGCCCGAGGCGGGTCCAGTCAGCGGTAGGGGCTCCAGCGTCCGTAGCGGGCCATGAGGTTGCGTGCGGCGTCCTCGTCGAGTCCGAGGTGGGTGGCGGCCTGTGCGGTGTCCAGCTCGCTGGCGGTATTGCGGGCAGCCCAGTAGCCGACCCGCTCGGCGGTGACCTCCAGCCGGCGGGCCGCGCGTACGGCCGCGACCGGGGAGGTCTTGGTCAGTTTGTCGATCTCCTCCTCCAGCCGTTCCAGGAGCGTGGTGACGGATTCGGGCAAGGGGATGGTCTGTGCTTCGACCTGGACGGTGTGCTCGTCCCAGTCCCTGGCGCACGCGTCCGCTTGATCGTCCCCGCCGTCCACGAGGTCCTGGTCGCCGATCGCCTCCCAGTCCACGCGGCGGGCGGGGCCGGTCCAGCCGCACGAACACACCGCGCGCAGGGCGGCGGCGCGCGGTCCGCGGGTGGAGCGGCCGTCGTAGACGCTCCACTGCGCCACCGCTTCTCCTCCCGAGCCGGAGCCGCTGTCGAAGTACACGGGCCCTGGGACGGTGCCGTCGGGGAGGAGTACCCCGACCGCGCCGGCATGCGATGCGCCGAACTCGTCCGTCGTCCACGTTTCGCGCCTGCCCACAACGCCCTCCTCGCCCCGCCCTGTGTTCAGGCGGCCCGGTATCCGAGCTGTCTGAACACGACGATGGCGCATGGGGCCCCGAGGCAGGCCCGTATTCACGAAATGGTGGGCTTTCAGCCCCACCATCTGCCCGGGACCGTTTCCACGGCGTCTTCGTGGAAGGCGAAGCCGCCCTGGCCGCCTGCCTCGCTGCCCAACTTCTCGATCGCGGCGCCGACGGGCTTCAGGACGGGTCACCGCTCGGCGTCGGGGCAGCGGGCCAGGGCGGTCGGCTGACCCGTGTCGACGGCAGCCGTTGAGGAAGTGGGCGGCCGCGGGCGTCGGGGTCCAGCGGTTCGGCGCGGCGGCGGCCGGTGACCTGCCGGTCGGAGGTGCGCCTGCGCTCCCGGCGTTCGGACCACGCGGCGAGCGGTTCCGGTTCCCTGCCAGCGTCCACGTCGCCCCTCCTATCGCCGACGTGCCCCGGGGAGCAGGTCCCCGGGGGCGTCCAGCCATGGGGTCTCACCGGCGGGGGCCCACCGTCAGTCCGAAGCGGTCAGAGGCTGGGCTGCCGGCCTTGTGCCTCCCACCACCACTCGTAGGCCGCCTCGACGGCGAGCTGCTCGGTCTCCCAGCGGGTGAAGAAGTTGTTCCCGCCGTAGATCGGGCGCAGCACCCAGAGGGTGCCGCCGGCCCGGACGTCGGTGGCGATGGCGGCGCGGTCGTCGGGGTCGGTGACCTCGTCGCCGACCCAGGCACGGGCGGACACCGGGTGCCTGCGGGCAGGTCCGGCGCGAGGTGTCGCAGGTGCTGGACACCGCCGGCCTGAGCTGACGCCACGTGGGCGGCCGGGCTCCGACGTGCCGATCAGAGTTGCCGGACGGAGGACTGGCTGCGTGCTCCAGATCCTCGTGAACGTGGGGCATGTGCTCAGTGATCCCCCACCATGTGGGTGGAGCAGGCCGGGAGCTGTACCCGGCGTTCGCCTCGAATATGGGTGAGATCCTGAACGGATGAACGAGACATCCGCTGCTCGGGCGACCGCCGGGTGGCCGCTGGCCGCGGCCGGGGAGACCGATTGGCTGCGGGAGCTGGCCGGCGATGACGGGCTCACCGGCTTCATGCCGCCGGCACTGCCCGACGGCGCCTGGGTGCTCCACTCCATGTACGAACACGAACTCGGGCCGACGGACATGTCCTACGTCGCGTATCAACGAGCCCTGCTGAACGGCGGCGGGCCCGAGATCATCCCGGGACTCGACCCCGCGGATGTGTTCGGGGGCACGGTGGGCGAGCCCCCCGTCCCCCGTTGGCGTCGGCTGCTCTGGGCGGAACTCTCGCGACGGACCGGCGACCCCGTGGCGCCTGAAGGCCAGTTGCCCTGCTACCGCTCCTTCCCTTCGCTCCGCGAGCCGAGCGGCTGGCCTGTCGGCATCATGGGGCCGTCCGAGGGCCGCCTGGACCGGAACGACTGGAACCGCTTGGTCGACATCCTTACCGAGCACAGTCCGCAGGGTGGGGAAACCCGCTGCCTGGCCTACTACAGCCCGCTGCTCCAGAGGGCTGAGGACTTCGACAACGTGCACGTCCGGGCCGGGGCCCTCGCGGACGCCAAGGCGTTGTACGACCACTCCGAGGAGGACAACTGGACCCCGTCCAACCTCTGGGCCCATGACCGCTCCTGGGTCCTCTGCACGGACTACGACCTCTGGGCCACCAAAGTGGCGGGCCCCGCCCCGCTCGTCGAGGCCCTCTTGGCCGACACGGACATCGAGGCCCTTCGACTGCCCTGGGCCGGCTGACCCCGCCCGCCGGGTGCCGGATCGGGCAGGTCGCCGATGCCTGGCGTCTACGGCGGAACATCGCGGATGCAGTGGAGAGAACGGTCGGATCCCACCACGGGTGCAGCATACGGGCCGCGTTCGCGGTGACCCCGGTCACGGCGGAGGCAACCGCGAGGGGCCTGGTCACTCCAGAACCGTCCGGGCCGGTGGCCGTGCCGCTCGTACCGCCGCACGGCATGCTCGACGTCGGTCGCCAGCCCCGGCGTCTGGTGGCCGTACGACTTCACGGGTTTCGACAGCATGAGGTTCTGGGGCTGACCGCGGCCGAACCGTGGAGACGACTGCGTCCGCTGGGTTAGGGCCGATATTGCATGGCGAGCAGGCCCCAAGCGGGGCAGGGTGTGGCGTGATGATCTATCACGACGAGACGTCCCGCTCCCTGTCCTACGCCCGCCACGACACGTTGGAAGGGCTGCTGCAGCGTGGCCGGGGGCTGGGCGCGGAACGCGCACGGTGTGAGCCGGGGGCCGCCGCTCCGTTCGTTTACGACGGGATCCGCCGGGACTGGAAGTGGGACTACCAGACCGACACCCGCCACCTCTACCAGGCACGACTGATCCGGGACCTGAAGCTGTCGCCCACGCCGGTCGTCGACCAGCTGGCGGGGGACGAGGAGGAGTTCTCACGGGCCGCCAACGTGCTGGAACAGCTCGCCCTCACCGGCTCGGACGAGGCCCGGGAGGGACTTCGGGCGTACGTCCGGGAGGGCGAGCACTGGGTCCGCGTGCTGGAGTCGGTCGCGGACGGCTGGCCGGCCGAGTGGTGGGAGGACCTGGGCGACGTCGCGCGTGCCCGCATCGGCGCGGAGGAGGATCTTCCCTGGTCCTTCGAGCCGTGGAACCGGTTCGGGATCGAGGTGCCTGGCAGCCGGTTTCCTCCGCGGCCGTCGTTGGGCGGGCTGGACGACGAGGAGTTGCTCGCCCTTCTGGCCGCCGACGGCACACAGTCCGCGACGAAGGTCGACGCACTGCGCGCACTGGCCGGCCGGGAGCCTGCCGAGGGGCTGATCCCGCTGGTGCCCTCGCTCGGTACCGGGGACGGCCGCCGGGCCCTGCCCTCCCTGCGGCGGGTGGTCGACCGCCTCGGTGTCCTCGCCGTGCCGGCGGCGCGTGGGTGGGCCGTGGACGGGCGGGAGTGGCTGGCCGGGCTGGGGGCGGACGTCCTGGCCGACCACCCCGGGCCTGAGGCGCTACCGGGGCTCGTGGCCGAACTCGCCGAACAGTGGAAGGCGCGCGCCTGGTGCGGTCCCGACACGACGGCGAGGAGACTGGCCCGCTTCGGACCCGAAGCCGCCGAGGCCGTGCCGGTCCTCTGGGGCTACTGGCGGCACACCCCGCACTCGTACGAGCGCGCTGACTACCTGAAAGCGCTTGGCGCGATCGACCCGTCCGGCTTGGACGACGCGTACACCGAGTCGCTCTGGGACTGTGAGAAGCGTGCACGGCTGCTCGGCATCGCCTCGGCACCCCACCACCCGCAGACCTTGCAGCGGATCGAGGCGCTCCGCGACGACCTGATGGAAACACCAGAGGTACGGGCCGCTGCCGGAGCACGGTTGGGCCCTGTAGCCAGCCCTGCGTTTCCCTGACCCAACTCGGACGGCAACGGTGAAGGTCGGCGCATGCACGATCAGCGAGATCAGGATCAGGGCGGCGGCGAGCCGGAGCGCAGGCAGGCCTCCTTGCCTGCTGACATCGCTGACGGGGCTGGAGAGGCTGAAGCGGTGGTGTTCGTGTGTGCGACGTGTGGCATACGGCTGACGGGCCCACTCAGACGGCTGCCCGAAATTCCCGATGCTCCCTACTACGAATGGTGGGAGGCCGATGAGCCGGGGCCGTCACCCGCGACCGTGCCGTCGGGCTGCTACGCCATCGAGACGGAGCCGTACGGTGCGCCCCTGGCCGTCGCCGAGGTGCCCGGGCCGGTGATGCCGCGCCTCGGGCAGCGCTGGAACGTGGACAACAAGCCCTTGGTCTCGCAGGGCCCGCGGGGCAACATCGTCATCAACCCGGACGACTCCTGCGGCCTGGAGCTGCGGCACGCGTCCGCGGCCTGCTGCGGAGCGACCCCGGGCGGTGGGATGAACCAGTTGTGCGCCTGCGGAACCCTCGTCGCGACGCTCTGCTCCGACTGTTGCCTGCCCTACGAGTTGCACCTCTCGGCTGACCACGTCCGCGCGGTGCTCCCCTGAGGACGGCTCGTACTCGACGGGGGTGGTGAGGGCGTCAACGGCCGCGCCGGCTGCGCGCGCAGTACCTCGTTGGGGCGACGCGGTGGTTCTGCGTCCGAGAGCGCGTCTGGGCTCCAAGCCTCAGCCGTGCACTCCATATCGGCACGGGCTGAGCGAACGTTGTCCACCTCGGACGGGGCCTCGGTTCCGGGGCGCGACCGGCGCCGCTGGGTCGTCGCCTGCCCATGGGCTGGGCCCTGACCTGGACCTCTACCAACTCCCCCACTGTCCGGCTGAGTACGCGTACTCAGGTGCCGCATACCGGACTCCTCCATGCTGGGGCGCGAACGCCGGACCGTCTCAGGAGGACATACGCATGGACCATGCCCTGCAGCTGCGCACTGCCACGCCCGGGGATCACGACTGGATCCACGAACTTCGCCACCGGGTGTACGCGGAGGAGCTCGGCCAGCATCCGGTGGATCCGTCGGGGAGGCTGAGCGACGGACTCGACGGCGACAACGTCTATCTCGTGGCCGCACGCGGCGAGACGCGGATCGGCTTCGTCAGCCTCACCCCGCCGTGGGTCGGCCGCTACTCCCTCGACAAGTACCTGACGCGCGAGGAGCTGCCGGTCCTGACCGAGGAGGCTCCGTTCGAGATCCGCGTCCTGACCGTCGAGGAGCACTGGCGGTCCACCGCGGCGGCGCCGCTCCTCATGTACGCGGCGCTGCGCTGGGTCGCGGCGCGGGGCGGGCGCCGGGTGGTGGCGATGGGACGCACGGAGCTGCTCGACATGTACCTCGCCGCCGGGCTGCGGCCGTTGGGGCGCACGGTCCGGTCGGGCGCGGTGTCGTTCGAGGTTTTGAGCGGCTCCGTGGCCGAGCTGACGAGGACGGTCGCGGAGCGCCACGGACGGACCCTGGAGCGGCTTCGGGCGGGCCTCGACTGGCGGCTCGACGTGCCCTTCGCGCCGCGTGCGGACGGCTGTGAGCACGGCGGGGCGTTCTTCTCGGCGATCGGCACCGACTTCCGGACCCTGACCCGCCGTCACGAGGTGGTCGCGGCGGATGTGCTGGACGCCTGGTTCCCGCCGTCTCCGGGGGTCCGCGCGGTCCTTTCGGAGGATCCGGGGTGGGCGGCCCGGACCTCGCCGCCGACGGGCGCGGAGGGATTGCTCGCGGAGATCGCCGGGGTCCGCGGGCTGCCGGTGGAGTCGTTGGTCGTCGGGGCGGGCTCGTCCGATCTGATCTTCCGGGCGTTCGGCCGGTGGCTGACGCCGGGGAGCCGGGTGCTCCTGCTCGATCCGGGGTACGGCGAGTACGCCCATGTCACCGAGCGGGTGATCGGCTGCCGGGTCGACCGGCTCCAGCTGCGCCGGGAGGACGGCTGGCTGCTCGACCCGGCCCGGCTCGCCGCCGCGACCGGCGACGGACGGTATGACCTCGTGGTGGTGGTCAACCCGAACAACCCGACCGGCCGCCACGCCCCGGCCGACGCGCTGCGCGCGGTGATCGAGGCCTCGCCCGTGCGGACCCGGTGGTGGATCGACGAGGCGTACCTGGGCTATGTCGATCCGGAGGACTCGCTGGCCGGACTCGCCTCGACCGACGCCCGGGTCGTGGTCTGCACCTCGCTGTCGAAGATGTACGCGCTGTCGGGGATGCGGGCCGCTTACCTGGTGGCCGGTCCGGAGACGGCCGGGGAGCTGCGGCGCTGGACGCCGCCGTGGCCCGTGAGCCTGCCGGCCCAGCTGGCTGCCGTGACGGCGCTGCGCGACCCCGCGTACTACGCGGAACGCTGGGCCCGCACCCATGTGCTGCGCCGGGGTCTGGCGTACGACCTCGAGGAGTTGGACGGGTTCTCCTCGGTCGACGAGGGGGTGGCGAACTTCCTCACCGTGACCCTGCCGCCGGACGGGCCGAGCGCGGCGCGGCTGGTGCGCGAGTGCCGGCGGCACGACGTGTTCCTGCGTGACCTGTCGCCGATGTCCCCGGCGTACGAGGGGCGGACGGTGCGGATCGCCGTCCGCGACACGGCGGAGAACGCGCGGATCGTGGCGGCGTGCCAGAGCGCCCTGGACGCGCTGCGCGCGCCGGCCGCAGTGGTGTCGGGTGCGGGGCGGGCCTCCCGGTGACGACGGTCGCCGGTCTCGTGCCGTACCTCGGCGGGGCACTGGCGGTCGGAGGCGTCGCGGTGGCGGCGACCCGGCGCCGTGAGCTGATGGTCCGCTGGTGCGTGTGGGCGGTCGGAGTGCCCCTGGTGACCGCCGCGTTCTGGCTCGGTCCACCGGGGATCGCGGTGCTCGCGGCCGTGGTCGGTGTGGTCGCGGTGGCGGAATTCGGCGGGCTGCTCCGGCTGGGGCTGGTGGACCGGCTGGTGCTGGGCGCGGCGATCGTCGGACTCGTCATGACCTCCTGGCTGGCCCCCGGGGAGGTGCTCCGGGTGGCGGCGGCCGGGGCGCTTGCGATCGCCGGGGTGCCGTTGCTCTCGGGCGACGCGGAACACGGACTCCGGCGCCTGGGGGCGGGCCTGTTGGGGCTCGTGTGGCTGGGCGCCCTGGCCGGCCTCGTACCGTCCGGCGCCCTCGGCCTCGTCCTGTTCGTGGCGGTGTCGATCGCCGACATCGTCGCGTACGCGGCGGGTCCCCGTCTCGGGGGCCCCCGGCTCTCCCCGCTGTCGCCCGCCAAGCGGTGGAGCGGCACGCTGGCCGGGGCCGCGGCCGGTCTCCTCACGCTGGCCGTGCTGTCCTCCCTGACGTGGCAGACGGCGGTGGCCGTGGCGATCGGCGGCCCGCTCGGGGACCTGCTGGAGTCGATGGTCAAGCGGGGTGCCCGCGCCAAGGACGCCGGCCGGTGGCTGGCCGGCTCCGGCGGCCTCCTCGACCGGATCGACTCCCTCCTCGTCGCTCTTGCGGTGCTGTTGGTACTGGAGTGAGCCACGGGGCGGGGTGACCCGTGGTGGACGGCCCGGGTGGCGGTGGCGCGGTCGAGAACCGAACAGCAGGTCGAGGAGGGTTGCGGGATATCGGGTCGGTCCGTCCGAGCCCGAGCCGGTGTCGAAGTACACCGGATCCGGAACGGGGCCGTCGGCCAGGAGGACCCCGACCGGGCCCTCATCGCGGTGACGCCAGCACCTCAGCACGCTCTGACACCGTGGAGCAGCGGCCCCGCAGTTGGCCCGTCGGGGCAAGTGGGCGCTCGGCAACTGGCCGGGTAGAGGAAGCGGGCCGCTCTCCTCCGGCGTCACGCAGGCGGTTTCAGCTCAGCAGAGGATTGCCCCGGAGGTTCCCTTCCCCGCACGGCCAGGGGCCCTCGGCCAGCGGGCCCGGCGGTGTGCGGAAGACCAGGACCTGCTTGTCCAGGGAGATGACGACGCTCCCTTCGCTCAGCAGCAGCGCGCGACCGATGACTGGTCGGCTGTCGGCCATGGAGAACAGTTCGTGGCAACTGAGGTCCGTGTCCACGGCGAGCAGCTTGCCGTCTCGCCAGAACACCGCGGTTCCCTCGCAGTCCATCGCGGGAGCGGACGTGTAGATGCCCGTCAGCGCCGGCCCGTCCACGAGACTGTTGTCCGGTGCGAGCCGCCGGAAGCGCGATCGCGAAGGCAGGCGGTTCTCGAGCTCGGGTCCTCTGACGCTGCCGTCCCTGTCGACGAGCATGGCCCCGTGGCTGGCCCAGCGCGCGGTTTCGGCGCCGTCCCGGCTGAAGCAGCCGGTCGTGAACGCGCCGTAGCCCTGGGATCCGATCAGGAACTGGCCAGGGCCCGCTATCGCCTTTCGGCCCGTGGGAGCGGGAGTCGTGGCCGACACGGCCTCGCCGCGTCCGCATCTTGCCGCATGCCCTGCGGACGGCCCGCACAGGAATTCTCCCGAAGTCATCGCAGGACGGCCTAGGAACGGGCGGGTTACAGCAGGGTGGCGAAGGGGATCTCCGTGCGTGGTGACCAGTACTCGTCGATGCCGTACCGGCCCGAGCTCTCGGTGTCGGCCGAGAGGCGGCCCTCGGAATCGAGCGGGGAGATCTGCGAGACGGGGACTGCCGTCGCGCCGAGAACGACGTAGGAGCTGAGGTACCGGGGCCCGCGGGTCACGTTGATGACGTTGTTGTTGTGACGCACCCTCGCGTAGTGCATGACGTAGTCCGCGCAGCGCTTGGCGGAGCAGTCGAAGAACGCGTCCCTTTCCTGTTGCTACGAGTAGATCGGCAGCCCGTACTCGTACCCGATCTTTCCTCGGTCCCCTCTCAGGAAGGTGACCGTCATGCGCGGCACGACGAGGTCGAACGGTGCGTCAACGGGGATCGCGACGACCCGCTCCATGTTGAAGTCGGCTCCGGGCCCGATCCAGGCGCCCGGCGAGACGACCGTGCCGGTATCGAGCGTCCGGTACGCGGTGGGCCGCACGCGGGGCTCCGTGTTGACCCTGGCCTCGGCGTCGGCCCGTCGTTCCTCCGGCTTCAGGTCGGTCTTCTTGGCGTCGAAGACGGACTCCCGCCCCTTGATCCAGTAGACGCTGGTGACGATGTATGCCGGAACGGCCCCGTCGTTCGCCACGCGGAACTTCACCGGCAGGTAGACGAGCGGCCGTTTCGGGTCCGTTCTCGGTGTCCCGAACTTCACCTCCACGGCGAAGTGGAAGACCGCTGTTTGGGGCTGGTACAAGGCCGAGTACGCGAAGTTCGCCGACGTCAGCAGGGCGGTGGCGACCACGCCCGCGGTAAAGCTCTTCGGATGGGGAATCCCCTTCCAGGCCCGCTCCCGGCAGACCACCCACCCCGCCCACAGGGACCAGAGCGCGAGGGCGAGGAACACCGGCAGGTACGGCGTCCACTCCCGTTCCTGGAACCACACGATCAGCAGCAGGGCCTGCGTCGCCACCGCGATGAGGACTCCCACCAGCACCAGCGGGGCCGCGTACGTCAGCGTCCGCTTCCCCCAGTAGTCGAACACCGCGAGCGCCGCGACCCCCTGCACGGCGCCCGAGAGCACCAGCAGCACGCCGGTCAGGCGCCCCGAGAAGGTCAGCGCCCCCAACGCGTCGACCATACCGACACGGGCCAGGAGCAGCATGGACGCGAGCAGCCCGGCGGCCAGCAGCGCGATCGTGCCGCGCCGGCGGGCCGGGTGGTCGGGCCAGGTGGCGGAGTCCGCCCCGCGCCAGGTTATGGAGGCCCGGTCCTCCAGGTCCACGTCGCGCGGCAGCCCCGCGCGGCGGAGCTGCCTGCGCAGATCGCGTCGCGACCAGGCGGCGCCCGCGGGCACGCCGTCGATGTCCACCGCACGCAGGCCGCGTCCGTCCGGCGCCTGGACCACCACCCTGCGCGTACTCATCGACCCAGGCTCAGGGCCCTGCCCACCGGCCGCACCCGGGGTTACTCCACCCGCCGAAGGCCTACGCCCCCTGCGTCTCCCAGCCCTCCGCGTAGACCGTGGCCTCGCTGACGGCGGTGTCGCCCACCACAAGCCGGATCACGGCCGCGTCGAGGGCAGACGGTACGGAGGGCGCCATGCCGACCAGCGGGATGCCGGCGTAGTTGGTGCCCATCCTTGCCGTAACACCAGTGGGGAAGTCGCCGATCCGGCCTGCAGGCATCGCGCCGTCGAGGGCGGCCGCCACCTGGGGCGGGCTCGTCCCGCACCGGAGCGGGCCCATCCCCGGCCGAAGGGCTTGCGGGCGGCGACGGCTAGGTGGTGGGGAGGAGGTCGGCGACGAGGGCGGCGAATTCGCTGGGGTCGAGGATGCGGATGCCCAGTTCTTCGGCCTTGGTGCGCTTGGATCCGGCCTTCTCGCCCGCCACCAGGAGGGTGGTGCGCTTGGACACCGACGACGATGCCTTTCCGCCGGCCCGCTCGATCAACTCGTTCATCTCGTTCCGGGACAGCACCGCAAGGGGGCCGGTCATGGAGCCGGTTACCACGACGGCCTGGCCGGCCAGCGGGCCGCCCGCCTGGTCCCCGCCGGCGGTCGCATCGGTTGCGGGCGGCTGCGGCTCGGTGACCTGCGTGCCTACCTGCTGGGCCTGGAGCTTGTCGAGGAGCGGGGCCAGTTCGACGAGTTCGGCCTCGATGACGCGGGCCTTCTCGGTGCCGATGCCGTCGACCCCGGCCAGCACGTCCGCGTCGGCGGCCCGGATCGCGGCCATCGAGCCGAAGTGCGCGGCAATCCGGCGGGACATCGTACGCCCGGTGCCGCGGACACCGAGGGCGCAGAACACGCGGCTCAATGCGGCCCCGCGGGCAGTCTCGATCGCGGCCAGGAGGTTGGCGGCGCTGGTCTCGCCCATCCGCTCCAGACCGAGGAGCTGCTCGCGGGTCAGCGTGAACAGGTCGGCTACGTCCTTGACCAGGCCGGCCTCCACCAGCTGGATCGCGCGCGTGTCGCCGAGACCTTCGATGTCGAGCTGGTCGCGGCCGGCTGCGTAGATCACCGAGGCCACGGCCTGACAGCTGCGGCCGCGCACGCACCGCCACCGCTGCTCGGAGGTGTCGATCGCGTCGCCACAGCGGGGACACGCCTCGGGGAAGACGATCGGGCTCTCGGCACCGGTGCGCTGGTCGAGCAGCGGTGCCTCGACCCGGGGGATCACGTCGCCGGCCCGGTAGACGAACACCTGGTCGCCGATCATGAGCCCGCGACGGGTGATATCGGACGGATTGTGGAGCGTGGCGTAGGTGACCGTCACCCCGTCGATGACCACGGGCTCCAGGACGGCGCGCGGGGCGATGATCCCCGTCCGGCCGACGTTCCACTCCACCGCCAGCAGGCGCGTCACCTTGTGTTCGGCCGCCAGTTTCCGGGCCACCGCCCACCTCGGGGCGCGCGAGCCGTTGCCGGCCTGCCGCTGGTCCTCGGCCGTGTCGGCTTTGACGACGACACCGTCGATCCCGAACGGCAGGTCTGCGCGCATGCCGGCGATCACGTCGATGCGCTCGTGCACCTGCTCCACGGTCTCGCAGCGCATCGGGGCGGCGGCCGTACTGGCGGCCGTGTTCGCGCCGAGCGCGGCCAGGTTCTCCAGCAAGGCGACGTGGCCGAGGTCGTTCAGGCCGATCGCGCTGTAGGCGAAGAAGGTCAACTCGATCCGGTAGGGGCGGTCCTTGGCCCGCAGGGTGCCGGCCGCTCCGCTGCGCGGGTGCGCGAAGGGCGTGGCCTCGTGGGCGAGCCGGATCCGGTTGGCCTCCTCGAACTGCGCGGTCGTCAGCAGCACCTCGCCGCGCAGCTCGACGTCGATCGGCTCGGTGAGCATCGGGGGCAGACCGAGGACGGCGTCGGAGGCGTGGGTGATGTCCTCGCCGGCCAGGCCGTCGCCGCGGGTGAGGACCTGAACGAGCCTGCCACCCCGGTACCGAGCGGCGACCGCGAGGCCGTCGAGCTTCGGCTCCACACACCACCCGGCCACAGGGCGCCCCAGTCGCCGTTCCAGCCCTGCGACCCACTCGGCGAGCTCGTCGGCGTCGAAGACGTTGTCGAGGGAGAGCATGGGAACCGAGTGCGGCACGTCTCCCTGTACGGCCCCGCCCGCCACCTTCCCGGTCGGCGACTGGGCAAGCACCTCGTCCGGGTGGGCGTCCTCGTAGGCCGCGATGGCGCGGAGGAGCCCGTCGTATTCGTCGTCACCGAGCGGGGTGGTCCCGTTGCCGTAGTACGCGGCTGACGCCGCCACGGCGGCGGTCACGGCCTCCGTGTAGGCCGCAGGGGAAAGCAGGGCGCTGTTTTCGGTCATGCAGGTCATCATGCTGCCCCGCACTGACAACGCCGCCGGAGCTCGCCTTGCCGCAGCACGCAACCGAGCCGCCCTGCGGCACAGGGGGGAACGGAAGTGCCGGTGAGTTAACCTGCCCACATGCGCAGACAGTTCACCGGCTGGCCTGAGCAGGCGATGGACGTGTTGTGGCAGCTCCAGGGCGAACCGACCCACGCGACCCGCGAGCGCTGTCGCGCGGACCGTGAACGCCTGGTCCGGCAGCCGATGATCGCCCTGCTCGACGAGGTCGCGGACGCCGACTCCCGATACGAGGACTTCTCCGTCTGGCACTACCGCACCGACTCCTGGTGGTGGCAGCACCAGAGCGCGGTGATCCGGCTCGACCGCAAGATCGAGATCGGTCTCCGGTTCGCCCTGGACGGCCTGCGGATCCAGGGCGCCTGGTGGTACCCCGATCCCGGTCAGGTGGACAGGTTCCGCAAAGCCGTGGCCTCCGAGGGGAGCGGCCGGGAACTGTCCGCCATTGTCGAGGACGTGCGGAAGAAGGGCTACGACATCTCCGGGGACGTCATGAAACGGCCCCCGCGCGGCTATCCGACGGACCACTCCCGTACGGACCTGCTGCGCCACCGATCTCTGATCGCCGCGCGTCCCCTCGGCTGCGAGGAGTGGCTGCACACCCCAGAGGCGGTCGACCGGGTCCTCTCTGCCGCCGCAGACCTGGACGCCCTGCTGATGTGGCTGGTCCGCCACGTGAAGCACGGCTCCTGACAGCCCGGCCTTGGGGCTACGGGACCGCTCCCCCGCTCAGCGGTCCTGAGAGCGGTACGCGCGCATCGCGAGCGGCATGAACACGGCGGCGATGCCCGCCGCCCAGACCAGGGACCACAGGATCGGCCGGCCCGCGGGGGTGCCGAGCAGGAGCCCGCGGAAGGCGTCCGACAGGTGGGTGACGGGGTTGACCTCGACCCATGCCTGGAGCCAGCCCGGCATCGTGTCGACCTGGGCGAACGCGCTGCTGGTGAAAGTGATCGGGAAGATGAAGGTGAAGGCGTACACCTGCACCTTCTCGGCGTCCCCGGCCACCATCCCGATGAGCACCGCCGTCCAGGAGACGGCGGCGGCGAAGATCAGCACCAGCACGGTGCCGCCGAGGAAGCCGCCGATGCCCCCGGTGACCTGGAAGCCCAGCAGCATGCCCAGCGCGACCATCAGGACGATCGCCCAGAGCTGCTTCGCCAGGTCGGCGGTGATCCGCCCGAAGAGCGGCGCGGAGCGGGCGATGGGCAGGCTCCGCAGCCGGTCGAAGACCCCCTTCGTGAGGTCGGAGTTCAACGACATGGCGGTGTACATGCTCATGAAGAGGGTGTTCTGGACGATGATCCCCGCGAGCGCGTACTGGAGGTAGTCGCGGGGAGTACCGGACATCTGCCCGCCGAAGACGTAGGTGAACAGGAACACGAACATGATCGGCGTGATGCTGTAGTCGACGAGTTCCAGGGGGTTGTGCTTGACGGAGACCAGGCTGCGCCACGCCATCGTGGCGGTCTGCCGCACGGCCGCCAGCGGGCGCACCCGGCCGCCGCGGCCCAGGGTGTCGGTGATGGTCATGGAGGTCATGACGGGCTCCCCGCGTTCACCTGCCGGGGGTCTCCCGCACCGGCATCTGCATCTCCCTCGGCGTCTGCACCGGCTTCGCCCCCGGGGCCGCCGGCCTCGGCTCGGTGTCCGGTCAGGACCATGAACACCTCGTCGAGGGACGAGCGCCGCAGGGTGATCTCGCCGACCTCGATGCCGGCCTGGTCCAGCCGGCGCACGACGCTCGGCATGAGCGCCGGGTCGTTGACCGGCGCGGTGATCCCGTCGCCCTCGATCTTGGTCTGCGGCCCCGCCACCTCCGTGATCAGCGCGTGCGCCGCGCCGAGATCTGCCGGGCGGGTGGGGCGCAATTGCAGCACCTGTCCGCCGACCTGCGACTTCAGCTCGTCGGGCGTGCCGTCCGCGATCACCGTGCCCTTGTCGACCACGACGACGTTGTCGGCGAGCCGGTCGGCCTCGTCGAGGTACTGAGTGGTCAGCAGGGTGGTCATTCCCTCCGCGACCAGGACGCGCAGCATGTCCCACACCTCGCCGCGGCTGTGCGGATCGAGTCCGGTGGTCGGCTCGTCGAGGAAGAGGATCTGCGGCCGCCCGACCAGGCTGGCCGCGAGGTCGAGACGTCTGCGCATGCCCCCCGAGTACGCCTTGGCGGCGCGCCCCGCCGCGTCGGTCAGGTGGAACCGGTCGAGCAGCTCGGCCGCCCGGGCGCGGGCGTCTGCGCGCGGCATGTCGAGCAGCCGCCCGATCAGCAGCAGGTTCTCGGTCCCGGTCAGATTCTCGTCGACGGCGGCGTACTGGCCCGTGAGACCGATCAGGGAACGGACCCGCCCCGGCTCCCGTACGACGTCGTACCCGCCGACCTCCGCCCGCCCGCCGTCGGGGCGCAGGAGCGTGGCGAAGATGCGGACCGCCGTCGTCTTGCCCGCGCCGTTGGGACCCAGCAGCCCGCACACGGTCCCGGCGGGAACCTGGAGATCTACCCCGGCGAGGGCGCGTGTTTCCTTGAACCGCTTGGTCAGGCCTTCTGCCTGGATCGCGTGCTTCATCAGATTCACCTCACCCTCCCCACTGTGACCCACGCCACTGACAGTCCGCCTGCCGTGGGGCCGGTGCCGCGACCGGGGCAAGCGGATCAGCATCCGAACCTCCGCAGCAGCGCCCCCGCAGGCCGGCCGGGCCAACTGCGCCCGCAGCCGGTTCGCGGCCCGCCCCGTGTCGTGCATCTCACGCACTGGGGCGGGCGATTCGCCGCTCGGACGGCTCAGCACGTGAGGATGACGCCGCGCGTTTCGGCTCGTATACGGGCAGGCTGTGGGCGACGGTGGACCTTCCCTGCACCATTCGTGTTCCGAGGAGGCCCGTCATGAACTGGACACTCGAAGTGGTTCTGGTCCCTGTCACCGACATGGACCGGGCGAAGGAGTTCTACGCGGACAAGGTCGGCTTCACTGTCGACCTCGACAGCGAGGTCGCGCCCGGCATCCGCATCATCCAGCTGACCCCGCCCGGCTCACGCTGTTCGATCGCGCTGGAGCACGGGATGCCCCCGGCGCCCGGTGCGCGCCAGATGGCACCGGGCGCGCTGCAAGGCCTGCAGCTCTGCGTCACGGACATCGAGGCCGCGCGTGAGGAGCTGACCGGGCGCGGCGTGGAGGTGTCGCCGGTGCGGCACATCGGCGAGAAGGGCTGGGAGGACGGCAAGGGCGACACCTGGAACTCCTTCCTGACCTTCACCGACCCGGACGGCAACGGCTGGGTGGTCCAGGAAGCACCCTCGGAGCTGTCGGAACGCTGACGGCTCCGACGACACCTCCGATTCGGGCCCCCTGGCCGGGCGGGGGTGCTTTCGTACGCCCGACTTCGTGGCGGGACCGTCCGGGCCGGGTGACGCGTCAGCGGTTCGGTGCCGGGTTCGGCTGCGTCGGGGCCGGGTCCTGTTCCCGGATCGCCCAGGGGGATCCGTACGCGGTGAGCAGGTCGAGGAAGGGGCGGGGCGGGAGGGCCTCGGGGCCGAGGACTCCGGCCCCGGACCATACGGAGGCGGCGAGCAGCTCGAGGGCCACCACCGGGTTGACGGCGGTCTGCCAGACAACGGCCTGGGAGCCGTACTCGCGCATGGACCACTGGTTGTCGACCACG
The DNA here is from genome assembly GCF_056428985.1 of Streptomyces sp. CA189. Taxonomy (NCBI): domain Bacteria; kingdom Bacillati; phylum Actinomycetota; class Actinomycetes; order Kitasatosporales; family Streptomycetaceae; genus Streptomyces; species Streptomyces sp. CA189. The sequence continues at coordinate 152,084 of NZ_JBWJVM010000014.1, read as the reverse complement.
TGGTAGAGGTACACCTCGCGCGGCAGGTTGTCCTTGGTGCCCTTGACCCAGGTCCCGGCGCAGGTCCGGCCGGTCATCCGGTCCCCGAGCGTCGCCGGGTCGGGCAGGGAGGCCGCGACCACGTCGCGCGGTGAGACGCGGACCGGGCTGCCGTCCTCGCCGCGGACGGTGACCGGTTCGGTGGAGTCCAGGCCGAGCGCGTGGAGGGTCTTGAGCTTGCCGATGAAATCGTCGCCGAGGCCGTACTTGAAGGTGACCCGCCGGGCTCCGACCCAGCGCGGGATCAGGAGGACCTCCTCGTGTTCGACGTTGACGCACTCCACGGGGCCGATGCCCTCGGGGAAGTCGAATACCTCCGGCTCGCTGAACGGTTCGGTGGTGAACCAGCCGCGCTCGCGCTCGTACACCACGGGAGGGTTCAGGCACTCCTCGATCGTCGTCCAGATGTTGAAGGACGGTGCGAAATCGTAGCCCTCGACGGTCAGATCGGCCCCGTCCCGGATGCCGATCTCCTCGATGTCGTCGAAGAGTTCCTCGGCCGCGTAGCGGGCGAAGACGTCCGAGAGACCGGGCTCGACGCCCATGCCGACGAGCGCGAGCCGGCCCGACTTCTCCCACTCCGCGGCCCGTTCGAACTGCTCGTCGCCGAGCTTCACCCCGCACGCGCCGTACGGGTCTCCGGGGTGCGGGCGGGACAGGGACATGGCCATGTCCACGTAGTGGGTGCCGGCCGCCAGCGCGGCGTTGAACAGCGGCATCACGAACCGTGGGTCGGTGGCGTTCATCAGGACGTCGCACCCGTGCTCGGTGAGCAGCCGGGCGATCTCCTCCTCGTCGGAGGCGTCCGCGCGGCAGGCGCTGAAGCGCTGTTCCGCCGCGCCCAGGGCGGCGACCGCGGCCTCGGCGCGGGCCAGGTCGTAGTCGGCGACGACGAAACGGTCGACGAAGCCTCGGCGGGCGGCGATCTTGGCGATCGCGCTCCCGACACCGCCGGCACCCACAAGCAGAACACGCATGGCGAAGTCCTCTCTCGTTGGGGCGTGTGCCCCAGGGGGCTGATGGAACCGCCTGCCAAGAGTTAAGGTCAATGCCGTTGGCATAAGGCTACGAACGGTCCAGGGGGCGAGTCCGCGATGCCGAAGGACGTGGTTCCGGAGGAGGCCCGCCGGCGGCGGCGTCCGACCCGGCAGGGCACGGTGCTCTCCGAGCGGCTGATCGTCGAGACGGCGCTGCGCATGGTGCGGGAGCACGGAAGCGCGGGCCTGACCGCCCGACGGCTCGGCGCCGCCCTGGGCGCGGACCCCAGCACCCTCTACCGCTACTTCGACGGCATGGACGGGCTCACTCTCGCCATCGGTGAGGAGCTCATCGGCCGGGCTCTCGCCGGCTGGGTCCCTACCGGGCGCTGGCGCGAGGACCTGCGCTCCCTCGGCCTGCGCATCCACGGTGCCTACCTCGCCCATCCGCAGGCCGCCCTGCTGACGGCGAGCCGGGTGACCGGGCGACCCCGGGAGATCGCGGCCGACGAGGCCATCCTCGGCAGCCTGCGCGGCGCGGGGTTCGCTGACGAGGACGCCGTGCGGATCTACCACGCCTACATCGACCAGTGTCTGGCCTTCGCGGCGCTCGACGCGGGTTCCCTGGCGCTGACGGAGCAGGCCAGGGAGTCCGACGAGGAGCGGTGGGAGTCGACGTACGCCCGCCTGCCGGCCGGGACGTACCCGAACATCGCTGCCACCGCCGGACTCCTCGCAGCCCGGATGCCGCACAGCGCCTATCCGGTCGCGCTGGACATGCTGCTGGAGAGCGCCGAGCGTGAGCTGGCGGGCGCGGGCGGGGGTGCGGGCGGGAGCGCTCGCCGCCGCCCGACGGCCGACCGGCCGGGCCGTGAGGGCGCCGGGCTCTGAGTAGCTGTTGTCGTACCGAGAGGTTCGCTTGGTGGTCGAACGAGGGTTCCCGGTCGGGTGGTCTTCCGGTGGCACGGGCATGAAGGCAGGGCCTCCTGCGCAGCTCGTGGGTGTCGAATCCATCCGAGCAACAGGAGGCCCTGTTGTCTTAGCAGTCTTCCGTGCCGATGCCCCCGGGGTCCAACTGGGTTGCCCGGTCGTGTGATTGCCTCGCTCATCAGTACGGGAACGCGGCCGACCGTGCCGAGCGTGTGCCCGTCTATCCCTCCGACATGACGGATGAGGAGTGGGCGGCGGTATGCGATCAGCTGCCCGTGCCCGCTTGGATGAACGGGAAGGGCGGACAGCCGGAGGGCTACTGCCACCGGCAGATGATCGACGCGGTCCGCTACCTGGTCGACAATGGCATCAAGTGGCGGGCGATGCCGGTCGATTTTCCCGCGTGGGACCGGGTCTATGCCTTCTGGCGGCGCTGGCGCGACAAGGGGCTGATCACCGAGTTGCACGACCGGCTGCGCGGGAAGGTCCGCGAGAGCGAGGGTCGTGCCCCGGAGCCGACCGCCGCGGTCATCGACTCGCAGTCGGTGAAAGCAGCCGCGTCGGTGCCGGTCGCCTCACGCGGCTTCGACGGCGGTAGGAAGATCAACGGGCGCAAGCGGCACGTCATCGTGGACTGTCTAGGCCTGCTGCTGATGGTGCTGGTCACGGCGGCCGACGTGACCGACCGGGATGCCGCCTGCGGCATGCTGGAACGGCTCCGCGTCCGCTACCGGAAGATCCGCCTGGTGTGGGCCGCCGGCGGCTACACCGGCCGCCTGGTCGACTGGGCGAAGGAGACACTCCGGCTCACCCTTCAGATCGTCAAACGCACCGACGACATGAGCGGGTTCGTGGTGCTTTCACGCAGGTGGGTGGTGGAGAGGACGCTGAGCTGGCTGGTGCGCTCGAGGCGCCTTGCCCGGGACTACGAGACCCGGACCGAAAGCAGCGAAGCCGCCGTCCTGTGGTCGATGACCATGCTCATGGGACGCCGCCTCGCCCGCCGCCGGAGCCGAAACGTCACCCGGCAGCCCGCCTCGGCGTGAACACCCCGGGACGCTCCTCGGCCAGCCAGCCCCGCTCCACCAGCCGCTTCACCTTCGACCGCACCCCCTCGACCTTCGCCGACACCGCTTCCAGGCCCAGCCGTGCGGCCAACTCCCGCGCCCGCAACCCGGATCCGCCCGCCTCCGCCTCCAGCACGCCCACCAGCCGCTGGTAGTCCGGCGCGAGCACCTCCATCGTCAGGCCCACCCGCCAGTGCGGCACCACCGACCCCGCCACCGGGGCCTCGGCAACGGCCGGCGCCGACTCCGGCGGGTGGTCGGCCTCCGGCTCCGGCCCGGACAGGGCCTCGGCCAGCTCCACGCGGGCGATGGCCCGTCGCTCCAGCACCGCCTCCGCCTTCGCAAGCTCGGCCAGCACCCGCTCCGCCTCTTCGCGGAGCTCTTCGACCCGAACTTGCGCGGCCGTCTCGCGCGCTTCCAACAAGCCCATGACCGAAGCCATCGACAACCTCCGTGTCATAACCGACAGACGTGACGGCCCGACTCTTCCTCGATGCCACGGAGTTCATGCCTGACCAGCGGAAACCCACCGATCGAGTCCGGAAAGACAACGGCTACTGAGGGCGCCGCGCCGTTTCGCGCCGGACGTGGCACCCCGGATGGTCCGCGGTGCGGGACCGCGTCAGGCAGGCCGGGGCGACGGGCGAGCCCTCCACGGGCCTCCACGGGTCCATCATTCCGGCCATGCGCTACGCCTATCGGCCGACCTTGGGCGCACATCGTTCTGCCCGACCCGATCGACCTACGATCAAGGAACTTGGCCGCGTCGACTTCTGAAGCCGGAGACCTCCTCCATGCCCATAACGCCTCCCGCGGCCCTGGAAACGGAGAGATTCCACGCCTACGGCGCCCGCCACGTGGACGAGCTCAGTCGACGGTTCGCGATTCCGGACCACATCTCCCGGTCCATAAAGTCACTCGCCTCCGTTCTGCCGTTCCGCGTGAACGAGTACGTCCTCTCCCAGCTGATCGACTGGGGCAACGTTCCGGACGACCCCATCTTCCAGATGGTCTTCCCCCAGAGCGGGATGCTCCGGGTCGAGGACGAGCTGCGGCTGGCCGGCCTCGTGGACGATCCGGGCGCGAGGAAGGAACTCCGGCTCGCGGTCCAGCAGATCCGAGGCGGCCTCAACCCCCACCCGTCGGGCCAGAAGCAGCTCAACGTCCCGACCCTGGACGGGGATACGGTGCCCGGCCTGCAACACAAGTACCGCGAGACCGTCCTGTACTTCCCCGGCCAGGGACAGACCTGTCATGCGTACTGCACCTACTGCTTCCGATGGGCACAGTTCGTGGGGGACGCCGACCTGCGCTTCGCGGCCCCGGCACCCGACGGCCTCGTGGACTACCTCGGCCGCCACCCCGAGGTCGACGACGTCCTCGTCACCGGCGGCGACCCGATGATCATGTCTACCGAGCGGCTGCGCAGCCACCTCGGCCCCATCCTGGGCGTGCCCAGTGTCCGTACCGTCCGCATCGGTACCAAGTCGGTCGCCTACTGGCCCCAGCGGTTCGTCACCGACGCGGACGCCGACGACGTGCTCCGGCTCTTCGAGGGCGTCGTCGCATCGGGGAAGAACCTGGCGCTGATGATGCACTTCACCCACCCGCGAGAGCTGGAGTCCGACCTCGCCCGCCGGGCCATCGCCCGGATCCGGTCCACCGGCGCCCTCGTCTACTGCCAGGCGCCCCTGGTCGCGCACATCAACGACGACCCGCGGACCTGGAGCGCCCTGTGGCGCGCGGAACTGGCCGCGGGCGCCATCCCGTACTACATGTTCGTCGAGCGGGACACGGGCCCGTACGAGTACTTCAAGGTGCCGCTCGCCCGTGCACACGACATCTTCCGGTCCGCCTATCTGACCCTGCCCGGGCTCGCCCGCACCGTGCGCGGGCCGGTCATGTCGGCCACACCCGGCAAGGTGGTCGTCGACGGAGTCACCGAGACCGCCCAGGGCCGCTTCTTCCAGTTGCGCATGCTCCAGGCCCGCGACCCGCAGCTGGTCGGGCGTCCCTTCCGGGCCCACTACAGCGAGGACGCCGCCTGGCTGGACGAACTCGAACCCGACCACGACACACCCTCCGACATCGCCGCGGCCCTGCGGCTCGGTGCGTAGCGTCCATCCCCGACGGTCCGGATCGGGCGAAGATCGGCGGCCGGGCACCTGCCGACCTGCCGACCGCGTGAATTTCGACGGGTCTTGTTCCGATTGATGGCGCATTCCGTCAGCGGCATGGTGGGCTGGCGTGGGTTCACGGTTCGTGCGGCCCCCACTCGCTTGGAGAGCGATGGTGACCGTGGAGAACGCGACGATGCCCGGCCTCATCGAGGCACTCTTCGCGAAATGGTCCGGTCCTCAGGGCCAGGACCTGCTGCGTGAAGGAGCGAAGATCGTCCTCCACTTGAAGGAACACGGACCGCTGCCCATCGAAGTCGCCGACGCGATGCTCCCCGACGCCGAACGCGCCCGGGGAATCGGCATGGTCCAGTACTTCCGGACCGCAAGTACGACCTCGAAATGGACGGCCGGGGCAACATCGTCGGCGCCGGCTTGTCGCTCATCGCCAACTCCCGGCACACCGCGGAGATCGACGGAACCCTCTTCCACCAGTGGTGCATGGCCGACGCACTGATGTTCCCGATCATCTTCAAGACCCGGTCGCCGGTCACCACCACATGCCCCGCCACGGGGCAGCGGATCACACTCACCGTCACACCGACCGGGATCGAGGAATCCTCCCACCCCGGCGCCTGGTTCACCCTGGCCCCCGGGACCGGAGGCTCGGTCCGCGTCCGCTTCTGCGACCGAGTCAACCTGTACGCCGACCAGGCCTGGACCATCTCCAACGACCTGGCCAACCTGTTCTGACCTGCCCCGGCCCGACCACCGCCACCACCGCCGCCGTCGTCGTCGTCCGTGACGCTGTGGAGGCCGGCCACCGGCGCGGGGGTTGGCCCCTGTTCGGGGGCATGCGTGGCGACCGGCGGCCCCACCTCCTGGCCGGGCGTCCTTGCGATGTTCAGAGTGCCCGGTATGTCCGCTACCGCACGTACTACCGCTCAGCGATACCCCGAGCGCGTCACCTACGACCGTGACGCCGTCTACGCCATCCTCGACGAGGCCCTCGCCGTCCACGTCGGCTTCGCCACCGAGGACGGGCCGGTCGTCATCCCGACCCTGCACATGCGCGAGGGCGACCAGCTCCTCCTGCACGGCTCCGCGTTCGGACGCTATCTTCGGCAAGGCCACCCCCATCGAGGACCCGGCCGAACGCGCCGACGCACTCGCCCGGGTCGTCGAGAGCGTCGTCCCCGGTCGCCTGGACGGGCCCTACGCCTCCCGCCGCCCCAGCGTCGAGGAAGCCCACTACACCGCGTGCCTCACCCTGCCCATCGAGGAGTTCTCGATGAAGGTCCGCACCGACTTCGCCCGCGACGAACCGTGAGCGCCCCAGAACCGCAGCGGAGCGTCGAGCGAGGTGGGCAGCTCGCGCGGGGCGGCCTCGACGATGCCGGTCCAGTCGCCGACTGACCACTGGGGGCCGAGGCACTTGGCCCCGAGGGGGAAGAGCGGCCCGAGGCCCTGCATCAAGCCGGGCCCGAAGGGCGGAGCGGCCTGGGAGGAGAACAGCGGCGGAACCTCCAGTACCGCCCCATGGACACCGCCGGGCTCCGCGTAGGCGGCCAAGTAGGCGGTGCAACGAATCTGTCGGCGCGGTCGGCGGCGACCCGGCGGCGGCCGTAGGCCGGACGCCTCCCCGCGGGCCGCCCACCAGCGGAAGGGCCCAGCACGTGTACGGGAGCGGTAGAGCCCTCCAAGTAGATGTTTATTGCGGTGTCGCGTCTGGTTTTTGCGCAGGATCATAAACTTCCTCCATGCGGAGTCGTAGCGTCCCGGGTTGAGCACCTCTGCTCTCCGCCGATCGAGCCGCAAGGACGTGCGTGCCCGTGCCCCAGACCCCGCAGAGCCATCCCGCGACACCCCGGCAAGTCCGGTCCCTCAGACGGCGGGCCGGCGCCGTCTTCCTGGCCCTCTCCCTCACCGGAACCGCCGCACTGACCGCCCTGACCTTCGGCGCCGCCCCCGCGGCGCACGCCGCCGGGGTGCCCGCGCCCTCGCCGATCGGCATAGCCGGGCGGGGTGCGAGCGTGCCGTTCACCGAATTGGAGGCCGAGTACGCGGCCACCAACGGCACGTTCATCGGCCCCGACAGGCTCTACGGGAGCCTCCCCTCGGAGGCCTCCGGCCGGCAGGCCGTGACGCTGAACGCCGTCGGCCAGTACGTCGAGTTCACCCTGACCAAGCCCGCCAACGCGATGTCGCTGCGTTACAGCCTCCCGGACACCGGCGACGGGAAGGGGCGCGACGCGACGCTGGACGTACGGGCCAACGGCCAGTCGGTGAAGACCCTTCCCGTCACCTCCAAGTACAGCTGGTACTACGGCGGATATCCCTTCAACAACAACCCGGGCGACACCAACCCGCACCACTTCTACGACGAGTCCCGCACACTGCTCGATTCCACCTACCCGGCCGGCACCAAGATCCGCGTGCAGGTGACCTCGACCGCGCAGTCGCCCACCTTCACCATCGACCTCGCCGACTTCGAGCAGGTCGCCCCGGCCACCGGCAAACCCGCCGGGGCGCTCGACGCCGTCGCCGACTTCGGCGCGGACCCGACCGGCGCCACCGATTCCACGGCCCGCATGCAGGCCGCCGTAAACGCGGGACAGGCGCAGGGCAAGACGGTCTACGTCCCGCCGGGCAGCTACACCCTCTACGACCACGTCGTCGTCGACGGGGTCACGGTCCAGGGTGCGGGCCCCTGGTACTCCGTCTTCGGCGGGCGCGACCCGGTGAACCGCAGCCACGCCGCCGGCTTCTACGGAAAGTACGTCCCCGGCGGCGGCTACACGGGGCCGGTCCGGTCCCACGAGGCGAACGGACCGAGCAGGAACGTCACCCTCAAGGATTTCGCGATCATCGGCGACATCCGCGAGCGCATCGACGACGACCAGGTCAACGCCCTGGGCGGGGCCATGAGCAACTCCACGGTGGACAACCTCTGGATCCAGCACGTGAAGGTCGCCGCCTGGATGGACGGCCCGATGGACCGCTTCACCATCCAGAACAGCCGCTTCCTCGACATGACGGCGGACGGCGTGAACTTCCACACGGGTGTCACGAATTCCCGTGTCACCAACACTTTCGTGCGCAACGCGGGTGACGACGGCCTGGCCTCCTGGCCCCAGGACAAGCCGAACATCAACATCAGTTTCGACCACTACACGGTCGTCCTGCCGATCCTCGCCAACAACATCGCCACCTACGGCGGCAAGGACTTCACCATCTCGGACAACGTCATGTCCGACACCATCAGCAACGGTGGCGGCCTGCACATCGCCAACCGCTATCCGGGGGTCAACTCCGGCAAGGGCACCGCGGTGGCCGGCACCATCACTGCCGCGCGCAACACCCTCATCCGCACCGGGAACAGCGACTTCAACTGGAACTTCGGGGTCGGCGCGATCTGGTTCTCCGGCCTGAACGAGGCCGTGCAGGGCGCCGCCATCAAAATCTCCGACACGGACATCCTGGACTCCTCGTACGCGGCGATCCACTCGATCGAAGGGCCGATCAGCGGGGTGGAGTTCACCGACGTCAACATCGACGGGGCCGGGACCTACGCCATCCAGGCGCAGTCCAACCTCGCCGCGAAGTTCACACGCGTCACCGCCAAGAACATCGCCCAGTCGGCTACCCCGATCCACAACTGCATAGGCGCCGGCCTCCAGATCACCGATGGCGGCGGCAACTCCGGCTGGAACACGGGGCAGACCTGCTCCGGATTGTGGCCCGCCCCGGTGTGGGCCAACGGCGGTGTTCCCAGCAATCCGACCACGCCTCCCACCACCCCGCCGACGACACCACCCACTACCCCGCCGAACGGCAATCTCGCCCAGGGCAGGCCTGCCACCGCCTCCTCGGCCGTCCAGTCGTACACGGCATCGAATGCCGTCGACGGCAACGCCTCCACCTACTGGGAGAGCAACGGATTCCCGCAGACCCTGACGGTGGATCTCGGCGACACCAGGCGGATCGGCACGATCACCCTCAAGCTCCCGCCCTCCTCCGACTGGGCCACGCGGACCGAGAACCTCGCGGTGCTCGGCTCCACCGACAACGCCGCCTGGTCCACGCTGCGCGCCCCCGCAGGCGTCACCTTCAATCCCGCCTCCGGCAACGCCGCGACGCTCACTCTGGACCCGGCCGACGTCCGCTACGTGCGGCTGAACATCACCGGCAACACCGGCTGGGCTGCGGGACAGGTCTCGGAGTTCGAGGTCTACGCAGCTGCCGACGGCACCCCGACGACGCCGCCGACCACTCCTGCACCGACCACGCCGGCGCCCGGCACCAACCTCGCGCGGGGCAAGAGCGCGACGGACACGACCCACACCCAGGGTTACGTGGCCGCCAACGTCACCGATGGGAACGCCGGCAGCTACTGGGAGAGCAACAACAACGCCTTCCCCCAGTCACTCACCGTCGACCTCGGCGCCACCCAGACCGTCGGCCGACTGGGGCTGAAGCTCCCCGTCATCTGGGGCACCCGCGTCCAGACCCTCTCGGTGCTCGGATCGACCGACAGTGCGGCCTGGTCGACGCTCAAGGCTTCCGCCGCCTACACCTTCACCGAGGGATCCAACACGGTCACCGTCACGCTTCCCGCGTCCGGCGTCCGCCACCTGCGCCTGACCGTCACGGGCAACACCGGCTGGCCCGCGGGCCAGCTGTCCGAACTGGAGGCGTACACCTCCTAGCACGTCCGCCCGCCGCACCCCGACGGCCGGCCCGGGCTCCCCTCCGGGTCGGCCGACGTCGCCGACAGGCGGCGGCCGGTTTCCGCCAGGGAGTAGGCAGGCTGCTCCCCGCGTTCGGACCTGGCACGACCGGCAGGTCATGCCCTACTTCACCATCCGGTTCGCGGCTGACGCGCACGTGTGGGGCGCCCGGCACGTCGAGGAGGGTGGTGGACGCCCAGGGCGCCGACAGCAGGGGCGGTCCTGTCATTGCCTCGGCGCCAACTTGGCATCTGAGAAAGGGAGTCGATGCGACGCGGCCCCGTCCGTTGTACCGCGCCGCGACGGCGGGCACCCGACCGTCGTCATGCCCGACCGCGCCATACCCCTCGCGCGGGTGGCTGCCGCGGGCCCCGCCGCGGCACGACGGCGACGGCAGGGGCGACGTACTCGGACGCCTCCCGAACGGCGACATGTACCGGTACACCTCAACGGGCAACGCCGGCACCGCGACCTTCACCGCCCCGGTGAGGTTCGGAACCGGCTGGAACATCTACAGGAACATGACCTGAGACACGCGGCCGCCCGGCGGCATGCGTGGGCCCTGTCAGCAGGTCTTTCTGTACGGGAGGTCCGGGAGGTAGGTGCTCCAGTCGGTCCGGGAGAGTCCGGCTCCGGCACGGGTGCAGACGGAATCCGCGAGTCGGGCCGGGGCCACCTGGTGGGTGCGGACGGCGCTGTGTTCGCCCGCGCTGTGCAGGGCCTGTCCGTCGGGAGAGAAGGCGACGGCGACGATCCCGTCGCCGGGGGTCGGAAGCGGCAGACCCAGAGGTCGGCCCGAGTTCACGTCCCAGAGCCGGAGCGTGCCGGAGGCGCCCGCCACGGCCAGGGTCCGGCCGTCGGGGGAGAAGGCCAGGGCGGTGACGGCCTTTGCGGAGTCGAGGCCGATCGCGTCGAACCGGGCCGGGAGGGTGGCCACGCGGCGCTCGGCCTCCCCGTCCCACAGAGTGACCCCGCCCGTCGTGTCACCGACCGCCAGGCGGGTGCCGTCGGGGCTGTAGGCCATCACCCCGGCCCGTTCCGTGGTGAGGCCCCGTTCGGTGCGTCGGCCGGTGGTGACGTCGAAGGTGTCCGAGGACGTCGCGAGCAGTCGGCCGTCAGGGCGGACCGCGATCGGGGCGGCTCGGTCGCTCCGCGGGCTTGCCACGGAGCCGGTCCGGTCCTTCGTGAGGTCCTCGGGTCGGATCCGGCGTCCGCTCGCCACGTCCCGGACGTCCAGGGCGTCAACGCCCGCGCGCGTCGTGAGCAGGGACCGGCCGTCGGGCGAGACGGCCAGTCCCGTGATGGGCATCCGGGCGGCGAACGGCGGTTCCGGGTCGGTGGGGAGCGGGCGGGCCGTGTTCGCCGACAGGTCCCACAGAGTCGGCTCCTGGGCGGTCTCCCGCTGTCCGTCCCCGGAGCCGGAGCCTTCGCCGAAGCTGGTTCGGGCGTGGGCGAGGGTCCGTCCGTCGGGGGTGAGCGCGAGCAGGACACGGCAGTCGTGTCCTGCGGGCGCTCCGGTGGATCCCGGTACGTCCTTCGGGCAGTCGGCCGGCGGGGTGCGGGCGGTGCGCCGGCCGTCGGCGACGTCGTACGCCTCGAACCAGGTACTGGCGCCCTGCCGGCGGTCGACCGCGACGGTCGCGGCGTCCGCGCTGAAGGCGCCCGTCGAGGCCGGTTCGGGGTTCCAGTCCGGAGTCGTGGCCGGTCCGTAGGAGATCGTGCGCACCATCGTGTCCCCGAGCCGGCGTTCGGTCAGGTATCTGATGACGCCGTCCTTCGGGTCGATCCGGAGCTGGGAGGCGGCCCCGTTGGCGAGGGAGTACCGGAAGACCGGCCGTTCAGGCGAGGCGAGCCGCCACATCAGGATCTCCCGGCCGTCGAGGGCCGCGGCGAACCGGCCGTCGGGGCTGGTGGTCACCTCCGTCAGGCCCGGGTGGTGGATCCGGGCCGGTTCCCGGTCCGTGACCGGGTCCCACAGGCTCAGGCCGCCCGGCGCCTGGGTCACGAGGACGGCGCCGTCGCCGGTGAAACGGAACGAGTCGACGGCACACGCGCCGGGTCGGGCCGCGGGCAGCTCCGTGCCCCGGGCCACGTCCCAGACCCTCAGGGGCACGTCGGCCCGTTCGAAGGAGTTCGGCGCGTCACCTCCCCTGGCGCACAGGGCCAGGTGGCGTCCGTCCGGGCTGAGTGCCCACATCGGATGCCGCCCGGTCGGCACCTCCAACAGGGTGCGGCCGCTTCGTGCGTCCCGGAGCGAGAGCCGGCCGACGGCACCGTCCATGTCCAGGTTGGCGAGGACCTGTTCGGCGGCTGTCCAGGCCACCGAGGGGCCCGCAGGACGGGGCACGGCGTCGAGCGCGGTCCCGGACGCCAGATCCAGTCGACGCGCCCCGAGCCCGGATCCGGGCTCCGCCTTCTTCCCGGGCCCCTGCACCAGGGCGGTGCGGCCGTCCGGGGAAATCCCGCGGAACAGAGCGTCCCGGTCCAGGGCCGTCTCCGGTCCGACCGCCGTCCTCTTCGTGACGTCCCAGGCGCGTACGGAGTCCACGTCGGCGGTGACCGCGATCCGGCCGTCCGCGCTCAGCCGGACCGGGAGCGCGGGGTGGGAGTCCCAGGGCCCCGCCTCATCCGGCACGTCGTAGGCGTCGGATTCGGCCTGGGCGGACGCCGCGAGCAGCGCCGACCGGGTCTCGGAGGTCTCGGCGAGCCGCCAGGCGGCCACGCTCAGCCTCATGGCCAAGGCGGGGTCGGAGCTCCGCAGGCCCTGGGCTACGGCCGCCAGCTGGCCGGCGGCCAGTTCCTCTCCCTTGACCCGCCGCATCTCGGCGTCGACCCGCTGCCGGACGTTGTCGCGCCCCTGCTGCCAGGCGGTCGTGCTCGCCACCGTGAGGAGGACGAGGAGGAGGGCGACGACGGTGGTCACGCCGCGACGGATCCGACGCGTGCGGGCCCGGGACGCGAGACCCGCGCGCAGGAACTCCCGCTCTGTCGGAACCAGTTCGGCGGAGCGGCCCGTATCGTCCGCGAACGTGGCCTCGGCCTCGGCCAGTTCCCCTCCGCGCAGGAGCGCCCCGGCGTCGCGTCGCCGGGTCAGCCAGTTCTGGGTTGCCTGGGTCAACCTGCGGTGGCGTCGCAGCCGTTCGCGGTCGGTGTCGATCCAGCCGCGCAGCCGCGGCCACGCGGTGATCAGGGCCTCGTGCGCCAGGTCCACGACGTCCCGGTCCAGGGTGACGAGCCGGGCCCGGGCCAGCCGGTCCAGCACGGCCCCCGCCTCGGCGGCCTCCGGCGCGTCCGGGGGCACGAGGGTGTCGCGGGGTACGGGCCGACGGGTGTCGGGGGCTCCGTCGCCGGGGGTGATCAGGTTCAGCAGGAGACGACGCGCGACGGGGGCGCGGTCGGGCCCGAGCTCCGCGTACACCTCCTCGGCGGTCTGGGTCAGGGCGCCTCGCAAACCTCCGGCCGCCTCGTGTCCGGCCAGGGTCAGCGTGCGCCCGCGGCGGCGCCGCCAGGTCTCCAGCAGGGCGTGGGAAAGCAGCGGAAGGCTGCCGGGTTCGCGGGTGACCTCTTCCACGAGCCGGGCCGTGAGGGCGCGTTCGACGGTGAGGCCGGCCGCTGCCGCGGGGCGCACGATCGCGCCGCGCATCTCCTCGGCGGTCAGCGGGCCCACGGAGAGGGTCGCGGCTCGGGCGGCCTCGGCCAGGGCGGGGTGGGCCAGGCAGTTCGCGTAGAAGTCGGCGCGCACGGCGAGCACCACGCGGATCCGGCTTCCGGGGTCGCGGGCGGCCAGGAGGGCCGCGAGGAAGTCGCGTCGTTCGTCGGGGTCCGCGCAGAGGGTGAAGACCTCCTCGAACTGATCGACGATCAGCCATGTCTCGCCGTCTCCGGCGGCCGGGGTGAGCACCGGCGCGTGGGTCCGCATCGGGTGTTCGCCGGGGGTGAGGACGCGCAGGGCGGCGGCGGGTGGCAGCGGCGGTGCGGAGCGGCGCAGCCGCGGGACGAGACCGGCCCGCAGCAGGGAGGATTTGCCGCTGCCGGAGGGGCCGAGGACGACGGCGAAGCGGTGTTGGGCGACCAGGGCCGTCAGTTGGTCGGTCAGGCGTTCCCGGCCGAAGAACACCGACTCGTCCTCGGGTTCGAAGCGTGTCAGGCCGCGGTAGGGCGGAGTGCCGCCGCCGTCAGCACCGGGCGAGAGGGAGGCCAGGGCTTCGGCCTGGGCCTCGGCTTGGGCCTCGGCCTCGGCCTCGCGCCACCGTCGTTCCCACTCCGTCCGGGCGGCGCCGCAGACCTCGGCGTAGGCAAGCGTCACGGGCAGGCTCGGGAGCCGGTTCCCGGCGGCGGCCTGGGAGAGCGCCGTCACCGAATAGCCGGCCCGCGCGGACAGTTCCCGGTAGGGGACGGAGCCGGCCGCTCGGCGCAGGGCGCGGAGCTCACCGGCGAACCGGGCGGTCGGACCAGCCTGTGGATCGAGCGCCTTCTCCGGCCTTCCCACACCACTTCGCATGCTGCTCCCCTCCCCCGGGGTCAAGATCTTTTCCACCGTAGGAGGGGGCATCAGCAGCCACAAGGGCCTCTTCAGCCACGGAAAACAATTGTTCAGCCCCCCGGATCAGGGCTGCTGAACAATCCGCGAGCCGGTGGACTGCTGCCGTACCCGGTCGCCGCACGGCCCGGACGGCTCGCTCCGCCCACCTCCGCACCTCCCCCAGGGGGCGCTGGTGGGACGCGGGTCGACCGGGCCCCGGCGATCGGCGTCACCACAACGCCACGCACACACCGCACACACCGCAGACACCGCGTACGCCACGTACGCCACACGACGAGGCGCGCGCCACAGCTCCGGCCACCGTGCGCGCCTTCCACAGGAGCAGAGTTGTTCATACGGACACGCACGCCTCGACGCGCCGCCGGGGCCCTCGCCCTCGCCACCGCCGTCGTCGCCCTCAGTACGGGGCTGACCGGCCCCGCCGGGGCGGCAGCAGCCTCCTCCACAAGGACCACCCCGGCCGCCGGCAGCGCGGCCACGCCCGTGACCGTCACGCTGATCACCGGCGACCGGGTGACCGTGAACGGCAGCGGCGCCGTCGTACGCTTCGAGCCCGCCAAGGGCCGTGAGCGCGTACCGGTCGAGATCGAACGCGCCGACGGCCGCACCCTGGTCCTGCCCGCCGACGCCCGGGCCCTGCTGGCCGCCGGCACGCTGGACCGGCGCCTCTTCGACGTCACCACGCTCGCCGACCCGACCCTGCGCGCACTGCACCGCGGCGGACTCGGCCTGATCGTCCAGTACGAGGGGGCCGCCGGGGCGGCGCGCACGGAGCTGCGGTCCGCCGCCGGAAACGAACCGAGGCGCGCCCTGCAGGCCGTCAACGCCGAAGCCGTCGAGGCCTCGCCCGCCGAGGCCGCCAAGGTCTGGGAGGCCCTGACGGCTCCCACGGCCCGCGGCGTCCGGGCCACCGAGGCCGGCATCGGCAAGGTCTGGCTGGACGGCGTGCGCAAGGCGAGCCTGGACAAGAGCACGAAGCAGATCGGCGCCGACCGGGCCTGGCAGGCCGGGTTCGACGGCACAGGTGTGAAGATCGCCGTCCTGGACACCGGTGTCGACAAGACCCACGAGGACCTGAAGAGCCAGGTCGTCGGGGAGAAGAACTTCTCCGACTCCCCCGACACCGCGGACCGCGTCGGCCACGGCACCCACGTGGCCTCCATCGCGGCCGGGACCGGGGCCGCGTCCGGGGGTGCCTTCAAGGGTGTTGCGCCCGGCGCCAAGGTGATCAGCGGCAAGGTCCTCGACGACCGGGGCTACGGCACCGATTCCGCGGTCATCGCGGGCATGGAGTGGGCCGTCGCCGAGGGTGCGGACGTCGTCAACCTCAGCCTCGGAAGCCGGGACTTCCCCGGCGTCGACCCGGTCGAGGCCGCCGTCGACCGGCTGTCGGCGGAGAAGGGCGTCCTGTTCGCCGTCGCCGCGGGCAACGACGGCGCCGGCGAGTCCACGGTCGGATCGCCCGGCAGCGCCGACGCCGCCCTGACCGTCGGCGCCGTAGACGCCAAGGACGTCCTCGCGGAGTTCTCCAGCAGGGGCCCGCGCGTCGGCGACGGCGCGGTCAAGCCCGACCTCACCGCGCCCGGCGTGGGCATCACCGCCGCGGCGGCCCCGGGAAGCAGGCTCGACACCGCTCCGGGGGCCCAGCACCCCGCCCCGGGTTACCTGCAGCTCAACGGCACGTCCATGGCCACCCCTCACGTGGCCGGAGCGGCAGCGCTGCTGAAGCAGAAGAACCCCGGCTGGACCGGGACGGAGCTCAAGGGCGTGCTGACCGCGTCCACGAAGGACGGCTCGGTCGGAGTCCAACAGCAGGGCACCGGCCGCGTGCAGGTGGACGAGGCCCTCGCCCAAACGGTGATCACCGAGCAGCCGTCGGTGTCCCTCGGCACGTCCCAGTGGCCGCACGCCGACGACGTGCCCCTCACCAAGAAGGTCGCCTACCGCAACCTCGGCACCACCGACGTCACCCTCGACCTCGCGGTGACCGGCAATGACGCCCGGGGCAACGCCGCCCCGGCCGGGTTCTTCACGCTCGGCGCCGACAAGGTGACCGTGCCCGCCGGTGGCCGGGCCGAGGTCGACCTGACGGCCGACACCCGGCTCGGCGATACCGACGGCGCCTACTCCGCCTACGTCACCGCCACCGGCGGCGGCCAGTCGGTGCGCACGGGCGCGGCGGCCACCCGTGAGACCGAGGCGTACGACGTCACCATCACGACCCTCGACCGCGACGGCTCGGCCGCCCGCGCGTTCTCCCACTCCCTGTTCGGCATCGGAGGCGCCGCCTCCGGCGTATGGGTGGGCGTCAGCAACGAGGCCGGTCCCCGCACCCTGCGTGTCCCCAAGGGCACGTACGCCCTCCACGGCTCCGTGTACCAGGACGAGTCGGACCTCGCCCGGGGCGTCGACTGGCTGGTCCAGCCCCGGCTGGAGGTCTCCGGAGCCACCGCGGTCACGGTCGACGCGCGCACCGCGAAGCCCGTGGACATCACGGTTCCCGGTCTGGCCACGGCCGACTTCGCCCTGCCGTACTACCAACAGGCGGTCGGCGACGGCCACCTCGGCAACGGCTGGGTCCTCCCCCAGGGGTACACCGGATTCCGCTCCGCCCACATGGGGCCGGACGTGACCGACGGCTCGCTCACGCAGAGCTGGCAGGCGACCTTCCTCAAGGACCCGGCCACCCAGTACTCCGTTGCCCTCGGCGGCGTGACGAAGCGCCTCGCGACCGGGTACACACGGCACGTACGGGCGAATGCGCTGGCGAAGGTCTCCCTGGACATGGGCGCTCCCGCCCCCGGCAAGTCCGGCTTCGCGTACGCCGCCCCCACCCTGCCCGGCATGCGTGAAGGCGACCTCTACGGAGCCGTCCAACCCGCTCCCGGCACCCGCACGCTCCTGCTCTCCGCCCTCGACGGGGCGACCTGGCGGAGCGGGTTCTGGCAGCTGGGCGCCCCCGACGAAGACGGCAACCAGCGCATCGAGGCGGACCAGGCCGCCCTGGAGCCGAAGCGCTACACGGCGGGCTCCTCCCACCGCGAGACCTTCAACACCGGAGTCTTCTCACCGCTCCTGGGCAAGGGCCTGGGCGTGTTCCGCACCGCGCCCGACCCGGAGACGGGCGAGCAGACCATCACCGCCTCGGTGCCCCTCTTCGGCGACGGCGCGGGGCACGCGGGATCCTCGGCTCTCACCAAGGCCGCGACCACCCTGTACCGCAACGGAGTCAAGGTCGCCGAGAGCGAGGACCCGCTGAGCGGCTGGGACCCCTTCACGGTCGACGGCGCCGACGCCGAATACCGGCTGACCACCTCCGTCGAGCGGTCCCCGGACGTCTCCGCCGTCTCCACGCGCATCGACACGAGCTTCACCTTCCGCTCCCGCCAGGTCGCCGCCCACACCGAACTCCCGGTCTCCACGGTGCGCTTCCACGCCCCGCTCGACATCGCCTCCCGCGCCCCCGCGGGCAAGGTCACCCGGATCCCCGTGACCGTGCAGGGCGCGGCCTCCGGGAAGAACCTCAAGTCGCTGACGATCTCCGTGAGCGAGGACGGCGGTACGACCTGGAAGCGCGTCACGGTCGCAGACGGCGCGTTCTCCGTCCGGAACCCCGCAAAGGACCAGGGGATCTCCTTCCGAGCCCAGGTCACCGACAAGCAGGGCAACGTCTCCGAGGTCACGACCATCAACGCCTACCTGGGCAAGTGATCTCGCTTCCTTGAGGCCACGGCCGTCCGGGAAACCGGTCCGCGGCTTCCCCCGAACCCGGCTACCCGCCCACCACGAAACGTGGCGGGCGGGTAGCCGGGTTCGGGCGCGCCTTCACCGCGCGCGGGAGTCTCAGCAGGTGAGGGTGACCTCGTGGGCCACCGGCGTGGCCGCGTGGGGGTCCGCGGCCACGCCGAAGGTACCGCGGACGGTCGAACCGCACGGTGCGGTGCCGGCGGGTGCGCGCACCTCGAGGGTGGCGGCGGTGAAGAGGACCGGCTTGACCTGCGTACGGGGTGCGGCGGCTCCGACGACCTGCACGGACAGGGTGGTGAGGAGCTCCTTGGCCGCGGGTTGCGGGCTGCCCGGGGAGGGCGGGCCGGCCAGTGCGACCTTCCCGTAGAACGTGATGGTCGTACCGTTGATCTCCGCGCACACCCGCGTGGCCAAGCCGGCCTGGAGGCCGGAGTTCCCGCAGGAGGTGACCGTCTCGGTGGTGTCTGCCGACGGGGCGGCGGCGGCCGCGGTGGTCGTGCAGACGGCCAGGGCCATGGCACTGGCTGCGAGCAGGGCTAAGCGGTTCATGGTGGTTCGTTCTCCTTGTGATGGAGCACCGTCCAAGGGTTCTCGCCGGCGCTTATGACATGTGATATTTCACATGTCATAAGAACGGAACATGTTCACGCCCTGAACTCCGCCAGGCCGCATCACGACACTCTTGACCCAGAGCAACCAGCAGGTGGTCATGGTGGATGATCGGCGACGCCGCCCTTCACTTCCGGAGGTTCCCCATGACTGCCTACGACCCAGCGACTGTGAAACTGAGCCCCCATCCGCAGGTGCGCGACCAAAGCGTGAGGTACGAAGAGTCAGACGGTGCAGAGAGCACCGAAATGAACGGTTCCCCCTGCTTGTTGTTGGACTATCAGGGCCGCGTCAGCGGTGCATGGCACCGCACCGTCCTCATCCACGCGAAGGACGGCGACCACTCTCTGATCGTGGCCTCCAACGGAGGTGCCGACAACCACCCGATGTGGTTCGCGAGCGTCGAGGCCAACCCCGAGGTGCACGTACGGGTACTGGGCGAACGTTTCCGGGCACGCGTCGAAGTCCTGCCCGCGGAGGAAGGCCAGGGTCTGGCCACTCGTGCTCTCCGTATTCCCTCGGTACGAGCAGTACCAGAAAGGGACCGACGGGGATATCCCGGTTCTCCGGATCAGTCGGGCCTGAAGCCAACAGGAGCCCGATCGGGATCAAGCGCAACGGCGGAAGGTTCCGGGCCGCCGTCGGCGTCGGCGGCCCCGCAGCAGGGTCGCGCGTTCCGCCGTGTCGACACGAGGTGCGCCGGGCCTCCCGTAGCCGGGCTCAGCAACCGGCGAATCTCCTTGCCAATCAGCACCAGTTGGAGCGCGGCGGTCGCAGTGGCCCCCACGCCGGTGGCGGGACTCCTCACGCGATCGGCCGGCCAAAGCCTAGGCGGACCTGCGGCGCAGAACCATGCGCACCCCGAACAGGACCACGAGCAGCGCGACGACGAGGAGCAGGACAATGACGAGGTTCTTGAAGAGCCCGCCCTTCTTCTTGCTCTTCTTTTTCTTCTTGCTGCCGGCGGTGGCCTGGACTTGAGAGGACGTCGGCGTGCGCAGCACGGTCACCACGCCGCCGCCGGCCGAGAGGGAACTCTGAGACAGGACCGCAGCCGCGGGAGCCTGCCGGCCGGCCGGCGCCGCCGTCGCGGCGGAGGCTGCCGGGCCCAGGAGCAGCCCGGCGAGGAGCATGAGCGGTACCAGTGTGGAGACCGACGCACGAGAACGATTCCTCGGAATGCGATAGTTTGTCACTGTATCCCCCTGTTGGTTCGATGCCCCCGCCGATGGCCCGGTAGAAGCCGGACGGAGGGGGCCTTGCAGCATCGTCGGCGAGTCCGACCGCCCCGGCAAGAAGATGAGCGGGGGAACACCCCTCGAGGCACCTTCGACAATCTGCCCGCGCTCACCCGTTGACAGGCGGGCAGGGGACCGGCGAGCATCTCCAGGATTTTTGCGGAGCCGCGGCAGTCCCCAGAGCGAACTCGTGCTCGACGGGGCCGTGTTGGCATACGAAAGATCGGACGCTGGGCGGAAGGGAATCATCATGAGCCAGGGCAAAGACGGCTTCTCCGAAGCAGGGCTGCGCAAAATGCGCGACGTGCTGGCGCGGTACGTCGAGTCCGGGAAGATACCGGGACTCGTCGCACTGGTCAGCCGTGGAGACGAGACGCTCGTCGAAGCGATCGGGACGATGCGCCATGAGGGTGGCGCGCCGATGCGTCGGGACACGATCTTCCGGATGGCCTCCACGTCCAAGCCCGTCGCCGTGGCAGCGGCGATGATCCTCCTCGACGAATGCAGGCTGCGGCTGGACGACGTGGTGGATCCGTGGCTGCCCGAACTGACCGACCGTCAGGTGCTGAAGCGGATCGACGGCCCGTTGGACGACACCGTGCCGGCGCGGCGGCCGATCATCGTACGGGACGTGCTGACGTCCACGTTCGGGCTCGGCATGGATATGACTTCTCTGGGCACTCCGATCATGAACACGATCTTCGAGCAGGGGCTCACGCCCAATCTGCCGGAGCCGATGCCAGAGCCCGACGAGTGGATGCGCCGCCTCGGCGCGCTGCCGCTGATGCACCAGCCCGGAGATCGCTGGCAGTACCACATCGCCAGCGATCTGCTCGGCGTGCTCGTTTCCAGGGTCACCGGCCACTCGTACGAAACGTTCCTGCGTGAACGCGTCTTCGACCCCCTGGGAATGAACGACACCGGCTTCCACGTGCCCGCCGACCAGATCGACCGGCTGCCTCCCCTCTACGCCCCCGATCCGCAGACCGGGGAGTTCCATGTGTGGGACGAAGCGAAGGGAGGACGTCACAGCCGGCCTCCCGCGTTCCAGGGCGGCGGCGGCGGACTGAACTCCACCGCCGACGACTACCACGCCTACTTCCGGATGCTCCTCAACGGCGGGATGCACGGCACCGAGCGGGTCCTGTCCCGGCCCGCCGTCCAGCTCATGACCACCAACCGCCTCCAGCCCGAGCAGCAAGCGGCACGGCATGCCATGGCAGCGGACAACGTCCACGTGTCATTCGGCCAGGGGCAGCACGGCGGCTGGGGATTCGGGATGGCCACGCGGACCCACCGGGGCGACTACGCACCCATCGGCCAGTTCGGCTGGGACGGCGGCAGCGGCACCTCGACCTACGCCGACCCGGAGAACCAGCTCACCGGAATCCTGCTCACCCAGGTCGGCCTGTCCGTCCCGGACCCGGCGCGCCTCTGCCAGGACTTCTGGACCACGCTCTACCAGGCGATCGACGACTGATACCCGAACTGATACCCGGACCGGGTCCCGAACTGGGGCCCGGACCGGATCCCGGGCTGGGTCCCGGTCCGGCAGGCCCCGTACGCACCCACGCCTCCCGGCCGTTCGTCATCGCTCTTGCCCACCTGCTCGGCGAGTTCGGGCCTGTGGCTTCTCAGCGCAGAACTTCGACCAGTGCGATCCAGGAGATGACGAGCGCCGTGATGATTGCGACGACGGAGCCGGCGGCGAACCATACGACGCCCTGAGGTGACCCGACGACAAGCAGCGCGGCACCGACCAGGTATGCACAGGGTGCCACGAATCCGATGGCAGACTTGGCGAATTTCATCTGATTGTCGGGGTGGGAATTCTCGTAGATCCGTCTCGTTGCCTGCGCCTGCAGAAACCCTGCGCCGACTGCGAGTGCGGCGATCGACGAACCGTACGCCGTCGGTGAGACCTGGGGAACAAGCCCCACTGCCGCCCCCGAGAGGGCCAACACCAGGCCCGCGATGCCGCCGGCCAGCCGCGATGCGAGCGACGGCGTTTTGACGACCTCCGCGATGTTGACGCTTGCCGCCACGATCACAAGGCCGGCGAGCGCGGCCGCGGCTCCCATCATGGCGACATTGAAGTCGCTCCACCCTTCCAGGTATTCCTCCATTTCCACACCGTATCGGAAATGGTCAGAAATCCCCCCGAGACATTTTCACCTAAAGGGATCCATTACTTGACGCGCATCGCCGACTCCGCCACCAGGATGCCGGCTAGCGGTTGTCCTCTGGATGGGGACCCGTCGCGAACGGGTTCGGCTCATCGTCCGCGAGTACGCCCACGAACGGTTCGCCCTCCCCCGCGAACGTGTAGGCGCCGCCTTCGATCCGCTCGATGAGGCCGCGCGTCCATTCCGCGCCGCTGTCGGCCGAGTGCACCCACATGTTCATGATCTCGCCGATGTGCCCGAGCTGTCCGGGCCCGTCCTCCGGCGTGTAGTACTCGGTGACTGCGGACCGCCACTGCTCAAGCCCCGCGATCCGCTGATTGAGGAGCGCGACGGCCTCGTCCCGGGGCAGGTCGACGATGAAGCCGAGGCCGGCCGAGATGACGTCCGGCTTCTGCTCGTGCGAACTCAGCGCTTCGCGCAGCAGCGTGAAGAACTCTTCGTTCCCCTTGTCATTGATCTCGTACTCGACGCGGGGCGGGCCGCCGACAGCGCTCGGCGCGACCTCGTGCTCGACGAGGAGTCCTTGCTTCGCCATCTGCTTGAGCGCGTGGTAGATCGAGCCCGGCTTGGCATTGGACCACTCGTGGGCACCCCAGAACTCCAGGTCGTTGCGTACCTGATAGCCGTGGGCCCGTCCGTGCTGGCGGACCGCGCCGAGGACCAGCAGCCGGATCGCTGACATGAGCGTCTCCTCCGTAGATAATTTTGACTAGACTACCTCTACCCAAGTTTGACTAGTGGTGAAACCCTCCGCGGTTCCCTCGGCAGCTAATCAAATTTGACTAAAGGGCGAGAGCCCCCTACCTTGGACTCCCTAGTCAAGCTTGACCACTAAGGGCAGGAGGGTGCGTTGTCTGACCACGAGATGGCGATCGTCGTCGAAGGTCTGCGGAAGAAGTACGGGGACAAGCAGGCCCTCGACGGCCTCGATCTCACCGTCCGAGCCGGGACCGTCCAGGGGATCCTCGGCCCGAACGGCGCCGGCAAGACCACGGCCGTACGCATCATGTCCACGCTGCTGCGCCCCGAGGAGGGGCGTGTCGAGGTGGCCGGCATCGACGTGCGGACCCGGCCCGACGAGGTGCGGTCGCGGATCGGGCTGCTCGGCCAGCACGCCGCCGTCGACGAGGAGCTCAGCGGCCGCCAGAACCTGGAGATGTTCGGCCGCCTCTACCATCTCGGCGCCCGCCGTGCGGGCGTTCGAGCTGATGAGCTCCTGGCCCGGTTCGGGCTGGCGGACACCGGCAAGAAGGCCATCAGGCAGTACAGCGGCGGCATGCGGCGGCGGCTCGACCTCGCGGCCTCCCTCATTTCCCAGCCGCAGTTGCTCTTCCTGGACGAGCCCACGACCGGGCTCGATCCCCGCGGCCGCACGGAGGTGTGGAGCGCGGTGCGTTCCCTGGTCGACGGCGGCACGACCGTGCTGTTGACCACGCAGTACCTGCAGGAGGCCGACCAGCTGGCCGACCAGATCGCGGTGATCAACCACGGGAAGGTCATCGCCGAGGGCACGGCGGACGAGCTGAAGACCAAGACGGGCGGCGACCGCATCGACGTGGTCCTGCACGACAGCGGCCAACTGGCCCGCGCGGCCGGGCTCCTGCCCGGTGAGGTCACGGTGGACGAGGACCGGCGGATGGTCAGCGCAGCGGTCAGCGACCGGATGGCCGCGCTGACCGAGACCGTGCGGGCGCTGGAGGCGGCCGGCATCGAGGCCGAGGACATCGCGGTACGCCGGCCGACGCTCGACGAGGTCTTCATGCACCTGACGAAGGAGGACGCCGCATGAGTACGACCCACGGCATGAGTACGACGCACGGCATGACCACGACGCACGCCCCGGGGTCGAAGCTCGGCTGGGCGGCCGCCGACTGCTGGACGATGACCCGGCGCGAGCTGACCCACTGGGCGCGCCAGCCCGTACAGGTGGTCGTCGGGCTGGTCTTCCCGGTGATGATGATGCTGATGTTCAGCTACCTGATCGGCGGCGGACAGGGCGTCGAAGGCGACTTCAAGGCCTACCTGGTCCCCGGCATGCTCACCATGACCATGGCCTTCGGCCTCGAAGCGACGATGCTCTCGGTCACCCAGGACCTCGGCAAGGGGGTCATCGACCGGTTCCGCTCGATGCCGATGAACTCCGGGGCGGTCCTGGTCGGCCGGAGCGTCGCCGACATGCTGCAGTCGGTGGTCGGCCTGACCGTCATGATCGCGGTCGGATACGCGATCGGCTGGCGCTGGCACGAGGGCTTCGTCCCCTTCCTGGGCGCCGTGGGACTGCTGTTGCTGCTGCGGTTCGCGATGTTGTGGATCGGCATCCACCTGGCGATGGTCGCGGGCAAGCCCGAACTGGTGCAGGCCGTACAGATCCTGGTCTGGCCGGTCAGCTTCCTCTCCAACGCCATCGCCTCGCCCGCGTCGATGCCCTCATGGCTGGGCGCGATCGTGGAGTGGAACCCGATGTCGGCGACGGCCACCGCGGTACGCGGCTTGTTCGGCAACCCGGGCGCGACCGGCGACTCCTGGGCCGCCACCCACGCGGAACTCCTCGCGGTGGCCTGGCCGGTAGCCCTGATCGCGGTGTTCTTCCCGCTGGCGGTGAAGCGGTTCCAGAACCTGAGCCGCTGAAGAACCCGGCCCCGGCCCCGTCCCCGGCCTCCGATCCGGATCGGAGGCCGGGGCCGCCCCGGCGCGCTCGGCGCCGGTCCTGCCGCGCGACAGCGGCTCCGCGGAACCAGTGACGGACACGGATCCGCACAGCCATGTGGCCGTACAACAGTCTTGGAGAACGACGATCATGCCTCAGACCTCCCACATCCCCACGTCGCGGCCGCAGTCGTCCGCGCCGCACGCCGCCGACCGCCACGACCTGATCCGCGTGCACGGCGCGCGGGAGAACAACCTCAAGGACGTCAGCATCGAGCTCCCGAAGCGCCGGCTGACGGTCTTCACCGGGGTCTCGGGCTCAGGCAAGAGCTCCCTGGTCTTCGGCACCATCGCCGCGGAGTCCCAGCGGCTGATCAACGAGACGTACAGCACGTTCGTGCAGGGCTTCATGCCCACCCAGGCGCGACCCGACGTCGACGTCCTCGACGGGCTGACGACCGCGATCATCGTCGACCAGCAGCGGATGGGCTCCGATCCCCGTTCCACGGTCGGCACCGCCACCGACGCCAACGCCATGCTCCGCATCCTCTTCAGCCGGCTCGGCCGGCCTCGCATCGGGCCGCCGAGCGCGTACTCGTTCAACACCGCCTCGGTGAAGGGAAGCGGCTCGATCACCGCCGAGGACGGCGGGAACAAGGCCGGCGGGGACGCCTTCGGCCGCAGCGGCGGGATGTGCGCCCGCTGTGAGGGCCGCGGCACCGTGTCCGACATCGACCTCACCCAGCTCTACGACGACTCCAAGTCCATCGCCGAGGGCGCCTTCACCATCCCGGGCTGGAAGTCGGACAACTGGTGGACCGTGCGTACCTACGCCGAGTCCGGCTTCCTCGACCCGGACAAGCCGATAGCCCAGTACACCGAGCAGGAGAGGCAGGACTTCCTGTACCGGGAAGCGACCAAGGTGAAGGTCGACGGGGCGAGCCTCACCTACGAGGGGCTGATCCCCAAGCTCCAGAAGTCGCTCCTGGCCAAGGACCGGGCGTCGATGCAGCCGTACATCCGGGAGTTCGTGGACCGCGCGGTCACCTTCACCACCTGCCCCCGGTGTGACGGGACCCGGCTCGGCGAAGGAGCCCGTACCTCGAAGATCAGGCAGATCAGCATCGCCGACGCCTGCGCCATGGAGATCCGCGACCTCGCGCAGTGGGTACGCGGCCTGGACGAGCCCTCCGTGGCCCCGCTGCTCGCCGTCCTCCAGCAGACCCTCGACTCGTTCGTGGAGATCGGGCTCGGCTACCTCTCGCTGGAGAGGCCCTCGGGCACCCTGTCGGGCGGCGAGGCCCAGCGCGTCAAGATGATCCGCCACCTCGGCTCCGCACTCACCGACGTCACCTACGTCTTCGACGAGCCCACCATCGGCCTGCACCCCCACGACATCCAGCGCATGAACAACCTGCTCCTGCGGCTGCGCGACAAGGGCAACACCGTGCTCGTCGTCGAGCACAAGCCGGAGACGATCGCCATCGCCGACCACGTCGTCGACCTGGGCCCCGGGGCCGGCCCGGCGGGCGGCACCATCTGCTTCGAGGGAACCCTCGAAGGACTGCGCTCGTCCGGCACGGTCACCGGCCGCCACCTCGACGACCGGGCGGCCCTCAAGGACAGCGTGCGCGAGCCCACCGGCGCACTGGCGATCCGAGGCGCGACCTCGCACAACCTCCGCAACGTCGACGTCGACGTCCCGCTCGGCGTGCTCACCGTCATCACCGGCGTCGCCGGATCCGGCAAGAGCTCGCTCGTCCACGGCTCGATCCCGGCGAGCGAGGGCGTCATATCGATCGACCAGAGTCCCATCCGCGGCTCCCGGCGGAGCAACCCGGCTACGTACACGGGGCTGCTCGACCCGATCCGCAAGGCCTTCGCCAAGGCCAACGGCGTGAAGCCGGCCCTGTTCAGCGCCAACTCCGAGGGCGCCTGCCCCGGCTGCAACGGCGCCGGCGTCATCTTCACCGACCTCGGCATGATGGCCGGCGTCTCCAGCCCCTGCGAGGAGTGCGAGGGCAAGCGGTTCCAGGCCGCGGTACTCGAGTACCACCTCGGCGGCCGCGACATCACCGAGGTCCTCGCGATGCCGGTCACCGAAGCCGCGGAGTTCTTCGGCGAGGGCGAGGCCCGCATCCCGGCCGCGCACAAGATCCTGGAACGCATCGCGGACGTCGGCCTGGGCTACCTCAGCCTCGGCCAGCCGCTGACCACCCTCTCCGGCGGCGAGCGGCAGCGGCTCAAGCTGGCCACGCACATGCGAGACGAGGGCGGGGTCTACGTACTCGACGAGCCGACCACCGGCCTGCACCTCGCCGACGTCCAGCAGCTCCTCGGCCTGCTCGACCGGCTCGTCGACTCCGGCAAGTCGGTGATCGTCATCGAGCACCACCAGGCGGTCATGGCGCACGCCGACTGGATCATCGACCTCGGCCCCGGCGCCGGCCACGACGGCGGCCGGATCGTCTTCGAGGGCACCCCCGCCGACCTCGTCGCCGCCCGTGCCACCCTCACGGGCGAGCACCTGGCGGATTACGTCGGAGCCTGAAGGGAGGCGGCCGCGCGAGCCCGCCCCGTGCGCCCCGTCAGCGGCGGCCGGTGGACAGGATGAGGAGGAACTGACCGCCGCCGGCCTGGATGTCGGCGGTCACCGGCAGCCCCGGTACGAGGCGGGAGAAGCGGTCCACCAGCCAGTCCGCCGCCTCTTGGGCATCCTTCTTGGTCGGACAACGACCGACCATCTCGCGGCCGCCCTTGCGCTCCAGCCTCTCGGCAACGGTGATCAGCGGCGCGGGTTCGACCACGTACAGGCGCTCCGGCCAGGCGATGACCACCTTGACCGCGCCCTTGCGGGTGTTGCACCCGCGGTGCGCGAGCCGCTCGGCGACCTTGGCCTTCCGGTCGGCGGTCCGGCTGTCGACACTGGGCCCCCGCGGGTCGTTCACCGACTCGTCGGGGTCGACCGGTTCATCACAAACCCAGCACTGCCAGCCGTCACGTGCGGCCACATCATCAAGGAGACTCACCCGAGCAAACTACCTGCCCGGCCGCCACACCGCGTACAGGACCCCCCGTGGTCCGGCCCGGACGGCCGGACGCGGCCGGTTCAGCTCCTGTTCACGCAGAGCACGCAGAGCACGCAACGCCTCCCTACCCTCCCCCTGTCCAGCGTTCACAGTGGAAGGGAAACCCGGTGTCCATCACCGCTTCTGTCCGTACGGCCGTCCTGCCCGCCGCGGTGTTGGCCGCCCTGGTCGTACCAGCCGCGCCGGCGCACGCGGCGCCCGTCTCCGTCACCGCAAGCGTGGAGACCGCGCCGGTCTCGCACAGCGGGGATGCCGCCGACGACCCGGCGATCTGGGTCCACCCGACCGACCCCGCCCAGTCCGTGGTCGTCGCCACGGACAAGAAGGGCGCGCTGGAGGTCTACGACCTGTCCGGCACCCGGATCCAGCGGATCAGCGGCGACTACGGCAACAACGTCGACCTGCGCGGCAACATCGTCGTCTCCGCGGACGACGAGGCCGCCGACGGCAACGGCGCCATGCACATCTACCGCATCGACCCCGTGACCCGACAGCTCAAGCACCTGAAGGACGTTCCCACCGAGGTCACCGCCCACGGCATCTGCCTCTACACCTCCCCCGCGTCCGGGAAGCTGTACGCCTTCCCCAACTCCACCTCGGGCCGGGTGGAGCAGTGGGAGCTCGGCGTGACCGGCGACACGGTCAACGCGACCTCGGTCCGTCTGTGGGACGCGGGTTCCGCCGTTGAGGGCTGCTACACCGACGAGACCACCGGCAAGCTCTACCTCGGCGAGGAGGACGTCGGCGTCTGCGTGTACGGCGCCGAGCCCACCGCCGGCACCTCGCGCACCAAGCTCGACTCCACCGGGTCCGGCGGCCACATCACCGCCGACGCCGAGGGCATCGCCGCCGCGGGCAACCGGATCTACGTCTCGTCCCAGGGCAGCGACGACTTCACCGTCTACGACCGCACCACCCGCGCCAACCTCGGCCGCTTCTCCGTCGCCAACGGCACCGCGGCCGACGACTGCGAGGACACCGACGGCATCGACGCCACCGCGGCCGACCTCGGCCCGGCCTTCCCCCAGGGCGTCTTCATCTGCCAGGACGGCTCGAACGGCGCCCCCGCCTCCAGTGGGAACCAGAACTTCAAGTTCGTCCCGCTCCAGCGCATCACCGCGCACTTCGCCTGAGCACCGCCGGCCCACGGGCCCGCGTCCGGGTGCGCCTCGGGAACTCGACGGCCCCGCTGATGACGACCCGCGACTCCACCGCCTTCCCGGCCACCCTGCTGCGCTCGCCGGGTCCGGGCGCCGCACGATGCGTGCGCGTTCTTACGGTGCGGGAGTCGCGGGTGCCCGCGGAGCGGGGTCCGGGGATTCGTGCGGGACCGGCGGGTGGCATTCGGCGCGGGTGCCGTCCTCCTCCGTGCGCGGCCAGCAGCGGCCTTCGAGGGCCTCGGCGCTGCGGTTGAGCCGGACCAGCGCGTCCTCCAGCTCCCGCACTTCCTCCGGGGACCAGTCGGCGACCACCCGGGCCAGGCAGTCCATGTTGACCTCGCGGTCTTCGGTGAGCCGACGCCCGCCTTCAACCGTGATGCAGAGCTTGCGGGCCATGCCGCCTTCCGGGTCCGCGACGCGCTCGGCCAGGCCCCAGCGCAGCAGCGCGGCCGTCTGGCGGTTCACGGTCGAGGTGTCGAGCCCGAAGGCCTCCGCCAACTGTCCGATGGACATGGGGCCTTGCGAGTCGATCCGGCTGAGCAGCAGGTACGCCGACCGCTCCAGGCGTTCGGTGTCGCGCTCACGCCGGGCAAGCACCTGGTGCCGCGAGAGCAGCATCAGCTCCCGCTCCAGTTTCTCCAGCACTGCGCCTCCCGCTCCTTCCGGCGCTCCATTATCGCCGACCTGTGAACCCGGGGACCGGCGGGCCCCCGTACGACGGCCGGACCCGGCAATATGCATGATACATAACATGTGTACTATGCACTTCTCGTTGTCACCCGACGAGCCACAGCCTCAACCCGGAGGACCCGCATGCCCGTCACCACGTCCACCGCCTCCCGCGCGGCCGAGATTCTGTCCCGGCCCGTCAAGGTGAACGGCCTGACCGTCCCCAACCGCATCGCGATGGCGCCGATGACGCGGATGTTCTCCCCCGGCGGCGTGCCCGGGGAGGACGTTCAGGCGTACTACGCCAGCCGGGCCGCCGCGGGTGTGGGCTTGATCGTCACCGAGGGCACCTACGTCGGTCACGACTCCGCCGGGCAGAGCGACCGGGTGCCGCGGTTCCACGGCGAGGACCAGCTGGCGGGGTGGGCGAAGGTCGCCGCGGCCGTACACGAGTCGGGCGGCACGATCGTGCCTCAGCTGTGGCACATAGGCATGGTGCGCCAGCAGGGCGAGGCACCGTATCCCGACGCCCCCGCCGTCGGCCCGTCCGGCATCCGCGTCGACGGCACCGAGGGGACCGGCAGGGCGATGACCCGCACCGACCTCGACGACGTCATCGGCGCGTTCGCCGACGCCGCCGCGGAGGCCGAGCGGATCGGCTTCGACGGCGTCGAACTGCACGGCGCGCACGGCTACCTGATCGACCAGTTCCTGTGGGAGCGGACCAACCGCCGCACCGACGCCTACGGCGGCAACGCGGTGGCCCGTACGAAGTTCGCCACGGAGGTCGTGGCCGCGGTCCGCGAGCGCGTCCAGGCCGACTTCCCGGTGATCTTCCGCTACTCCCAGTGGAAGCAGGAGGCCTACGACGGACGGCTCGCGCAGACCCCGGAGGAACTGGAGGCGATCCTGGCCCCGCTGGCGGCGGCCGGCGTCGACGCGTTCCACGCCTCCACCCGGCGCTACTGGATCCCGGAGTTCGAAGGCTCGGACCTGAACCTGGCGGGCTGGACCAAGAAGCTCACCGGCCGACCCACCATCACCGTCGGCTCGGTCGGCCTCGACGGCGACTTCCTCCGCGCCTTCGCCGGCGAGGGTGCGGCGCTCGGCGACATCGACAACCTCCTGGACCGGATGGAGCGCGACGAGTTCGACATGGTCGCCGTCGGCCGTGCGCTGCTCCAGGACCCGCAGTGGGCGGCGAAGGTCCTCGGCAACCGCTTCGACGAGCTGAAGCCGTACGACGCGGCGGCGCTCAAGTCGCTCAGCCGGTAGCCGGTAGCCGGTGGCCGCCCGGCCTACGCCCCGTGACATCGGTCCGCCGAGGTCACGGGGCGTTCGGCGGAGGGCGCGGCCACGCTAGGCCGGCTCGGCGGGGTCGTGGGTGATCAGGTCTCCCGGCTGGCACTGGAGGACGTCGCAGATCCTGGACAGGGTGGAGAAGCGGACGGCCTTGGCTCGCCCGTTCTTGAGCACGGACAGGTTGACGACGGTGATGCCCACCTGCGCGGACAGTTCGGTGAGCGTCATGCCGCGCTCCACGAGGACCCGGTCGAGGTGGATCCGGATCGAGTGGAGTTCCTCTTCGGGCATCAGATGGTCCCTTCGAGGTCCTCTCGCATGCGCACGCCCTCGCGCATGATCTTCCCCATGATCACCGCGGCGAGGCCGGCCAGGATGAGCACCTGCGGCTCCGCGACCGTCGGCCCGGACCCCACGATGGGCGCCATGCTGCCGACGAGCCAAGACTGCGACCAGCCTACGACGAGGCCTGCCAGCGGCGTGCCGACCGTGACGAACCAGCCGAGAACGGTGAGCCGTCGCGCCACGGCGTCGGTGAACGGCCCCTGCACGAGGACGGCCTTCAGCAGCCGGGAGAAGAGCAGCAGCGCGAGGGAGGCGAACAGCAGCCAGGGCAGTTCGCCCCCGAGGTCGGCGGCCCGCTGCGCCCCGGAGGGACTGTTCTGACAGAGCCGCGCGGCGCTGCTGGACGCCTCCACGCCCTTGCCGATCGGCAGGCCGTCCCCGAGTGAGGCATTGGCCCAGAAGCCGGTCTGCACGCAGACCGCCCCGTCGTCGAGCATGTGCGTGAGCCCCGTGCCGATGAAGACGAGCCCCCAGAGCACCGACAGCACGAAGGTCACCGAGGCCAGGATCCTAGTGAGTCGCGTGTTCACCGCGCCCCTTCCTATCGATTTTCGATACGCCGAAGACTAGGGGCCATATCGATAATCGACAAGTATCTGACCGTCGGCGAGGCCGCCCCACGGCCGCACCCCGGACGACGGCGGACTACGCTCCGCAGGATGGAACGCGCAGAGGTCCTCAAGCGAGTGATCGGCATCCTCACCGAAGCCCAAGACATCCGCCGGGCCGTCGAAACCGAGCAGGACGGAACCGGAGAGGAGGGCCGCGGTGGCGGTGACACGGACGGTGGCGGCTCCGAGGCGACGGCCGGAGTGGCCTCGACCCTCCTGAACGAGATGCTGCCGTCGATCAGCGTGCCGGCCGACGCCTCTCCGCAGCAGGTGGCCGCGGCGGTGGCCGAAGCCCTCGGTCCGGCGCTGCACACGATGGTCTCCGGATTCAGCTTGGCGTTCACCAGCCTCGCGATCGCCCACGACGGCGGGCGTACGGACGTCTCCGCGATCGAAGTCCTCCAAGAACTCGCCCTCGAGGTCGAGGCGGGGACCTACGACGAGGGGTCGTAGGAGCACGCGTCCAGGGGGGTGAGGACGGGGCGACGGGTGCAACTTCTACAAAATGTTGACGCACCTCTATCGGAAAGACGTTGGCCCGATGGACGATTCATGTAGCCTGCGCCCCTTCACCTGACCACCCGTCAGCCCGGGGAAGGCCGATCCCACCCTCGTTCGTTGGGAGGCCACACGCCATGAACCCGCTCAGCGAGTGTCCCGAACCCGCCTCAACCCCCTTACCGGAAGTCCCTACGCCTTCGCCGACGGCGGGGGCACCCAGCCGTCGGCGCGTCCTGGGCGGCCTCGGAATGGCCGCGGCCGCCCCACTCGTCCTGGGCGCCGGGAGGAACCGGCCGCCGCACGGCGGCACTCCCCCGGGCCGGGCCGTCCTGCTCAGGAACGCCGCACTCGTGCTCACCATGGACCCCGCCCTCGGTGACGGCCCGCTGGGGACGGCCGAGCACGCGGACGTCCTCATGCGGGACGGTGTCATCGCGGCCGTGGGGAAGCGGTTGCCCGCACCGCCCGGCACTCAGGTGATCGATGCCGCCGGCCAACTGGTGATGCCGGGATTCGTCGACGTGCACACCCACCTGTGGCAGTCGTCGATGCGGGGCGGCTGCGCGGACCGCGACCTCTTCGGATGGCTGGCCGACTGCAACCGGGCCACGTTCTCCCGGATCACGCCCGCGGACATGTACCGCTTCGTCCGCCTCGGCGCCCTCGACTCCGTACAGTCCGGCGTGACCACGCTCGTGGACTGGGTGGACGCCCTCCCGTACGACACGACGGTCCAGTACGTGCGGGCCCTGGCCGGCACGGGCGTCCGCTTCACCTACGCGATGTTCCAAGCCGAGCGGGAAGCCTCGCTGATCACCCGGACCAAGAAGGAGCTCATCGACCCGCTCCCCCTCGCCTCGGCGCAGGTCGCCACCCACGCGGCACGGGCCATCAAGGGCCTCAACCGGCTGCATTGGGAGATCGCCGAAGACCTCGGAGTCATGCTCAACAGCCATGTCCTCGAACGCGCCGAGCAGCACGCGGACGATCCGATCGGCACCCTCGCGGACATCGGCGCGCTGGGTCCGCGGCTGCTCATGAACCACGCGATCCACCTCACCGACGACGAGATCGCCGCCGTCGCCGCGCACGACGTACGGGTCGCACACTGCCCGCTCAGCAACATGCGGCTCGCCTCGGGGATCATGCGGCTGCCGGACCTCGGCCGACGCGGCGTCAAGGCCGGGCTCGGCCAGGACGGCGGGACCAACGACACCTCGGACTTCTTCGCCCTGATGAAGGGGGCCATCGGCCTCCAGCGCGCACGCGCGTTGGAGACCTCGGTGTTCCCCCAGGTGCACGACGTCCTCCGCCTCGCCACGCTCGGCGGCGCCGAGGTGATCGGCATGGGCGACACGGTGGGGTCCCTGACCCCCGGCAAGCGCGCCGATGTCATCGTGATCAACCCCGCCGCTCTCAACTTCGCGCCGCGATTCGACTGGATCAACCAGATCGTCTTCAACGGCCGCCCGGAGAACGTCCGCGCGGTCTTCGTGGACGGCCGGCCCCTCAAACTCGACGGCCGCCTCGTCGACATCGACACCGAACGCGTCGTACGGGAAGCGGAATCCGCGGCCACCCGCCTGCGGGCCGCCTCCTGAACCCGGGGCGGGGCTCCGGGGGCGCTCAGCGCTCCCACGGGGCCCCGCCCACCTATTTCCTCATCCCCCAGAGGTCAGGGTCAGGTCAGGGGTGTATTCAACGGCCCTGGAGGGACTTGACGTTGTCGCCGAAGGTCCAGCCCTTCGAGCCGTCCCAGTTGACCGACCACGTCATGAGCCCCTTCAGCGCCCCACCGAAGGCGTTCCACGACTGACCGACCAGGCTCGGCGTCATGTAGCCGCCGCCCGCGCCGGGCTGGGCCGGCAGGCCGGGCACCTGCTTGTCGTAGGGCACCTTGATGGTGACGCCCTGGATGGTCAGGCCGTTGTTCAGGCACGTGGTCTGGGCCGTGAAGCCCTGCACGGTGCCTGCCTGGTAGGAGTCACCGGAGCACCCGTACATGCTGCCGTTGTAGTACTGCATGTTCAGCCACCACAGCCGGCCGTTGTCGGCGTACTTCTTGATGATCGGCAGGTACGAGCCCCAGATCGATCCGTAGGTGACGCTTCCACCGGTCACGTAGGCGGTTTCGGGAGCCATCGTCAGGCCGAAGCCCTCCGGCATCTGGGCCAGCACGCCGTCGATGATGCGCACCAAATTGCTCTGCGAGGCCGACAGCGTGTTGATGTTGCCGCTGCCGGTCAGGCCGGTCTCGATGTCTATGTCGATTCCGTCGAAGTTGTACTTCTTGAGGATCGGGACGACCGTCGCCACGAACTTGTCGGCGACGGTGCTGGAGCTCAGGTCGATGCCTGCGGTGGCACCGCCGATCGACATCAGGATCGTCGCCCCGGCCGCCTTGGCCTGGCACATCTCGGCGGGGGTCGAGACCTTGACGGTGGCGTCCATGCCGTCCTGCCACAGGACGGTGCCGTCCGAGAGGATCACCGGGAAGGCGGCGTTGATGACGTTGTAGCCGTGCGCGGCGATCCGGCTGTCCGTGATGGGCACCCAGCCCATGCCGGGGTGGACGCCGTTCGCGGCGCCGTCCCAGTTCTCCCAGTAACCCTGCAGGACCTTGCCCGACGGCTTGGGCTTCGTGGGGCAGGTCTCGCCCGGCGGGGCGGTGGTCGGGGGCGCGGTGGTCGGCGGGGCGGTGGTCGGGGGCGGCGACGTCGGCGGCGTGGTGGTCGGCGGGGGCGTCGTCGGCGTGGGGCTGCTTCCGCCGGGGCCGGTGAGCGATACGTCGTCCGCGTAGTACGTGGTCTGGCCGTACCAGCCGTGCAGGTAGACGGTCACCGAGGTGGTGTTCGGCCCCGTGGTGAAGCCGACGCTGAGCTGGCCGTACGACGGGCTGTTCGGCGTCCAGGTGGACGGGGCGCTGGTGATCCCGGTGCCGGTGGCGCCGAGGTAGACGTAGCTGCCCTGGACGTAAGCACTCAGCGTGTACTGGGAGTTGGGCTGCACGCTGACGGTCTGGGCGCACTGGGCGTTGTCCTGGCCGGTCGGCGTGGCCCTGAGCGCGGAGGAGCCGGAGCGGACCGGACTGCTGACGACCGCGCCGGAGCCCGCGGAGCAGGTCCAGGCGGAGAGCCCGTTCTCGAAGCCGGAGTTGACCACCAGGTTGGTGGCGACGGCTCCGGCCGTTGCGACCCCGGCCGTGACGGAGCCCGCCACGGCGATGCCGGCACCGATGACGGCGGCGGCGCTCACCCAGGCGAGGGAGCGGTTCAGGACGGTCGGTGGGCGCTGGGCGCGATTGGTCGGGTTCACACGAGGGCCGGTGTCGGCCGGCAGGCGCGGGGTGCGTGGTCTCCGACGGAACATGGTGCGCTCCATTCCCGCCGAGCGCCATGGGCATGACCGACGCGTGGGGGCGTGACGCCCGGCTCTGGGTGAGGTGGGGACAGGTGGGGCTGTGCCGGACCGGATCGTAGGAGGAACGGCCCGACCGGTCAATAGGTCTGGACCAATGACCTGAGCCCGGCTCGTCGAGCGGGGACGCGGGCCGCGACCTCGGCGGCGCGCCGAACCCGCCTTCCCCTGGCGGGAGTCCGACCGTGCCGCACCGGCGGTCGTGGCGCGCACGTCGCTGCCGGAGCGGTCACCGCGGCGCCCGCCGCTCACCCGGGGCGCGGAATTCGAACCCGACGGGCGGGCAGGCGGGCAGGCGGACTCGGGTCTCCCCGTCCCTGATCAGGACGCCGGCGGACGCCAATCCGGGCGTCGGCCGCTCAGGCCCACCACACGGTCGAGCAGGGGCGCGTCGGGCGGGACCGCGACGATCGGGCCGAAGAATCCCTCCTCGGCCGGAGCGTCCTCCTCCGGGGTCAGCAAGCCCTCGGACACCGCCAGTTCCTCCTCGCTCACCTCGTACTCCTGGCCCGTCGCCCGTGCGAGGTCCCAGCCGTGGATCAGCAGCTCGTTCAACGCGACCATGCCCATGACGGAGGCCGGCAGCTCGACGCCGCCCGCCTGGGTGTCCCCCTCCCAAGCCCCCGGCTCGCGCCAGGCAGCCGACAGTGCGTCCAGCGCCTTCGGCAGCCCCGTGCGCCAGTCGTCGGCCAGGACCGGCCGGGCCGAGCCGGGCGGTGTGCCGGTCGTCGGCCCGAAGTCCTTGCGGGCCGCGTCGCGAAAGGCCACGCTCAGCCCGGCGAGGTGCGCGAGCACCTCCCGTACCCCGTACTCCGTGCAGGGCGTCGGGTTCCCCAGCTGCTCCTCGCCGATGCCCTCGGCGAGCCGGGCCACCCGCGCCGCGGCCGCTGCCAGATCGATGTGCTCCGTGTTCTCCATTCAAGGGAGACCGCTGCGGACGCCGGAACTCATCGCTCGTTGCCGAATTCGGCCCGCAATCCATCGACGGCTCGGGAAATCCGCCGCGGTCGCCTTCCGGCGGGGCCTTCAGGGGAGCAGGCGGGAGGCGAGGTCGCGTACGGTCGCCATGTCGCTGAACGGAAGCAGGTCCTCACCCACGATCTGGTGCGGTTCGCTGCCCTTCCCCGCGATCAGGACGATGTCCTCCGGCTGGGCCGCGGACAGTGCGAAGGCGATGGCCCGGCGCCGGTCGGCGGAGCGCTCGTACGGTGTGCCCGTGCTCTCGATTCCGCCCGCGATCTGGTCCAGGATCGCCTCGGGGTTCTCCGTGCGCGGGTTGTCCGAGGTAAGGACGCACAGGTCGGAGTGGGCGCCGGCGATGCGGCCCATCTCGGCGCGCTTGGTGGTGTCGCGGTCGCCGCCGCAGCCGAAGACCGTGATGACGCGGCCCCGGGCAAAGCCTCGGATGGCGGTGAGGACCTTGTCGAGGGAGTCGGGCGAGTGCGCGTAGTCCACGATCACCGAGGTGCCGGCGGGGGTGACGAAGCGCTCGAACCGGCCCGGCACGGGCGGCATCTGCGCGAGCGCGGCGACCAGTCCGTCCAGGTCGTGCCCCAGGACCCGGCAGGCCGCCACGGCCGCCAGCGCGTTGGACACGGAGAACCTGCCCGGGACCGGGATGGCCGCCGGGTACTCGCTGCCGGCGTGGTGCAGCGTGAACCGCGTGCCCGAGGCGTCCGCGATCAGGTCCGTGGCCCGGAAGTCGGCATCCTCGTCGAGACCGTACGTCGTCACCGCGCCGGGCATCATCGCCCTGATCCCGGCTCCCACGACGTCGTCCACGTTGACCACCGCGTGCCGGCACAACCCCTGGAACAGCCGCATTTTGGCGTCCGTGTAGTGGGCCATCGTGCCGTGGTCGTCCAGGTGGTCCTGGGTCAGGTTGGTGAAGACGCCGACATCGACGAACGTGCGGTCCATCCGGTACGTCTGCAAGGCCATGGAGGTGGCCTCCAGCACCACGCTGCCTGTGCCCTGGTCCCGCATGCGGCCCAGGAGGTACTGCAGGTCGGGCGATTCCGGTGTGGTCAGCGCCGAGGGAGGCATGGGGATCACCTCGTCGCCGATCCGGCTGCCCGCCGTCCCGATCACGCCCACCGAGGCGCCCTCGGAGATCTTGAGGAGCGACTCGACCATGTAGGAGATGGAGGTCTTCCCGTTGGTGCCGGTGACCGCCACCACGTCCATGTGCCGGCCCGGCTCGCCGAAGTAGCGGGAGGAGACGACGGCGGCCGCCTTGCGGGTGTCGGAGACCCGTACGACGCACACCGCCGGCAGCAGCTCCCGCCCGGGGGGAGCGGCAGCGGCTCCCGCCTCGTCGACGAGCACCGCCACCGCTCCGCGCGCGAGCGCGGCACCGATGGATGCGGGGCCGCCGCCGCGGTGGCCGGGTACCGCGATGAAGAGCGAGCCCGGCACCACGCGGTCCACGTCGAAGGTGGTGCCCGCCGTGATCCCCGTCGACTCGGTGTCGCCCTGGATGACGTGGTGTTCATGGCCGGTCAGCAACCCGCTCAACTTCACGGTGGTCCCTTCGGAGGCGGCTACGGCCCGGCGCACGGCCCTAGCCTGGCGACAGTGCCGACGGAGCGTCGGGACTGCGGTGGTGGGGACGGGGAGGGCGATGCGTCGCCCTCGGAGCGACGGGGCCGGGCCGGACACGGTGATCGGGGCCGGGCTGCCGGGGCAGGGCCCGTCGCTGAGGATGGTGCGGCGGGAGGTACGGGGCCCGGGCGCGGTGGGAGAGCGCTAGCCGTGGCCGTGCAGGACGCCGCGGCCGACCGTGGGGGCCTGGCCGTCGGCGGCGGTCCGGGGGCTGACGCCCGTCCGGCCCGCAGCGGCCGCACGCACGCCGGGGGCGGCCTGCGGCAGGCACTCCCCCGTGACACGTCGTGTGCGGCTCATAGGCCGAGTGTACGTGCGCTCACCCGGTCCGTACGCCGCGTCGACTCGCCGGTCGGGGACATCCGCCCCGGTCGGGGCTCCGCCGCCGTGGACGAGGAGCATATTCGCTTGCGCATCGTCGTCACGCGGGTCAACGTCGCCTGACACCGTACGCAGGCGGAGAAGATGGCCACGCAGACCCCTCACGTCGACCACGCCGGAGCCCCTGCGCCGAGCTGGCCCTCATCGGCGCCGCGGCCGCCCGGGGCGCCTACGAGCTGGACACCATCGTCGCCGTGGGCGACCGTGACCGCGGGCTCGTTCCCCCGTGCGGCCGGTGCCGGCAAGTCCTCCTCGACTACTTCCCCACCCTCAAGGTCATCATCGGCCACGGCGAACGCGTCCGAGCCGTGCCCATCGCCGATCTGCTGCCCGAAAGCTACGTCTGGGCCGACCACCAGCTCGACGCCGAGTAGAGAGCGCGTCGCGCGGCACGATCTGTCACTCTCAGCCGCCAGGGGCCAACCGCCAACCGGGCGAACCTGGTCTGCTGCGGTACGAGAAGGAGGAGTTGGATGCACAGCCTGCCTTTCGATCGACCGGGCCGCTTCTGGCGGGGGAACCTGCACACGCACTCCGATCAGTCCGACGGTGCCCTGTCCCCGGCGGAGACGGCGCAGTACTACCGGAACGCCGGATACGACTTCCTGGCCGTCACCGACCACTTCCGCCCCGAATACGGCTTCCCGCTGACCGACACCACCCCGCTGCGTACGGAGGGATTCACCACGCTGCTCGGAGCCGAGCTGCACGCTCCGCGCACCGAGGCCGGATCGTCCTGGCACATCGTCGCCGTCGGGCTCCCGCTGGGCTTCGCACCGCCCGGGCCGCACGAGACCGGGCCCCAGCTGGCCCGCAGGGCACGCGCCGCCGGGGCGTTCGTCGGCATGGCCCACCCGGCTGCCTCCCTGCTGAGCATCGCGGACGCCGAGAGCCTGGACGCGGCGCACGCGGTCGAGGTGTACAACGCGCTGGCCGCGCGTGAGGACCGGGGCGACAGCTGGCACCTGACCGACGTCCTCCTCAACCGTGGCCACCGGCTGCTCGCTTACGCGGCCGACGACGCACACCTCCAGCCGCAGGACCCTCCGGGCTGCGCCGCCTGGGTCCAGGTTCGCGCCGAGTCGCTCGAACCGGATCGGCTCCTGGCCGCGCTCAAGGCCGGGCACTACTACTCGTCCACCGGCCCCGAGCTGGTCGATGTCGGCCTGACCGGCGAACACATCACCGTCCGGTGTTCCCCTGTCCGCAAGGTCCTGATCACGGGCGGCGCACCCGGTGCGCAGGTCGTCCAGGGCGAGGATCTGACGGAGTGCACCCTGCCGTTGGAGATGTTCCGGGGCAGATCCTTCCGGGTCACGGTCGAGGACGCAGCCGGCGGTCGGGCCTGGAGCAACCCCATTCACTGGAAGTCCGCCGGGGCTGCCGGCCCGCGATGACTCCGGTGAACGCAGACGTACAGGGGGCGCCGGGCCCTTCGGGTCGTGGAGGGCCCGGCGCCCCGGTCTCCCTAGCGCAGTGGTTCGCTCAGCTCGATGGCGCGCAGCGCTGCCGCGAGGGCCGGTTCGTCGCCGATGTCGAGTGCCGTGTCGGTCAGTTTGACGACGTGTTCGTCGCCGTGCGCCCTGGCCCGTTCGAAGACCTCGTCAGGGGTGCAGGTGCCCGGCGGGGTGAAGGCGACCGGGGTGTCGGGTGCGTACATCGCGGTGACGGCCGCGGAGGCCGTCCACGCGGCGCGCAGGCCGGCCGCCCACAGGGTGGGTGGGAGGGCGGGCAGGGTGCGCAGGACGGCGTTGGGGGCCGTGGCGGCATGGACCAGCATGGTTTCCTCGCCGTGGCCGTGGGTGGCGTAGCGGTGGGTGGCCGCCCGCACCAGTTCGACGAGGCGCAGGCGTGCCTGGTCGGGGTCCGTGATCGTGGCCGCCCAAACCGGCAGGCCCGTGACGCGGCCGAGGCGGTCGGGGAAGGTGCCGTGCCGCTCGGTGAGGGGTGGTACCGCGTCCAGGGCGGCGGCCGCGCTGTCGGCGCCGGGCAGCGGGGCGAGGTCCGCGACGGGGTGGTGGCGGGCGGCCCAGTAGCCGAGGCCGTGGGCGAGTTCGGCCAGCCGTGGTGCGGTGCTCTCGCCGTCCAGGAGGGTGCGCACGGCGTGGCCCACCCGGATCAGCGGATGCGTCGATCCGCCGTACAGGCCGGGCAGAAGACGCGGCCACCACTGCGCCAGCACGTCGCGCCAGGGACGGTCGGCGATCTCGCGCTCGAAGTAGCCGATCCAGTCGGCGGCGCGGCGCGGGTCACCGAGCGCGGCACGCCAGTTGGCGGAGGTGACCGGCTCGACGCGTGACGGGAACTCCTCCAGCTTGCGCGCGTACAGGTCGAGCCAGCGGTGCACCGAACCCGCCTGTCCGCGAACGGAGAGGGCTTCAACAGCCATCGGCGCATGGTTGGTCAGCCGCCCGAGCCGCTCGGGGCCGGAACCGTGCAATCGCTGAAGCGCCTCGTCGAGGATGCCCGTCGTATCCATGACGACGACCGTAGGCCAGGAACGGCGACCGCGAATCGGGCCGAAGGCCTAAGACCCGGCCTAGGCCGGGCGCCGCAGTGGGCGGCTACGAGCGGGTCGCCGCCTCCGTTCGGGGTGCTCCGCCTGCGGTGGTCGTGGGGGGGCGAGGCGTATTCCAGGGCGGTGGAGAGTTCGTCCAGGGCGGCGAGGAGGAGGACTCCGGCGCGGTGCAGCATCCGGTCCGTCTCGTCACCGGGGTCCACGTCGTCACCGGGGTTCTCGTCGTTCCAGGTGGCGAGTGCGGTGCGGACCGGTTCCCAGGTGGGGACGCGCCGGTCCCGCACGGCGTGCTCCGCGTCCTCGGCCGACTGCTGCAGGGCGGCGGCCAGGAGCGCGGCCGAGGGGCGGCGGCTTCCGGGTTCGGGCAGGTGGGCTTCCAGGAGCATGGTGACGTGGGCGACTTCGGCGAGGGCCTGCTCTGCTCCGGCCTCCGCGGCGCGGGAGAGGCCGCGACGGCGTACGGGTTCCTTCTCGGCCAGGGCCACGGCGTTGCGCCAGGCGAGGACGTAGCCGCGGGCGGAGAGGACGGCTTCGCGGGTCTCGCGTGCGCTCTGCCGGGTGGGGTCGGCGTAGTGGCGTACGACCGTGGCGGCGTAGACGAGGTCCGCCTTGATCCAGTCGGCGAGGCGCGTGCGCAGCTTGGGGGTCTCCCAGGCGGGGTAGAGGGCGTAGGCGAGCAGGGCCAGGCTGCCGCCGAGGAGGGTCAGGATCAGGCGGGCGGGCACTGACTGGTCGAGGCCCACGCCGGCCATGGCGAGGGTGAAGACGGTGTACGCGGAGGCGGCTGCCTGGACGGGCGCGTAGCCGGTGTACATGAACAGCAGGATCAGCCCGCCGCAGATCACGGAGAGGGTCCCGGAGGCGAGGGGTCCGGGGTGGGCGAGTTGCACGATGGTGCCGGCGATGATCAGTCCGACGACGGTGCCGCCCAGGCGGGCGGCGGCCCGGCCGTAGGTGTGGGAGAAGCCCGGGCGCATGATCAGGATGGCGACCAGCGGGACCCAGTAGCCGTGTCCGAAGGGCAGGGCGCGCCCGATGAGGTCGCCCACCACGACGACCACGGTGGCGCGGACCGCGTGTCGGAACACCGGGGAGTCGTGGTGCAGTTGTCCCCGCACGGTCCGGACGGCGCCCTTGACCTCGTCGCGGAGTGGAGGGCGTACGAGCGCGTCCCCGTCGTCCGGCCGGCGGTCCTCGCCGGCCGGGCCGCCGTGGTCGCTGCGGGCCGTCTCGGCCACGTCGCGCAGCAGGGCGCGCAGCCGGGTGGCCGCCTGTTCGGCCGCGCCGGTGAGTACGGGGCCGCCCGGGGTGATCTCGATGGCGGCGAGGGCCTGGGGCGGGAGTTCGGCGGGGCGGCCGCGGCGGATCGCGTCGGCCGCCGTGTCCAGGATCGCGGCGGCCGCGGCGAG
This sequence comes from Streptomyces sp. CA189, assembly GCF_056428985.1. Taxonomy (NCBI): domain Bacteria; kingdom Bacillati; phylum Actinomycetota; class Actinomycetes; order Kitasatosporales; family Streptomycetaceae; genus Streptomyces; species Streptomyces sp. CA189. The sequence goes on along the minus strand of NZ_JBWJVM010000014.1, from coordinate 109,249 downwards.
CAGTTCGCGGGCCCGGTCGCGGGCGGGGCCGTCCTGGGCGCCGCCGGTGACGGCGGGGTCGGCGAGCGAGGCGAGGACCGGGCGGATGCGCTCGGCCAGGCTCCGCGCGCCGTGCAACTGGGCCGGGCGGCGGCGCAGTTGGCGGGCGCTGAGCGTGGCCGCGTCCCGGGCCTCGGCGAAGGGGCCCGGGGTGAACGGGGCGCCGGGGTCCTCGCGCAGCCGACGGGCGTAGTCGGCCTCGGCGGCCAGGGCGTCGGCGAGCGCGTCGCGGTGCCGCCCCCAGCGGCGGATGGGGAAGAGCACCACCAGGGCCGCCTGTACGAGTCCCCCGGCGGTCATCAGCGCGGCCTGGCCCAAGGACTGCGTGACGGTGGCCGGCAGGGTCACGGTCACCAGCATCACCGCGGCGTTCGTCGTGCCGAGGCTGCCGGCGTTGGCCCCCAGCGACCAGGCCATGCCTCCCAGGAAGGTCCACAGGGCGGCCAGGAGGAGGAAGAGGGGGAGGTAGCCGCCGGTGAGGTAGCTCAGGAAGCTCGTCACTCCGAGGGTCAGCGCCGAGATCACCGGGAGCACCGGGTCGGGCCGCCAACTGCGCTGGAACACCGCGATCCCGCCCAGCAGGGCGCCGTAGGCCGCGCCCGCGGCCGCGGTGCCGCCGAAGAGCCACAGTGCGACACACCCCGACAGGGCCAGGCCGGCCGTGGCACGCAGGGTGACCAGCGGTTCGAGCCTGGTCCGCTCCACGCGCAAACCGGCGCGGGCGGTGTCCTTCAGCGTGCTCGTCCAGCCCATGGGGCGAGAATATGTCGCAAGCATGGCGATATCTCCGTGCAACTCTCCCGAGTGAATGGCGTCCGGGCCGCGTCGTCGCGCGCCCTCAGGCGGCGGCAGGGCGCCCGCGCGGGACCCCGACCGCCGACCCGCTCACATCACACCGCTTCGAAAGTCGTTGCCTCATACACACAATAATGACGCACTGGAAGTCGTTTCCATTATTGGTTTGCTGTGATTTGACCGCATCCGGGGCGAATCATTCCGGGCCGGTCAGCCGCGGAGGCGGCCCACCGTCAGGGCGTCCTTGACCTCGCGCACCACGCGGGCCGCGTCCTCGCGGTTGTTCACCACGTCCGTGTGGTTCATGTCGACGACGAGGACCTCGCTGGCCGAGTAGTGCTTGTGCACCCAGTCGTCGTAGCCGGACCAGAGCGTCCGGTAGTACTCGACGAGGCTCTCGTCCTGCTCGAAATCACGGCCCCGCAGCCCGATGCGGTACAGCACCGTCTCGAAGTCGGCCTTGAGGTAGACCATGAGATCGGGCGCCTTGCGGTACGGCAGGCCGTCGATCTCGCGCATCATCTCGTTGAGCAGCCCCTCGTACACCCGCATCTCGAGGGAGCTGATCCGGCCCAGGTCGTGATTGACCTTGGCGAAGTACCAGTCCTCGTAGATGGACCGGTCCAGGACGTTGTCGCCCTGCTTGTACGCCTCCTTGATCGCGGCGAACCGCGTCTGCAGGAAGTAGAGCTGGAGGAGGAACGGGTAGCGCTTGGCCTGGATCTCCTCGGGGCTCGACGTATAGAAGAGCGGCAGGATCGGATTGTCGTCCACGCTCTCGTAGAAGACTTCGCTGCCCAGCTCCTTGGCGAGCAGCTCGGCAACGCTCGTCTTGCCGATTCCGATCATGCCTCCGACGCAGATCACTGGCATACCTCACTTCTCCCTGGGGGTCTTCTGTTCACGGGCGCGTGGGCTGGGCGCCCCACCCCACTGAGACACGTGTCGGCGGTCGCTCGATTCCCCATGATCTTCATCATCTCCATGATCAGCGTCATGTGGTCCCCGCCCGGGCCGAGGCCCGGACACAGGACGCCCCCCCCCGGGCCGGCCGGACCGACCGTTCCGCAGGTGCCGCGGACAGCGGCGAGCCACCGCCCCGCGGCCGCCTTGAAGCATAAATGACGCCCCGCCGTACGTCGGCCGGGGCACCGGCACCCACCTCACCGCGCTGCGGGGGCAGCGACACACCCGGCGAAGTCTCCGTCAGTTCGGCCGGCCAAGGGGATTGACTGAAATTTCCGTCAGTCCCTACTGTGAGCGCACCCCGCTCGGCCCTGGAAGCTCAGGACCGCTGACGGCTTCATGCAAGCCCCCGTGTACAGGAGCCCCAATGGCCCCAGTTGCCTCGCCCACGCACGACTCCGCATCTCCTGCTGCGGGCATCGAACAGCACTCGATCGACTGGGTGCCCCTCTCCGAACGACATGGCAAACCCTCGAGCGTCGGGGCCATCTGGTTCGTCGGCAGCCTCAACCTCACCGGCCTGGCAACCGGCGTCGTGACGCTGTCCATGGGGGCTTCACTCGTCTGGACCGTGGTCGCCACGGTCCTCGGCTCGCTCTTCGGTACGTTCTTCATGGCCTTCCACTCGGCCCAGGGCCCCCAACTGGGACTGCCTCAACTGGTGCAATCCAGGGCACAGTTCGGCTACCTGGGCGCCGCGGTCACGGTGTGGGTGTTCGCGCTCGTCAACTACATCGCCTTCAACACCTCCGACGCCCTGCTGTCCGGCCAGGCCATGAACCTGCTCACCGGAGTTCCCAACGGAGTCGGCTACCTGCTGGCCGCCGCGGTGGCGACCGTGATCGCCCTGTTCGGGTACCAGTGGATCCACCGCCTGAACAGGTGGCTCACCTGGCCCTTCGTCGTGGTCACCGCAGCCGTCACCGTGTCCGCCCTGTTCGGTGGAGGGCTGCCGGACGGTGTCTGGGACGCCGGCCCGTTCGACCTCGCCCCGTTCATGCTCGTCTTCGTCTTCGTCGCCGGCTTCCAACTGGGCTGGGCGCCGTACGTCTCGGACTACTCGCGCTACCTCAGACCCGACGTCCCCGTGCGCAGCACCTTCTGGTGGACCTACCTGCCCAGCGCCGTCTCCGGCATCTGGGTGTTCATCCTCGGCGCCGTGGTCTCGGCCGCCGCGCCCAAGGGCACGGATCCGGTGACGGCCCTGAAGATGTCGGCTGACCGGTTGTTCAGTGGATTCGGCACGGTCGCCGTCGTCGTCCTGCTGGTCGGCCTGCTCTCCATCATGGCGATCAACCAGTACGGCGGCAGCCTGACCATGATCTCGATCTTGGACTCGTTCCGGCCGGTCAAGCCGACGCGGACCCTCCGGGTCGCGACGATCGGGATCATGCTCGTGGCCGTCGGAACGGTGTCCACCCTCGTCGGCATCGACCAGTTCAACTGGTTCTTCGCCAACGTGGTGGTGGTGCTGACCTACCTGTTCATCCCCTGGACGGCCATCAACCTGGTCGACTACTTCTTCGTCCGCCGCGGCCAGTACGTCGTCAAGGAGATCTTCAACCCGCACGGCATATACGGCCGGTGGGGCTGGCGGGGGAATCTCGCCTACGCCATCGGTCTCGCCTGCATGGCGCCGTTCATGGTCATCACCGGCCTCTACGTCGGTCCCGTCGCGGAGCTCCTCGGAGGCGTGGACCTCTCGATCGCCGTCGGCCTGCCGGTGGCCGGCCTCCTCTACTGGGCGTTCGCCCGAAGTCTCGATCTGGCCACCGAACGCCAGATGGTCAGGGAGGAGGGGCTACTGGCGCCGCCCCACTGAGCACCCCGCACCTGACGGACAGAACGAACCTCCGCGACAAGGAGCACCACGTGAAGACAGAGCACAACGGCAACACGGCGGGCATGAGCCGCAGAACCCTCCTGGGCCGAACCGGCGCAGTTGTGGCCGGCTTGGCGGTGGGACCCATACTCGGCGGCATTCAGCCGGCCCACGCCGCGGCCTGGCGCGTACCCGGGGAAGAGACGTCGCACAAGCGGACCTGGATGGCCTGGTCCTCCAGCTACACGATCTGGGGCAGCACGCTGTCCAAGATCCAGACCGACATCGCCAAGCTCGCCAAGGAGATCGCCAAGTACGAGCCGGTCACGATGTGCGCGGACGGCTCGTCGGCCGCGTCGCAAGCCCGGAGCATGTGCGGGTCCACCGTCACGGTGATCAGCTCGGTTCCCGTATCGGACTGCTGGATGCGGGACACCGGCCCGCTGTTCCGCGTCGACGGAGCCGGCGGCCTGGACTCCATCGGCCTGAACTTCAACGCCTGGGGGGAGAACGCCACGACCTTCTACGGCATCCCCGGCTCCGCCTACAACAAGGACCGCGTCGTCGCGCAGAAGCTCGCCGCCTACACGGGCGTCGCGTTCGCCAAGGCGTCCGTGGTCGGCGAGGGCGGCGGTGTGGAGTACGACGGCGACGGCACGCTGATGGCGACCGAGAGCTGCTGGGTGAACAGCAACCGCAATCCCGGCAAGACGCGCAGCCAGATCGAGGCGGAGCTGCTGGCCCGGTTCGGCGCCACGAAGATGATCTGGCTGCCCGGCGTCTACGGGGAGGACGTCACCGACGGCCACATCGACGGCACCGCCCGCTACATCAAGCCCGGCGTGGTGATGGTGCAGCTGAACGGCGCCGTACGGCCGGCCGTCTGGACCCGGAACGCCCAGGCCATGCACGACGTCCTGGTCAACGCGACCGACGCGAGAGGACGCCGCCTACAGGTCCTCACCATCCAGGGACCCGACACCCTGCCCCGCATTTCGGCCGGCAAGCGGAGCGAGTTCCTGAGCTCCTACATGAACTGGACGGTGACCAACCAGGCGATCATCACCACCCAGTTCGGCGACACCGCCAAGGACGCGGCGGCCAAGACGGCCATCGCGGCCGCCTACGGCAGGCCCGTCGTACAGCTCAACCTCGACAACCTCTACGGCAACGGCGGCGGCGGCGCTCACTGCGTCACGATGCAGGAGCCCAACCGCTGAGCAACCGGCCCGGGCCTCACCTTCGAGGCCCGGGCCGACCTTTTCTCGATGGCTTCCTGACTGAATTTTCAGTCATATGCGCGGATCCATTGACTGAATTTTCAGTACAGACCAGGATGTGAGACGCATCTCTCGTCTCTTGTTCACCAGGGAGTCCCATGAACAACACCCCAGCCACGTCCCGACGCAGGCTGCTCCAGTTCGGTGCGGCGGCCCTGCCGCTCGCGGCCCTCGGATCCGCCCTGCCGACGGTCGCCCGGGCGGCCACGGCCGCCGGCGGCTCCGCCGCGCTGCGGATGCCCGCGGAGGAGGGCCGGCACGTCCGTACCTTCATGGCCTGGCCGGCGCTCTCCTCCGTATGGGGCAACAGCCTCGGCGCGGTGCGCAGGGACATCGCGAACGTGGCGTACGCGATCTCGCGCTACGAGCCCGTGGTGATGCTGGCACGCTACGGTCAGGCCGCGGACGCCCGGTACCTGTGCGGGAGCGGTGCCCACTACGGAATCGACGTCATCGAGATAGCCAACGACGACCTGTGGATCCGGGACTTCGGCCCCACCTTCGTCGTGGGTCCCGGCTCGATCGCGGGGGTGGACACCAACTTCAACGGCTGGGGGAAGGCCGGCACGTCGTACGCCCAGCCCTTCGCCAACGACGCCGTGGCCGCCGAGACGCTCCTCGGTCAATACGGGGTCAACCGGATCCAGGCGTCCTTCGTGGGCGAGGGCGGCTCGCTGGAGACCGACGGCCAGGGCACCCTGCTGGCCACGGTGAGCTCGATGGTCAACAGCAACCGCAATCCGGGCAAGTCGCAGGACCAGGTCGAGCAGGCGATGAAGGCGGCGCTCGGCATCGACAAGGTGATCTGGGTCCCGGGCCTGGCCGGCCAGGACATCACCGACTGCCACATCGACTGCCTCGCCCGCTTCACCGCGCCCGGCAAGGTCATCCTGGACAAGCCCGGCCGCGGCGCCGACAGCAAGTGGATCGCCGTCTACGAGGAGACCGCGCGGATCCTGCGGGGCGCCACCGACGCCCAGGGCCGCGCACTGGCCATCACCGAACTCCCCGGTCCGGACCGCAGTGCCATCCGCGGGCAGGGCAATGACTTCCTGTCGAGCTACACCAACTACTACACGGTGAACGGCGCCGTCATCGCCCCGCAGTTCGGTGACGGCTATGCCGACGGCCTGGCCTACGCCATCCTGCAGTCCGCCTATCCCAGCCGGAACATCGTCCAGCTCAACATCGACAACATCGCCTCCGGCGGCGGCGGCATCCACTGCGCCACGCAGTCGCAGCCGGTCGTACCCCCGTTGGTCTAGTCCAACACGGGAGGGGGCCGCCCGCGTCGGGCCGGGTGCCCGGCCGGGTCGGCCCGGCCGGGCACCCGACGTCACAACCGTTGACAGCACAGCCGAGGAGAGGCACAGGGATGAGCACCAGGCGGGGCAACCGCGGGGGCGGGCTGCGGGCCGGGTCCCTGAGTACGTTCGACTCCGTGGTCATGGCGGTGGCGGGCTGCGGGCCGGCGTACACGGTCGTCGCGTTGGTTCCCGCGCTCGTCGCGGCGGCCGGCTCCGCCTCCCCGGCCGTGCTGCTGTACTGCGCGATCCCGGTCGTGGGCATCGCCCTGGCCTTGCGGCATCTGGGGAGGCTCGACGTCAGTTCCGGCGCGACCTACTCCTGGGTGTCCAGGACCCTGCACCCCTTCCTCGGATTCCTCAGCGGGTGGGCGGTGATCGTCGCGACCACCCTTTTCATCATCGCCTCGACGACGCCGGCGGGCAGCGCCACCCTCTCGCTCTTCGACGGGGAGCTGGCCGGAAACGACGCTCTGGCCACCGCGGTCGGGCTCGGCTGGTTCCTGCTGATAGCGGCCCTGGTGGCATCCGGCGCCAGGGTCGCCGCCCGCGTGCGGACCATCGCCGTCGGGACCCAGGTCGCTCTGCTGCTGGCCGTCGCGGTCGCCGCGCTGACCCGGGACGGCCACGCCGCCACGTTCTCGTTCTCCTGGTTCGGCTTCGGGCACTTCGACGCGACCCATACCTTCACCGCCGGAGCCCTGATCGCGAGCGCCCTGTACTGGGGTTGGGACGTGACGGCCAACCTCAGCGAGGAGACGCGAGGTGGCCGGGGCGGCTCCGGACTCGGCGGACTGATCGGCCTCCTGGTCTTCGCCGCCACCCTTCTGACCCTGACCGTCGCCGCGAACGTGCTGCTCGGCCCGGACGCCATCACCTCGACGGACGGCGGCTTCCTCCTCCAGCTCGGTGAGGCGGCCTGGCCCGGAGTGGGGGGCACGCTGCTCGTTCTCGCCGTACCGCTCTCCATGGTCGCCACGCTGGAGACCACGCTCCTCCAGGCGACCCGCACCCTGTTCGCGATGGGACGGGACCGGACGATCCCCTCCTTCTTCGGCCGGATCCACCCTCGGCGGCAGACCCCCGTGGCCTCCACGCTGGCAGTCGTCGCGGTCACGCTGACGGCCCTGCTGCTCGTGGCACTGCACGGCTCCGGGGTGGGCATCCTTGAGCACGCTCTGAAGGGGATCGGCCTGCTGATCGCCTTCTACTACGCGCTGGCCGGAATCGCCGTCAGCGTGGCCTACCGCAGCGTGCTGCTCGCCTCCACCGGCAACCTGGTCTTCCTGGGCCTGTGGCCGCTCGCGGGCACCGCCTTCAACATCTGGGTCTTCGCCGCCGCGATCCCCACGCTGACCGGCACCGAACTGGCCATCGGGCTCGGCCTGCTGGCCATCGGCCTGGTCCCGGTGGCCATCGCACGGATCCAGGGCGGCCGCTCCTTCTTCCATCCCCGGCCGCTCCGTCCGGGATACGAGGAGACGGCCGGCGAACATCTTCCCGCCGCCCCGTCCGGCTCCGGTCCGGACCGCGGCCGACGCGACGGTCTCCTGTCCGACTTCTGAGCACACCGTCCGGCAGCCCGCCCGAGGAAGGAACCCCATGTCCGCCTGGCAGCGCCGCAGCGAGAGAGCGCCGGTCTACGATCCCGCATTCGGCGACTCGGCGCTGGCCGAGGGTCGCCAGGACATGCTCCTCGGCCGCTGGGAGGGTGCCCGCGACCTGCTGGGGAGCACGCCCGGCGATTGGGACAGGCGGGCTCACCGCATCCGTCTGCTCGCCGACGCGGCGGCGAGCAGACGGACCGTGGACCTCTGGCAGGCGTCCGAACCGCGCCACCCCGACGCGGCCGTGCTCCGTGCGGAAACCGAGGTGATGCGGATGTTCGCCGCCGCGCGCACCGGACGGCAACCCGACGCCGAGCGGCTGGACCTGGCGGCCCGGCTCTGCCACCGGGCGGCCGAACTGGCGCCCCGCGATCCCTACCCGTGGGTGTCCCTGTTCGCCCTCGCCAGGCTCTATCCGCACGGGCACGCCGGCATGGGCGAATGGTGGCAGGAGATCCGCGGGCGGGACCCGTACCACCGCGAGGCCCACCACCAGGCGCTGCGCTACCTGTCGGCCCGCTGGCACGGCTCCTACGGCACAGCCCTCAACTTCGCCTGGGAAGCGGCGGGTTCCGCCCCACAGGGATCGCCCTTGGCGATCCTGCCCCAGGTCGCGCGGGCCGAGCACTTCCGCCACCGGATGGCGACCGGGGGAAACACCGTCCTGGGGCTGACCGGGCACTGGGACGACGAGCGTGCGCGGGGTGACCTGCGGCACGCCCTGGACGCGTGGATCGCGCACCGCACGCCCGCGGCGCAAGACGTCTCCGACCTCAACCACTTGGCGCACGGTCTGGTCAAGGCGGGCATGGCGGACCGGGCGGGTGAGATCTTCCGGCTGTTGGACAACCGTGCCACCGAGGCGCCTTGGTCGTGCACCGGGGATCCGGAACAGCTCTTCATCCGCTGGCGGAACAGGACAAGGTCCGTCTGAAGCAGGCCTGTTCACCGTCTCGCGGCGGGATCGAATGGCTGGCGAAAACCTCGCGTGTTACCTGGCGGTAGGCAATGATGGCCGACGACCATCCACACGACGGGGGCTGACGCAGCGGTGACGACTTTCGACGAACGGACCATCGTGCACGCGTTCCGGGACGACGCGCTGGGAGAGCACGACGCCGTCGGTCTCGCCGCGGCGATCCGGCGGGGCGAGGTCTCCGCCGCCGAGGCCGCCCGGGACGCCGGGGAGCGGGTGCGGGCGGTCGACGGGCGGCTGGGCGCGGTCCAGGCGCACGTCGACGGCCCGGCCCACACCGCGGGAACGGGCGGTGCCTTCGCCGGGGTGCCGACCTTCGTCAAGGACAACACCGACTACCAGGGGCTGCCCACGGGCCACGGCAGCGCTGCCTTCCGGCCGAGGGCCGCCCGGCGGCACGCACCGTTCACCCGGCAGCTCCTGAGCAGCGGCGTCACGGTCCTGGGCAAGACCCGGCTGCCCGAGTTCGGGTTCAGCCCGACCACCGAGTACGACGGTGCGGAGCCGGTCCGCAACCCGTGGCACACGGACTACTCGGCGGGCGGTTCGTCGGGCGGCAGCGCGGCGCTGGTCGCCGCCGGTGCCGTGCCGATCGCGCACGCCAACGACGGCGGGGGCTCGATCCGCATACCCGCGGCCTGCTGTGGACTCGTCGGCCTCAAGCCGTCCCGTGGACGCGTCGTGCCGAGCGCCCTGGGCCGCCAGCTGCCGCTCGACATCATCTCCGACGGAGTCGTGAGCCGTTCCGTGCGGGACGCCGCCGCGTTCCTCGCCGCTGCGGAGAAGTACCGGCCGAGCCCCGGGCTGCCGCCCCTCGGCCTGGTCGAAGGGCCCTCGGCTCGGCGCTTGCGCATCGGGTTCGTGCTGGACTCGCCGAACGGCGTCCACTCCGACGCCTCCACCCGGGCGGCGGTCGCGGAGACCGTGGCGACGCTCGGACGGCTCGGGCACACCGTGGAGCCGGTGGAACTGGGTATGGATCCGAGCTTCACCGACGACTTCCTCACGTACTGGGGCATGCTGTCCTTCCTCCTCGGCGTCACCGGCCGCACCCTCGGCGCGGACTTCGACCGGCACCGCATGGACGGCCTCAGCCAGGGGCTGCGCGAGGAGTACCTGCGCAACTGGCGGCGGACCCCCGGGGTGCTGCGGCGGTTGAAGCGCACGAGGGAGGCGTACGCGGCCTCCTTCCGCGGGCTCGACCTCGTGATGTCGCCGGTGCTCGCCCACACCACGCCACCGATCGGCCACCTCAGCCCGACCGTTCCCTACGCGAAGCTGATCGAGCGGATCCTCGCGTACGTGGCGTTCACGCCGGTCGACAACGTCGTCGGCACTCCGTCGATCTCGCTGCCCGCCGCGAGCCCGACCCCGGACGGGCTGCCCGTCGGCGTCATGTTCGCCGCCCGCCCCGGCGGTGAACGCAAGCTGCTGGAGATCGCGTTCGAGCTGGAGGCGGACCGGCCGTTCCGGCGCATCCAGGACCAGTGACCTCGGCATGAGCCGGCACGTGGAGCGTGCGACCGCTAACCGGCGGCAGGTGGCAGGTGTTCCACCCGGAGCGGCTCGAAGGCGATCCTGGTCAGCGATCCGTCCTCGGCCCATCGCACCTCGACGGATCCTTGGTCCGCCGCCACCGAGGCGACCACCTCCGCCACTGGCGCCGGATCCGGCTCGCCGGTGAGCGCGACGAGCGCCGCGTACAAGCGGGTTCCCCCGGCCTCGGCCGTCAGCCGGGGGACGCTCGCCCACCGGGTGAAGGCGGTCCCGGCCGGCGCCCTCGCCTCGTCCCCCGCCTTCCAGCCGTGCACCGGGTGGAGCTCCGAGCGCAGCGGCTCCTCGGGCCCCGTGGCCCAGCCCGTCTGTTCCACGCGGGCGCCGTACGGGGCTCCGTACACCCGGTGCACGCGCAGTTCGTGCCGGCCCCGGACGAAGGTGACGCTCTCCACGCGCAGTCCGGGGACCGTGGGAGCGCCGCCCGGGAAGACCGGCCGATGCCAGGACGCCGCCCAGCCCCAGCCGTTCCCCTGGCCGGTGCCCAGCGGGTGGATGCGCCGCCGGGCACTGCGGGCGCCCGCCACGACCACCGCGAGGTGGTTGTCCGGGGTGTTGGCGCCCGTGGTGGGGCCGCTGCGGGTGGAGTAGGCCTGGCGGGAGTAGAGCGGGTCCTCGTCGCGGGCCGTTTCCGGCTGGTCCGGCCCGACGTGGTCGCTCCCGTGGTTGTGCAGTCGTACGATCCCGTCGGCGCGGGTGGTCTGGATCAGCAGCCCCGGCGCGGACAGGGCGAGCACCTGGTCGGGCCCCTCGCTGGGGGCGGGTTCCTCCTTCGCCGTCCACAGGGGGTGCGTCTCCGGGGCGAGCAGGCAGACGAAGGCCTTGGAGGCCCAGTACGGCGAGGCCGGCCCGGAATAGGGCTGCAGGGTCGCCTCGTGCGGGCCGTGCCAGCCGAGGTTCAGCAGGCCGTCGGCGCCGACGGCCCCCCGGTCGAGGAAGTAGCGCAGCGATCCGCTGATCAAGCGGCGCGAGGCGCCGGGGGTGAGCGGGGTGTGGCCGGTGACCGCTCCGAGGCCGACGGCCGACGCGGCGGCGAAGCGGTAGGTGAGCGAGCGCCCGAAGTGGATCGGCGCCCCGTCCGCTCCGAAGAGGAGGGAGAAGCCGTCCAGGTGGGCCCGCAGGCGGTCACCGTGCGGGGCAACCCGGTCCGGCACGGCGTCGAGATGGGCGTCGAGCACCGGATACAGGTGCAGCGCCCAGCCGTTGTAGTGGTCGAAGGCGCGGCCCTCGCCGTCGGCGTACCAGCCCCGGCCTGCGTACCAGCCCTCCAGGAGGTCGAGGGCACGGCTGCGCGCCCTGGCCGTCTCGGCGTCGCCGCGGCCCACGGATTCCAGGAATCCGGCCACGGTGTACGGGAAGAGGTACCAGTTGTTGGGGGCGGGCAGATGGCGCAGGGCGCCGCGCAGCCACTCCGCGGTCCGGTCCTGCACCGTGCTGTCGAGGCGGTCCCACAGCCACGGCCCGGTCAGCCTGAGCCCGAGGGCCACCGAGGCCGATTCGACCATCGGCTGGCCGCCCGAGTGGATGTCGCGGATGACCGGCCAGGACTCCGCATCGTCGCGGCCCGGCGTCCGGGTTCCCGCCACCAGGCCGTCGGCGTACCGCTCCAGCCAGCCGTACGGGTCCGCTCCCCCGGCCCCGGACACCCGGAACGCCGCGGCGAGGAAGGTCCGTGCGTAGCCTTCGAGCCCGTCGGAGCGCACCCCGGACGCGGACGGCCGTCCCGGCAGGTCGAGCAGGGCCCCGCGCGGCGTGGCCCACCGCCAGGCCGCGCGCAGCAGGCCGTCGGCCACCGCTTCCCAATGCGCGCGGGTGTAGCCGGTGTAAGGGCTCAACCCACGGTCTTCGCAGGGCAGTCCGGGAAGGGTCATGCGGGGATCTTGATCGAATGGCCACATCGGGTCAAGAGAGCGGATCACGGCGGGTCGAAACGATCGGACGGCGGTCAGGCGGTCAGGCGGTCAGGCCGAGGCGTCCCAGGCCGTCGTCAGACCGTCCAGCCACGCCGGCGGCAGCTCCGCCGCGTCCCACTCGTCCCGCAGCGCCCCGGGCTCGGCGACGAGCCGCTCCAGTACGGCGATGCTCGTAGCGGAGTGGACGAGCGAGAAGCGGCCGTGCACCGTGATGGCGCTGCCCGCTCCGAACCTCGCGAACAGCCGCCCCAGCCGGGCCCGGTGGGCCTCGGTGAACTCCGTCAGGCGCCCGGCGTAGCGGGCCCGCTGCCTCGGGCTCATCGTGGCGAGGACGGCGGTGAGCACCTCTTCGGTCGCCTCCGGGTCCAGTTCCGAGACCTCGGTGAACGACAGGTACAGGGGCGTGAGCGCCACCTGCGCCCGCTCCACTTCCATGCGCCTGGCCCGCGGGCGCTGTCCGGCCTCGTCCTCTTCCCCGTCCGGGCTCACCACCCGGAGCAGGGTCCGCTCGGTGACGGCGCCCAGCTCCGCCAGGAGGTCTCCGGCGCCGTCGAGCCATCCCGACTCGTACGGCTCGCCCTTGTCCCCCGGCGCGCCGCGGCCCCGGCCGCTCAGTTCCCCGTGCGCGAGCGCCAGCGTGCCCGCCTCCAGCAGGCCGATCAGTTCGCGCGCGTCACCGGCGGGGACCCCCGCTCGCGCGAGGAGCTGTAGGAGCGTCGTCCTCGCGTTGTCGACGCTGACCTCGTCCGGCCACTGCCGTCCCTCGTCGGCCCCGCTCATCAGATCCTCTCCGTTCTCGGCCACCGCACCGCCCAGCGCTCCATTGTGACCGAGCGCCGTCGAGGAGGCCGGACCCGTGGTCCCCGGTTCATCCCCGCCGTTGGCGGAACAGCCTTCCTGAGCTGGGACTCTATGCGGCCGTGCGCCGATGTCGAGCACTTTCGCCCCATCCGGCAATCTACCCATGACCGGCCCCCGGGGAGCCGCTACACCTCCCGTACGTACGCCCCCGCGCGCGCGGCCGCCGCAGCCGCGGCCGCGGAGCGGTCGGCCGCGGCGTCGTCTAGCGGGAGGGCGGTGGTCAGGAGACGGTAGTAGAGGGGGGCGGACACCGCGCGGATCACCTCGTGCGGGTCTGTGCCCTCGGGCACCTCGCCGCGGGTGACGGCCTGCCGGACGCACGGCGCCCACTCCTCGACGCGCACGGCGTAGAAGCCGTGCAGCGATTCCGCCGCCTTCGGGTCGCTGGTGGCGGCCGCGATCACCGCCTTGAACAGGGCTCCTTGGCGGGGGTCGGCCAGGGTGCGGCACACCAGTCGGGCGTTGGCCGTGAGGTCGCCGAGGAGCGAGCCCGTCTCCGCGCGCGGCACGGACTGCTGCGCCATGTCCAGCAGCACGTCGGCCGTGAGTCCCGCGACGGTGCCCCACCGGCGGTAGACGGTCGTCTTGCCGACGTCCGCACGCCGCGCGACGTCGGCGAGGTCCAGGTGCGCGAAACCGCGCTCGGCCAGGACGTCCTCGGCGGCCCGGAGTACCGCCTCCCGCACCCGCGCCGTACGCCCGCCGGGCCGGGCACTGCCGGGGCCGGTGCCCGGCTGGGCCTCGGTGAACTCCATAACGGGACTCCAGTTCCTTTAAGTGTCGGATCTTGGTACGCTCGGGCCATCTTAACGGAACCGTGGACCCATTAGATGGATCCGCGGGTGATGAGAGGATGCGTCATGGAGTACAGGCGGCTGGGTGCGTCCGGGCTTCTGGTCCCGGAACTGAGCTTCGGAGCGGGCACCTTCGGCGGGCGGGGGCCCCTCTTCGGTGCCTGGGGCGACACGGGCGTGCAGCAGGCACGCCGCCTCGTGGACATCTGCATCGACGCCGGCGTCACCATGTTCGACACCGCCGACGTCTACTCCGGCGGCGCCTCGGAAGAGGTCCTGGGAGCCGCCCTCAAGGGGCGCCGGGACCAGGTACTCGTCTCCACGAAGGCGGGCCTGCCCATGGGCGACGGCCCGGGCGAGGCCGGCACCTCCCGGGCCCGCCTGATCAGGTCCGTGGAGGACGCGCTGCGCCGCCTGGACACCGACCACATCGACCTCTTCCAGCTGCACGCCTTCGACGCGGGCACCCCCGTCGAGGAGGTGCTGTCCGCCCTGGACGACCTGGTCCGGGCGGGGAAGATCCGGTACACCGGCATCTCCAACTTCTCCGGCTGGCAGGCGATGAAGTCCCTCGCCGCCGCCGAACGGCACGGCCGCCCACGGTACGTCGCCCATCAGGTCCACTACTCCCTCGTCGGCCGCGACTACGAATGGGAGCTCCTGCCGTTCGGGCTCGACCAGGGGCTGGGCGCGATCGTCTGGAGCCCGCTCGGCTGGGGCCGGCTGACGGGCAGGATCCGCCGCGGTCAGCCGCTGCCGGCCGGCAGCAGGCTGCACGACACCGCCGACTACGGCCCGCCGGTCGAGGACGAGTACCTCTACCGTGTGATCGACGCCCTGGACGAGGTCGCCGGGGAGACCGGCAGGGCCGTCCCCCAGATCGCCCTGCGGTGGCTGCTCCAGCGGCCGACCGTGTCCTCCGTCATCATCGGCGCCCGCAACGAGGAACAACTGCGGCAGAACCTCGGCGCCGTGGGCTGGAAGCTCACCCCGGAGCAGATGGCGAAGCTCGACGCGGCGAGCAGCCGGACAGCCCCCTACCCGTACTTCCCGTACCACCGGCAGGAGGGCTTCGCCCGCCTCAACCCTCCGGTCGTCTAGGGCGAAGGCGCTAGTGCTGTGGCCGGAAAGGTTTGCCGGCGCCGTGACACGGTGAACCTTTCCGGTCACCGCACTAGACGGCCTGGCCGAGCCAGAGGATGTTCAGGACGGACAAACGGCGCAGGGGCCTGTTGATCCAGTAGGTGAGCGACAGCCCGCCGACGGACGCCAGTCGTACGTCCTGCCCCTCCGGGTCGTCGGTGTTCCACTGGCGGAATCCCCAGGGATCGGCCGCGGCGGCGTCCAGGACGTCCCAGACCATGTCTTCGGCGTGCTCGGGCAGGGTGTCGAGAACCTTTGCGGCCGGTGTGGAGAAGCGGATCGCGTACGGCTGTCCGGTCACCGGCGCCTGCTCCGCGGCTCGGCCATCTCCACGAAGGCGCTGTCGTCGTAGCCGGAGGCGATGAACGCGTCGACCGCGGGGGCGGAGGCGAGGCGGGCCTGCCAGACCTGAATCGTCTCGTACAAGGCGGTGAGGGAGAACGTGCGGCGGGACTCCTCCAGCGCGGCGGTCCACTCCTGCTCGAAGGCCGGCACCCACTGGGGGGCACGACGGTCGGCGCGTAGCTGGTCGAGGAGTTCGGCCGGGGCTCCCGGAGCGGGGGCGTACGGCGTGACGGTGACGTGGTCGGGCTGCGCGCTCATCGGCTGTTCCTCCCTGCGGGTCGTACCCGCAACGGTACGCGCGCCGGAACGCCTTGGGTGCGGGCACGGGCAGATGTCTCCCGGCGGGTCAGGGTGCGCGATACACCCCGTCACGGCGAGCCGTTGGTCAGGAGCAGGTGGAACGTGTGGTCCCGGTGAGCGAACGTGGCGCTGTCGGAAGCGCTCCCGTCGAAGTACACCGGCCCTAGCGGTTCCTCGTCCGTGTAATAGCCGGTGGAGCGCAGGAAGTCGGGGCTGACGGCGGCGAACGACCAGGCCGGGTCCCGGTCCGCACCGAGCAGTTCCCGGGTGAAGCCGCGCACCAGCCGTTCGGTGTCCGCCGCCGGATGGTGGTGGTTGTACGGGCTGTACGCCTCGCGGAGCATCCAGCGCAGCCGGGCCGGGAAGTCCGGAGGTTCGAGCGGTGTGAGCGTGGCGCGGAATCCCGCGCGCAGGAGCGGACGGCCGAAGGGCTCGGCGTCGTACGCGTCGCTCAGGATGTGCCAGTCGCGGCGCGCGTCGGCGGCCCGCAGCAGCCGCTCGAACAGCGGGCTGCGCAGGAAGGCGTGCAGCACGTCCTGGCGGTTCCCGGCCGTGACGGGCACGTCGTAGTCCGCCGTGAGGAGCAGGGTGTTGCTGTTCATCGCGCGGTCCACGGCGGAGAGGAAGGCGTCGACGGCGGGAGGCTGGGGATCGGGCGGCCGTGGCGGCTCGGTGAACTTCGGGGAAGCCATGGCAGCAGCCTCGCTCACGGCCGATCCGGCTTCAACGGCTTTCGCGACGGGTCGGCGGGGCGCGCCCTGCCCTGGGATCAGGCCGCCCGGAGCGTTCGCGGGGGGCCGTCTCAGGGCGCGGGTGCCTGCAGGAATGCG
Organism: Streptomyces sp. CA189; assembly: GCF_056428985.1. Lineage (NCBI taxonomy): Bacteria > Bacillati > Actinomycetota > Actinomycetes > Kitasatosporales > Streptomycetaceae > Streptomyces > Streptomyces sp. CA189. The sequence goes on along the minus strand of NZ_JBWJVM010000014.1, from coordinate 92,720 downwards.
GCTACTGCGGCCCTGGTGAGGGTTTGGTAGCGGTGTTCTGCCGTGTGGGCCGTGAAGTGGCCCGCGAGCTCCAGGGTGACCGAGCCGTGGGCGGCCGCCCAGATGACCTCCGTGACCTCGTCGACGTCCACGGCCGGGAGGAAGACCCCGGCCGCCGCGCAGGCCCGTACGGCTTCGCGGAGGACTTCCAGGCTGGCGGCGGCCACCGCGCGGGCCTCGGGGGTGGGGGTGAAACCGGGGATGAGGCCCGCGAACATGACCTGGTAGAGGTTGCGTTCGGTCAGGGCGTTCTCGCGGTAGGCGCGGCCCAGGTCGGCCAGGCGGGTGGCCGGGTCGGCGGATGGGGGGACGGCCTCCAGGCTGCGGCGCAGGCGGTCGAAGCCTTCCTGGTACAGGGCCTCGGCGATGCCGTCCTTCGCGCCGAAGTGGCGGTAGAGGACCGTGGTCGAGCAGCCGGCCGCGGTGGCGATGCGGCGCATGGTCAGGGCGGCCGGCCCTTCGGCGGCGAGGAGCTCGGCGGCCAGGTCGAGGAGGGCGGCGCGCAGCGCCTCCTGGCCTTGGGCCTGGGTGCGGGTGTAGAGGTTGCCGCTCATGCCTGCTGCCAGTCGCCGAGGGGGCGGTAGATCGGGATGCCGGCTTCGGTGAGTGCGGTGCGCTTGGCGAAGTACTCGTCGCCCATCGGGTCCAGGCCGCGCAGGGGCATGGTTCCCCGCCAGATCGTCAGGTCCTCCGGTGCGAGCTGCTCGGCCCGCGCGAAGTGCCGTTCGGCTTCTGCCGTGCGGCCGGTGCGGTGGAGCCACAGGGCCAGGGCCGCTTCGGTGCGGGCCTCCTGCTGGGTGGCCGTGGCGCGGCGGGTGTGCCGGGTGACGTCCTCGTCGGACAGTCCGCTGTCGCCGGTGAGGACCCAGCGGTCGAGTGCGGCCAGCGCCGCTCCGGAGTCCAGGCCCGACAGCTCGCGGAACAGGTCCGTCGCGAACTGGGTGTCGTTGGGGCGGGCCACCTGCCCCTTCTCGTCGATCCACAGGACGGTCGGGACGTTGAGCACGTCGTAGAGGTCGGACACGACTCCGTCGGTGTCGATGAGCGCGGGGTGCGTGACCGCGGCCTCGGCGATCCACGGCGCGGCGTCGGCGGCACGGCGGTCCACCGCGACGCTGAGGACGCTGAAGCCGTGCTCGGCGAGTGCGCTGTGGCGGCGCTCCCATTCGGGGAGGTCGTAGCGGCAGCCGCACCACGAGCCCCAGAAGACGAGGGCGACCTTGCGGCCGCGCAGGTCGCCCAGCGCGTGCGGCACGCCGTCGACGTCCGGGAGGGTGAAGTCCGGTGCGGTGGCCCCGGCGAGGGCCTGTGAGCGTTCCTGTGCGGAGGCTCCGAGGGCGATGACCCCGGTGTCGGTCGCGACCGGGCGGTCGAGCACCTCGGCGAACGCCACCGGGTCGAGGAGACCCTCGTGTTCGGCCCGGGCGGCGGCGGACGAGGGCACGCACAGGTCGCCGCGGCACCAGCCGTGCGGCTTGCGGACCCAGCCGAGGGCCTGTTCGACCGCCTCGGGGGTCAGGAGGATGCGGCCTGCCGGCCCTGTTCGCGCGGCTACGACCGATTCCCTGCCGTCGTCCAGGATCGTGATCTGCATGGTGTCCATGGCAACCCCCCGCCGCGCGTGTGTGGAAACTATGTGATGCAAAAATAACAGCGTTATCAGTCACAGGGCAAGGCCCCCGGTCGGGCGGGCGCTTCCGTACCCTGGCGGCATGCGTACGCGTCCCACTTTGAGCTGGACCCCGACCGCGGACCTGCCGCCCGGCACGACGGACCCGGGGCCGGTAGCCGACGCGCTGCGAGCCGGCGGGGTGCTGGTCCTCAGTGGGGCCGGGATATCCACGGAGTCGGGCATCCCCGACTACCGCGGCGAGCGCGTCAGCCTGCGCCGGCACACCCCGATGACCTACCAGGAGTTCACCGCCGACGCCCGGGCCCGGCGCCGGTACTGGGCACGCGGCCACCTCGGCTGGCGCACGTTCGGCCATGCCGCGCCCAACGCCGGGCACCGGGCCGTCGCGGCGTTCGGACGGCACGGCATGCTCTCGGGCGTGATCACCCAGAACGTCGACGGCCTGCACCAGGCCGCCGGCAGCGACGGAGTGGTGGAACTCCACGGAAGCCTGAACCGGGTCGTCTGCCTCTCCTGCGGCGCCCTCAGCCCCCGCGCCGAACTCGCCCGGCGGCTGGAGGAGGCCAACACGGGCTTCGCGCCGACGGCCGCCGCGCTGAACCCGGACGGTGACGCCGACCTCACCGACGACCAGGTCGGAGACTTCCGCCCGGTGCCCTGCGCGAGGTGCGGCGGGGTCCTCAAGCCGGACGTGGTGTTCTTCGGCGAGACCGTCCCGCCGATGCGAGTCGGGCACTGCCGCGAACTGGTCGACGCGGCGACCTCGCTGCTGGTCCTCGGCTCCTCGCTGACGGTGATGTCCGGGCTCCGCTTCCTCCGCCAGGCGGCCCAGGCCGGGAAGCCCGTACTGATCGTCAACCGGGACCCGACCCGCGGTGACCGCCACGCCGTCACCCGGGTCGCACTCCCCCTCGGAACGACGCTGACCACCCTGGCCGACGGGCTCGGCGTCCCCCTCGACCGGCCGGCTGCGGACCACACCGCGACGTGATGCAGGCCGCGCCGGCTCCCGGTCACCGGCGGGCGGCTCCCCGTCGCGCGTCAGGCCAGCGGGCCGAGCACCTCCTGGGACTCGATGAGCCCCTGGTCGCTCGGAGGCTCGCCGTCGCCGAAGACGCGTACCGCCTGGCGCGCCCGGAACTCGGCGTGCGCCTCGGCGGGCCTCACGTAGCCGTGGCGGGTGCGGGCCTGTTCGGGAGTGAGGACCTCCTTGGTACGGGGAGGAACGCCGAGCTTGACGGGCGCGACCACCTTGACCGTGGACGGGGAGATCATCCCCAGCAGGAACAGTTCGACCCGGGGGCTGAGGTGGGCGAGCGCGAACGACGTCCGCATGACCGGGACGACGAGGACGTCCAGCAGGCGGGACTGCCGGATCTGCGCCATCTCCCGCATCCAGCGCGGCATGGTGGCGATGGTGGCGATCCGGTGCGTCCTCGCCACGACCATCCGCGCGGGCTTCATCCACCACGGGGTCGGCGGGAGGACGAGGTCGGTGTTCAGGAGGTGGTGCATGGCCTGCCGGGCGATCGGGCTGGCCTCCAACCGCGGGCGCATGCGCTCGAAGTAGGCCCGGATTCCCGCGCGGTCACGCGGGACGTCGTCGGGAGAGCAGGTCTGGAGCTCCGCGGCGAGGGCGCAGGACTCCCAGTACTCCTTCTCCTCCTCGGCGGTGAGCTTGCCGGGCCCGTACTTCTCGTAGGCGTAGAGGATCGAGTGCCAGCCCGTGAGCTGGATCCACAGCTGCGAGGCGGGGTCGTTGGCGTCGTAGGTTCCCTCCCCGTAGGGCAGTCGGCCGATGGCCTTGGAGTGGACCTTCACCAGGATGTCCGCGGCCTTGCACACCTGATCCGAGCCGGCGAAGGCCACCATCGCGAAGTAGCGCAGCGTCCGGTCGTAGCGGGTGCGCGTGCGGTCGTACATGCCCTGGGTGCCGTGGACCGCGGCCACCAGGGGCGGGTCGAGTTCCTCCACCACCACGGAGCGCTGGAAGCCCACCGTGGGCGCCGTCGGGTAGCTCCAGACCTTCCAGACCACGGATCCGGGACCGAAGAACCCGTAGTCCTCGTGCGGTTCGACCTCTGTGCCGTTCAGTCGGGCCATCAGGCCGCTCCCTCGTGTTCCTGGCAGCGGGTGCGTACCGCTCCCCCCGATAAGACAGGACTGTCTTAAATTAAGACACGACTGTCGTAAGATGCCAAGGTGTCGACACCGACGTCTCCCACCGACAGGCCGCGCAGGCGGCGCCCCTACGCTCCGCGCGTCCCGATCGCCGAACGCCGGGAGCAACTGCTCGACGCGGCCCTCGCCGTGATCGTGAGCGACGGCTACGGCCGGGTGTCGATCGACGCGATCGCCAAGCGGGCGCAGGTTGCCCGCTCGGTGGTCTACGGGGCCTTCGACGACCTCGACGACCTGCTGCTCACCCTCCTCGACCGGCAGCAGGAACTCGCCTTCACCCGCCTCCTCGTGAGCGTTCCCGACACCCGCCGCACCCGGGACCCGGTCGAGTTCGCCTGCGAGGCGGTGCACCGGATGGCCGCCATGCTGCGGGAGGACCCGGACACCTGGCGCCTGATCCTGCTGACTCCGGCGACCACTCCCCCGGCCGTCCACGCCCGCATCGAAGCGGACCGGGATCGCTTCCGGCGCCGGGTCGCCTCGTGGATCGAGTCCGCGCCGGCCGCCGAAGGGTCCGCACCGGACTCCGAGGTCCTCGCCCACGCGCTGGTCGCCTCCGCGGAACACTTCGCGCGCCTGGCGCTCGCCTCGGACGGCGCCTTCGACGCCACCCGGCTCGCCGGCCAGCTGCGGCTCCTGCTCGGCGGCATCTGGCCCGCGCCCGCGGCGTAGGCGTCGCCTCCGAGGGAGGAGCCCGCCGCGGGCAGCGCCGCCGGCTGCGACCTCACGTCGGCCTGCCGCCACGCCCGGCCCTCGGGTCCACGCCGGATCGGCCCTCGCCGCCCCCTCGGACTGACCACGTTCACGATGCACGGCGTGGTGCTCGTCTACGTCCTCGCGCTGGCCGCGTTCGTACCGGTCGGAGGCATGCTGGCCCGCAGGATCGGCCGACTGACCACCTTCCGGGTCGGCACTGCGGTCTTCGCCACCGCGTCGGGCCTCTGCGCGCTGGCCCCGTCGGGTGACGCCGCCGAGACGTACCTGGTCGCGGTGAGGGCCGTGCAGGGCATCGGCGGCGCGCTGATGCTGCCGGTGGCCACGTCCGTGATCACGGACGTGTACGAGGAGCACGCGCGCGGCAGGGGCGCTGGCCGTCTACGCCGGTCTGGCGCAGCTCTTCCTCGTCCTCGGCCCGATCGTGGGCGCGGTGCTCACCCAACTCCTCGGCTGACGCTCGGTCTTCCTCGTCAACCTGCCCGTCGGCGCCGCGTGCCTGTGGATGATCTCCAGGGCGCGGCTGAGCAATCGGGCGGGCGGCGGCTCGCTGTCCGTGGTGCAGCCCCTCGTGGTGATCTTCTCCCTGGTCGTGCTCGTCCTCGGGCTCTACCAGTGCGGTGTCTGGGGCTTCGCCGACGCCAGGACGCTCACCGTGCTCGCGACGGGCGCCGTGTCGATGCTCGTGGCGGTGCGCCTCATCCTGAGGTCCCCGCGCCCCCTCCTCGACCTGCGGCTGCTGGGCATCCGCCCGTACACCGTGGCCGTGGCGCTCACGTTCCTGGTGCAGGCACCCCAGCTGATCGTGCTGGTGCACGGCACGGTGTACCTGCGCCAGGCCATGGGGCTCTCGCTGCCGGCCACCGGGATCTCCCTGCTTCCCCTGGTCGCGGCCTCGGCGGCGGGCACGTTCCCCTCCGGGTACCTGCTGGACCGTTCCCGATCGGTCCGGGTGCCCGTCCTGATCGGTCTGGCCGCGGCCGCCGTCGGCGCGGTGGCCTGGACGGCCGTCCTGCCGTCGCGCGAGTACCTCTGGCAGGTCCCCGGGATGCTCCTCGGGGATCGGGATGGGCCTGCCGGTCCCCGCCCTGAGCGCCGAGCTCATGCGCGCGGTTCCCCCCGGACAAGAGGGCGGACGCCTCCGTCCTGCGCCAGAGCATCCGGCAACTGGGCGGGGCGGTCGGGCTGGCGGCGGCGGGGGCCGTCGTGCTGGCCGCCAACGAGAACGGCGCCGACGGGGCGGGCGTCATCGGCGTCACCGCCACGTGCGCGGCCTTCATGGTCGCGAGCTGCGTCCTGGTCGTCACCCTGCCCCTGGCGGCCGTCACCCTGCCGCGCAGGTCCCGTACGGGCGGACGCCGGGACGCGGGCCGGGGGGCCGGGCCGCCGTCACCGTAGCGGCCCGAACGGCCTACCCGGCGGCTCTTTCAGCGCAGCCAGACCGCGGTGTCCGCGGGCAGCACGCCGTCCTCCACGAGGCCGCTGGAGATCAGGACTTCGGTGTGCTCCGGCAGCGGAACCGGGCCGGCCGAGAGGTTCAGCAGGCAGCGTACGGAGGACCCGGCCGCGGTGCGGGCGAAGGCGAGCACGCCCGGCTGGGCGGGCACCCAGGTGAACCCTCCTTCGAGCAGGGCCGGTTGGACGGATCGCAGCGCCAGCGCCCGGCGGTAGAAGGCCAGCATCGAGTCCGGGTCCGCGCTCTGCTCGCGCACGCTCCGGGCGGCCCACTCGGCCGGCCGGGGCAGCCAGGACTTCGCGTCCGGTGCTTCGTCTCCCCACGGGAGGGGCACCCGGCAGCCGTCCCGGCCGAGGTCGGCTCCTCCGGTCTGGAAGAACGTCGGGTCCTGGCGGAGGGCCGACGGGATGTCCTCGACCTCCTCCAGGCCCAGCTCGTCGCCCTGGTACACGTAGACGCAGCCGGGCAGGGCCATCGTCAGCAGCGCCGCGGCCCGGGCCCGGCGGCGCCCGAGGCCGAGGTCGGCCGGCACGCCGTGCACGCGGCGGCCGTCGAGTGCGTACGAGGTGTCCGTGCGGCCGTAGCGGGTGACGTGGCGGGTCGTGTCGTGGTTGGCGAGGACCCAGGTGGCGGCGGCGCCGACCGGGGCGTGCTCGGCGAGTGTCGAATCGATCACCGTGCGCAGGGCCTTCGCGTCCCAGGGGCTCTGGAGGAAGGGGAAGTTGAACGCGGTGTGCAGTTCGTCGGGGCGCAGGTAGCGGGCGAAGCGCTCCGGGTCGGAGGTCCACACCTCGCCCACGAAGACCGGATCGTGGGCATAGGCGTCGAGGACCTTGTGCCACGCGCGGTAGACCTCGTGGACGCCGTCCTGGTCGGCCCAGGGGCTGGGCCCGCCCTCGTGGTCGGGCAGGGCCGGATCCTTGACGAGGTTGTCGGCGACGTCGATGCGGAAGCCGTCCACGCCCCGGTCCAGCCAGAACCGCAGGATGGACTCGAACTCCGCGTGGACCTCGGAGTTTTCCCAGTTGAAGTCGGGCTGTTGGGGAGCGAACCGGTGCAGGTACCACTCGCCGGGTGTGCCGTCGGCCTCGGTCACCCGCCGCCAGCCCGGGCCTCCGAAGGCGGACTGCCAGTTGTTGGGCGGCAGTTCGCCGTGCTCGCCGCGGCCGGGACGGAACCAGAAGCGCGCCCGCTCCGGTGAGCCGGGGCCGGCCGCGAGGGCGGCTCGGAACCAGGGGTGCTGGTCCGAGCAGTGGTTGGGGACGATGTCGACGATCACCCGGATCCCCAGGTCATGCGCCTCGGACAGCAGCGCTTCGGCCTCCGCCAGGGTGCCGAAGACCGGGTCGATGTCCCGGTAGTCGGCGATGTCGTACCCGCCGTCCGCCATCGGGGACGGATACCAGGGGCTGATCCACACCGCGTCCACGCCGAGCCCGCGCAGGTACGGAAGCCGCGCGCGAATGCCGGCGAGGTCACCGATCCCGTCACCGTCGCCGTCCGCGAAACTGCGCGGGTAGATCTGGTAGATCGCGGCACTCCGCCACCAGGCGGAAGGTGCTGCGGGTCGCCGTTCGACGGCCGCGGGAAACGTCTCGGGAGTCGCCATGCGGTGAATCTAGGGAGGGCGCTTCGACGGCGTCAACGGTTCGCCGATCGGGAGCGGTCGGGGCTCAGCCCGTCGTGGGGGCCGGGCCGCTCCGGGAGCGGAAGGTGCGGCGGTAGGTGTCCGGCGGGACGCCCACCGTGCGGGCGAAGTGGCGGCGCAGGGTGGTGGCGGTGCCCATGCCGGTGGCCGTCGCGATGGTGTCGACGGTGTCGTCGGTGGTTTCGAGCAGTTCCTGGGCGTGGCGGATGCGCTGGGTGAGCAGCCACTGCAACGGGGTGGTGCCGGTCACCGACTTGAAGTGGCGGCCCAGGTGGCGTGAGCTCATCCGGGCCCGGCGGGCCAGGTCTTCCACGGTGAGCGGCTCGTCGAGGCGTTGCAGCGCCCACGGGAAGAGGTCGGCGAGCGGGTGGTTGCCGGGAGCGGGCACGGGGGTGGTGACGAACTGGGCCTGGCCGCCGTCGCGGTGCGGTGGGACGACCAGGCGGCGGGCGATCTTGTTGGCGGCCGAGGAGCCGTGGTCGAGGCGCACCAGGTGCAGGCACAGGTCCATGGCGGCGGCCTTGCCGGCGGAGGTCAGCACGCTGCCGTTGTCCACGTAGAGGACATCGGGGTCCACGGTGACGAGAGGGTGGCGTCTGGCCAGCTCCCGGGTGTGGGCCCAGTGCGTGGTCGCGCGTTTGCCGTCCAGCAGGCCGGCGGCGGCCAGCACGAAGGCGCCCGTGCACAGGGAGGCCACGCGCGCGCCGGCCTCGTGAGCCGCGCGTACCGCGTCGACGAGCTCGGCCGGCGGGTCCCGGTCGACGTCGGCCCAGCCGGGGACGATCACGGTGTCCGCTCGCGCGAGGTGGTCGAGTCCGTGGTCGGGTCGCAGGTGGAAGCGGTCGATCTGTACGGCGCCCGGCCCGCAGAGCGAGAAGTCGTACCAGGGGTCCACGAGGTGGGTCAGGTCGGAACCGAAGACCTCGCAGGCCAGGGACAGCTCGAAGTGCAGCATGCCGTCGGTGACGGCCAGCGCGACAGTGGTCATGTCCGGAAGTGTATGGGTCATGTCGTTCCAGACACTCGTGACCGCGTCATGTTCCGCGACAGGATGTCCATGACGGAGCGCGGCGGGCCCGGAGGGCCGGCCGCGGCGGGGCATGCGGGTACGGACGAGTGCAGGGAGCGGGACCATGGGATCAGGTCAGCTGGTGGCGGTGTTCGGCGCGTACGGGCACACCGGGCGGTTCGTGGTCGCGGAGCTGGTGGAGCGCGGGTTCGTACCGGTGCTGTCGGGCCGCGACGGCGAGAAGCTGAAGGCGCTGGCGTACGAGACCGGGCTGGAGGCCCGCCCGGCGACGGTGGACGCCCCTGACGCGCTGGACCGCGCGCTGGCCGGCACGGCTGCTGTGATCAACTGCGCGGGACCCTTCGCCTCGACGACCGGCCCGGTGATCGAGGCGGCCCTGCGGGCCCGGATCCCCTACCTCGACGTGGCCGCCGAGCTCGAGGCCAACATCGACACCTTCGCGCACTTCGCCGACCGGGCGCGGGACGCCGGGGCGGTGATCGTCCCGGCGATGGCCTTCTTCGGCGGTCTGGGCGACCTGCTGGCCACCGCGGCGATGGGTGACTGGACCGAGGCCGGGGAGGCGCACATCGCGTACGCCCTGAGCAGCTGGCACCCCACCGCCGGGACGCGGCTTTCGGGCGCGGTCTCGCGGGAGCGGCGCGGTGAGCGGCGCATGCGCTACGCGGGCGGGCAGTGGGAGTACCGCACCGACGCCGCGCCGACGCTTCAGTGGCGGTTCCCCGAGCCGATGGGCGCTCGGGAGGTGATCGGGGAGTTCACGATGGCCGACGTGGTGACCGTGCCCAGCCACCTGTCGATCCCGGACGTGACCACGTACATGACGGTCGAGGCGGTCCGTGACATCGCGGCCCCCGGTACGCCGGCCCCGTCCGCGGCCGACGACAGCGGGCGGTCGGACCAGACCTTCCTCGTCGACGCGGTCGTCCGCTCGGGCGGCGCCGAACGGCGCGCCGTGGCCCGCGGGCAGGACATCTACGCCGTCACGGCCCCCCTCGTCGTGGAAGCGCTGGAGCGAGTCCTGACCGGCCGCACCCGCACGGTCGGCGTCGCCTCGGCGGGCGAGATCTTCGACGCGCCCGACTTCCTGCGCGCGCTGGCCCCGCACATCACCCTGGAGCTGCTCGCGTAGCGGACGGGCTGCGGCTCGGTGCGTGCCCCGGTCTCGGCCCCGGCCCCGGCTTCGGTCTCGGGGCGCAAGCCCCTTGGGGGGCCCTGGGGTTCAGCCGTCGAGGTTCTTGAGGGCGGCCAGGATCTCGTCGGTGGAGCGGACCTGCCCGATCCTGGGGAAGATCTTGCCGAAGGTGTGGGCGTGCGCGTCCGCGTCCGTGTCGGTGATGGCGTCCTCGGCGAAGACGAGGTCGTAGCTGTGCTCCCAGGCGGAGCGGGCGGTGGACTCCACGCCGATGCTGGTGGAGATGCCGGCGAGGACGATCCGCTTGATGCCGCGGCGGCGCAACTGGAGGTCGAGCTCGGTGCCGGTGAAGGCGCCCCAGTGCCGCTTGGTGACGAGGATGTCGTGGGCGCCGGTGGTCAACTCGGCCGGGAGCACGGAGAACTCGGCCGGAGGCGCGGCGGAGGGTCCGGGCCGGTCGGCGTGCGTGGTGGGCAGGTCGCCCCCGTCCTGGGACCAGGCGACCTTCACGAGCACGACGGGCAGGGCGGCCGCGCGGAAGGCGTCGGCGAGCCGGATGCCCTTGGCGAGGATCTGCTCGGCGGGGGTGACGACGGGCAGGGCCATGACCCCCTTCTGAAGGTCGATGAGGACCAGGGCGGTGTTCCTGTCGAGCGTGGTCTCGGACATGCGACTGTCTTCCTTCGCTGGTCGTAGAGGTACATGTACAGGTACGCGTGCGGGCGGCAGGTGCGTGTGACCGGCGGCTCGTGGGCTCCTGGTGCCCGGTCAGTCCTCGGCCAGGCGCTGGACGAGCAGGTCGTGGCCCGCTCCCTCGCGGTGGGCGAGGAAGGTGCGGCCCTTGTCGGTGAGGGAGATGAGCGGGCGGCGCCCGTTGGTGGGGTGGGCGGTGCGTTCGACGTAGCCGTCCGCCTGGAGGGCGTTGACCGTGGTTATGACCGATTGCGGGCGGACCAGCAGGCACACGGTGAGCTGGAGCTCTTCGGCGATCGGGTGCAGCGGCTTCTTCTCTTCTCCCACAACACGACAATAATGGACATACAGGCATCTACGGCTGCCTCCAGCCTCGTACTCCCGGTCCCGAAGGACTGGCGCCTGGCCCTCGGCTTGGCCGGGGTCGCCGCTGAAGCTCCCGGCGGGCGGTCGACCAAACGATCTCGAACTCATCGGCCGACAACCACTGCGGGTCGTGCCCCTCCCACTCGGAGATGGGCGGTTCGGCGGTCAGACCGTAGACGCTCTCGTATTCGGCTGGCCGACCGTCTCTTTGAGCTTCTTGCCACTCGGCCAGCGAGGCAGCGGCCAGAGCCCTGCTTCCGGGCTCCCGCAACTCGACTTGCCGGATCACATGGCCATCGGCGTCCAGCTCGAAGTAGAACGAGACGGCCTCCTCGTCCCAGAAGCAGCGAACACTGACAGGCGGGGAGCGAGATCACTGCCTCTTCTTGATCGTGGGGACTACCAGTGGGTGAGGTCGAAGACCTTCACGCAGTAGGGGTCGGTCTCGTCCGACGGGTTGTACTGCAGCTGGTCGTTGGCGATGAGGCTGGGGAGTGCGGCGGACAGGCCCGTGATGGCAGAGATCACCGTGCCGTGGCGGTCGCGCAGGGCGACGTCCAGGCCGACGGTGTCCGGTAGGCCGCCGCCGGTGAGGTAGAGGCGGACGCGTTCCTCGTCGAGCAGGCGGAACCCCAGCAGGACGAGGCCGTCCTGGTTGTCCGTGTCAGCGCTCGGCGCGATGCCGGTGGCGGCCTCGTGGAGCGCATCCGTGAGGTCGAGTGCTGCGGGGCGGGCGTCCAGGATCAGCCGCACGGTTTCCGCAGGCACCACGGGGATGCCGGGTCCGTCCGCAGGCCCGGCCGAGGCGAGGGGGCGGTCGCCGGCCGGGGCGCGCCGTACGAGCTGTCGTACTGCGGCCACCAGCTCGGCGGCGGGCACCTCGTCCCCGTCCCGGTCCAGCAGCGGGACGTCGTACGCCGTCGACGTAGCCGGGGCGGCGCCGTCCCCTACGACGACGCGTACGCGCTCCCGAGGATGCCGCAGCGGCAGTACACCCCTGACCACGGGGCCGCCGCCCAGCGGTGTGGCCGTCAGGCGGAGCAAGGCTCGGGCGGCTGCGGCCTGGCGCCGTGTCGGTCCGTGACCCTCCCAGCACGCCGCGGGCTGCGCAGAGTGCTCGTCACCGAAGGAGGGCGGCGGCGGTGCGTTCACGTCTCATTCACCGCGTTCGGGCACTTGTTGCGGGCACATGCTCACAGTAGGCGGTGATCGTGCCGGTCCTCTGGCTTTGGCCGGCGAGGTCGCAGACGTTGTCGGCGGTCTTGTGGCCGTACCGGGCGGCTCGCATGTCACAGGCCGCCCGTAACCTCTGGCCATGCAGACAACTCTGATGATCTACGACGGCACCGCTCCGGCCGACTCCGACGTCCCGCGCACCGGTGGTGTGCCGCTGGCTCCTGCGGGGTTCACCTGGCCCATGTGCGGCAACGGCTGCGGGGGGCCGCTGCAGTTCTTCGCCCATCTCCCCGTCGAGGACGGTGTCCTGTCGGTATTCGTGTGCCAGAACGACCCCGGCGCATGTGAATTCTGGGACGCGCCGTCTGGCGCGAACCGGGTCTACCTGTTTCCCCGGGAGGAGCTGCGGCCGGTAGACGTGCCCGCGACCGGAGTGACGCTCCTGCCCACCACCTCGGCCATCCGCACCCACGTCGTGACGCTCGACCCCGAAGAGAGCGACGACCACGACGATCCCGAAGACCCCGACGAACTCGTATCTGGCGCATACGACCTCGCTCGCTCGGGATGGAAGCGGGAACCCGACGAAGCATTCGGGAAGCAGCGCGAAGTACTCGGGTCACTCGGAGGCAGCCCCTCCTACCTTGAGGACGACCGACTGCCCTCATGCCCCTCCTGCACCGGCACGACGGAGTTCGCGGCACATCTGGAGGAAGGGATCTCCTCGCGGACCGCGATGAACCTCGGCGGCCAGCTGGGCTACGTCTTCGTCTGCCGCGCTTGCCGCGAAGGTGCCTTCCTCACGAGCTGAGCACACCACACCCACACCCACACCGCACCGCAGCCGACGCCTCGTCAGCCGCCCACCAGGGCCGAGGGCCCACGTCGAGCGTCGGTTTCCCGTCGCCGTGGAGACGGAAGTCCTGACGTCGTCGGCCCAGTGACGACATTTGTACAAGACCGAGGGCCGGCGGCCCGGGCATCCTCCCGAGCATGGGCATCTTCGAAGGTAGGCATGCGCACCGGATGCACGTGGTCCACGACGGCCCCCGGGAGGCGCCGCCGCTCGTCCTCATCCACGGATCGGGGGCCTCGGGCAGTTCCTGGGGCCCCGTAGTGCCGGCACTGGCCAGCCGGTATCACGTCATCCGGATCGACCTCCCGGGCCACGGCCACTCCCCGCCCGCGCCGTCGTACGACGTGCCTGAGCAGGCAGCCGGCCTGGCCGCGGCGCTCGATGAGCTCGGCCTTCGTCCGGTCACCGTGGCCGGGCACTCCAGCGGTGGATACATCGCCACCGCCCTCGCCGAACAGCGCCCGGACCTGGTGGGTTCGCTCGCGCTGATCAGCAGTGGCCCGAGTCCCGACGCGCTCCTTCCACAGCCCGTCCTCCTCCGGGTCCTGATCGACCCGCCGCTCGGCCCGCTGCTGTGGAGAGTCCGTTCCGACGCGATGCTCCGGCGGGCGGTGACCGCGGTGTGCAACCACCCGGTGGACGTCCCCGACGACCTGGTCGCCGATGTGCGGGGCATGGGCTACCGCACGTTCAGGACGGTGCTGCGCCGAAACGGCGCGTACATCGCCGAGAGGAGCGTGCCCGCGCGTCTGACCGCACTCGACGTCCCGGTTCTGGTGATCTTCGGCGCTGCCGACCCCCGCTGGGACCCGTCTTCGGTGCACCACTACGACAACGTGCCGAACGCGCGAATCGAGCAGCTGCCCGATGTCGGGCACTTCCCCATGCTCGAAGCGCCGGAGGCGACGGGCGAGTTGCTGCTGCGCTTCGCAGCGACGATCCACTGACACCCATCACCTAGCCTGGTGCTGTGATGTCCACCGGATCACCACCTGACTGGGCGTCGGTGGAGGTCGCCGTGCCACTGCGGCCGGGCCGGCTGCCGGGGGTCAGCATGGCCGGGTTCCGCCAACGGGTTCCGGCGCGCGTGCAGATCGCCATGGTCGCGCATCCCTCGGTCACTCTGTTCGTAGACCTGAGCGACGAAGCCAGCCTTGCCTACGACGCCCACGCCCATGCCCACGGCCTGCGCACATGCGGCAGTACGGTCGCTGGACTGGCGCCGGGCGACCTTCGGCTCGGAAGCCGGGCGGACGGGGGAATCGAGTGCCTCCAGATCCGGTTGTCACCGGTCCTGGCGGGTGCCCTGCTCGGAGCATCGACCGACCTCACCGGGACGGCGGTCTCCCTGGAGGACGTCTGGGGCCGTGACGCCGGGCGAGCCGAGGAAAGGCTGCGGGCCGCCGCGTCGTGGGACGAGCGGTTCACGATCGCAGCGGACGCCCTTGGCCGACGGATGAGCGCCCGCCCGTCCGTTGATCCAGAGGTGGCCGCGGCCTGGTGGCTGATGCGCACCAGCCGGGGACGGGTACGCATCGACAGCCTGGCGAACGAGGTGGGATGGAGCCGTAAGCGCCTGTGGTCCCGCTTCCGGTCCCAGATCGGCCTCACCCCCAAGCACGCTGCCCGGCTGGTGCGCTTCGACCACGCCGCCCATCTCCTGGCGGCCGGTAACGCCGCCGCCCAGGTGGCGGCCGCGACCGGCTACGTCGACCAGGCCCGCCTCCACCGCGAGGTCAAAGCGTTCACCGGGGTGACACCCAGCGCCGTAGCCGCTGCGCCGTGGCTCGCCATCGACGACGTCGCGTGGCCGACCTCGTTCGCGGACTGAACATCGAGTCCTTCATTGGTTACAACGTACACACCGTGTACGGTGTAACCAATATCGCCGATCGGAGGATCCGATGTCCCAGCAGACTGTTGCGCACGCGTTCGCCGCGTTGATGAATGGTCACGACCCCGATGCCGTGGACGGTTTCGTGGCTGAGGACTATGTGAACCACAACCCTTACGTCGAGGACGGCCGGGAGGCCAACCGGGCGTTCTGGGGACGCTGGTTCGCCGCCTTTCCCGACACCCGCGTGACCCTCGAGGACGTCGTCGTCGACGGTGACCGTGTGGTCGGCAGGTTCACCTACCGGGCCACCCACCTCGGGTCACTGCTCGGCGAGGAGCCCACTGGCCGTGCGGTGGAGATGCGGTCGCTGGACATCTGGCGGGTGCAGGGGGGCATGGCGGTCGAGCATGGGGACGAGCTCAACTTCCTCGAGTTCTTCACCCAGCTGGGCCTGCTCGCACCGATGGCCGTGCCCGGGGCGCCCGCCCCCGTGCGGGGCGGAGAAGAGGGGGCTGCGTCATGACGCCTTCTCCCGAGGAGCCAGAGCGTTCCGCATCCCGGCAGCGCCGGGACCGCGAACGTGACGAAGCGCGGACGGAGATCCTGAAAGCCGCCCGCGAGCTGGCCCGCGCCGAGGGCTGGGACGCGGTGAGCATGCGCCGCCTCGCCGACCGGATCGGCTACTCCGCCAACTACGCCTATCGCTACTTCAAGGGCCGGGACGACATCCTGCTGGCCTTCGTCAGGGACGGTTTCGTCCGGCTCGCCGGCGTCATGCGCTCCAGCGGTACCTCGGTCCAAGCGGCGGCGGCCGCCTACCTGGACTTCGCGCTCGACGAGCCGGACCTCTATCAGGTGATGTACGGCCTCGGCGGCGTTCACGTGCCCGCCGCCGACACCATCACCGAAGGCGCCGCGGTCGGAGCCGTGATCGCGGACGCCCTGGGCATCACTGACCCCGACGACGACCGCATCGCCCGCATCTGGGCCACCGCGCACGGCCTCGCCGCCCTGCACGCCATCCGCAAACTCCCCGCCGACCGCCCCCACCTGCACCGGCTGCTGGCGGCAAGCGTCAACGACCTGCTCCGCAGCCCGCAGCAACCGCATGGAGGCGTTCGATGACCACTCCTCAGACCGTTCCTCAGACCGTCCAGGGCCGGTGGACGGCCGACGACATCCCGGACCAGACCGGCCGCACCGTCGTCGTGACCGGAGCCAACAGCGGCCTGGGCTACGTCACCGCACGCGAACTCGCCCGCCACGGCGCCCACGTCGTCCTCACCGCGCGCAACAGGGACAAGGGAAGAGCCGCGCTCGACAGGCTCCGATGCGAACTCCCCGAATCCGCCGTGGAGCTGCGCTCCCTGGACCTCGCCGACCTGGACTCGGTCCACACGTTCGCCGACGCCCTCGACACGCCCGTGGACGTACTCGTCAACAACGCGGGGATCATGATGACGCCGCGCTCCCTCACCAAGCAGGGATTCGAGTCCCAGTTCGGCACCAACCACCTGGGGCACTTCGCACTGACCGGCCTCCTGCTGGAGCGGCTGCGGGCCGGACGCGACCCCCGCGTGGTGACGGTCACCTCGACCCTGCACAAGAACGGATCCATCCACTTCGACGACCTCGATGGTGACCGCTCGTACTCACCGCGAGGGTTCTATGCCCAGTCCAAGTACGCCAACGTGCTGTTCGGCCTGGAACTGGACCGGCGGCTGCGTGCGAGCGCCGTTCCGGTCCGCAGCGTCCTGGCCCATCCCGGCTACTCGGCCACGAACCTCCAGTCCTCCGGACCGACCGGACTCCTCAAGGCCATCCTCAAGGTCACCAACCGTCTTGTCGCCCAGGACGTCGATACGGGTGCACTCAACCAGCTCTACGCGGCCGCTTCCCCGCAGGCCCTCGGAGGCCAGCTCATCGGACCCGACGGACGCAACGAGGCCAAGGGCAACCCCACGCTCGTACAGCCGGCCGAATCCGCCACAGACCCCGAGACCGCCCGCCGCCTGTGGGAGCTCTCGGAGGAGCTCACAGGAGTCCGCTACGACTTCGCCGGCCGGTCCACTGGCTCGCTGATGAGCGACGTGTGACTCGGAGCAAGAACCCCACACTCAAGCCGGCTGAGCCCACGACAACCTGGGAGCGCGCCCCGGACCTCTGGCCGACGACGATGTCGGTCCGGGATGAGATCGTTTCCCGCATGGCCGACACAGACGAAGCAGGAACCGACGTTGAGCACGCCGTCATCGCCCGCTACCGACTGGCCGATGACGGCCTCGGCGCACCGAGCCAACGGGAGGCCGTCCGCCAGATCCAGAGCCTGCTGACCGAGGCGATCGAGCAAGCCGAGGTCGGCGAGTTCGACGGAAACGAATACGGGGGCGGCGAGGTGGTCCTCTACGCCTACGGACCGGACGCCGATGCACTCTTCGCGGTGATGGCCCCCATCCTGCGCGACCTCCCGTTCCGCCCGGCCCACGTCATCTTGCGCCACGGATCGGTAGATGACCCATCGGCTGCCGAGCACCGCGTCGACCTCTGACAAGACGAGTCACCAGCCCCGGCCAGGCGGGCACCCGGTGAACCGGCATGACGAACAGGAGAAGATCTTGAAGTTTCGGTCCATCGTCGAACCGCCTGAGCCCATGCGGGGTCTGGAAGTTCCGTCCGAGGTGGTAGCAGCGCTCGGCGAGGGCTCGCGGCCGCCGGTGACGATCACGATCAACGGCCATTCCTGGAAGAGCCGGCTCGCCCTCCTGCGTGGCCGCCACTTGATCGGCCTCAGCCATGCCAACCGGCGGGCCGCGGATGTCGAGATCGGCGAGGAGATCGAGGTCGAGCTGGAGCTCGACACCGAGCCGCGCGTCGTGATCGAGCCCGCGGACTTCGCCCAGGCCCTGGACGCCGACCCGGCCGCCCGCGCCGCGTACGACAACCTTGCGTACAGCCGCAAGCGCGAGCACGTACGGGCCATCGAGAGCGCGAAGATGCCCGAGACCCGCCGACGGCGCATCGAGAAGGCCATCGCCACCCTGCGGGGCTGAAATCCGCAGGCTGGCCGAGAGCCGCGAGGGCCCGCTCAAGCCGGGCACAGGCGGAAATCGCCTCGAGAGATGCCCGACGTGCCCCCGCACACCCTCTGGGAAGTCCTGTCGAATCCGGTCGAGCACCACCCGGCCTGGGACCTCGTTCCGCTTCCTGCCGGCGCCCGCGCGGACCACGCTCGTCGACGTGATTCCGGGAGTCGGTTACAGCGGCGACGTGGACGTCGACGGAGTGCCCGGCCGGTTCACCCACCGCATCGAGCCCGACGGTCACCTCGGTCGCACAGCTCCTCGGTGTCACCATCCCGAACCCGGGCCACCTCGAAACCGGCCGCCCTGCCTCCACCGCTCAGCGGCTCCCCGTGATCGTCCACACCAGAACGATGTCCACGAGACTCAAAAATGCCCCGGATCGCCCGCAGGTGGCCGAGCTGATCGATAATTGGCCGACGCCCTGCCTGCCCGGTTGAGAGGAGCCCTTGATGACCACACCGCGGGACTTGTTGATCATTGCCATGGACGTGGAGTCCGGCAGGACCGTCGAGCAGGGCGATCTGTCGCTCGCGCTCGCCGGAGCAGAGGTCGTCGATCTCCTCGCCGCACGGGCCATCGGGCTGGACGGTGATCAGATCGTGCCGGGCGAGCAGGCGGCACTGGGCGATCCCTTGTTGGACGCTGCAGCCTCGTCGCTCGTTCGGGAGGCGCCCTACGAGTCCGTCGGCGACTGGCTGTGGCGTAGGGGGCGCGGCCTGTCCGCGAGCTATCAGGCCGTGCTCGAGGAGGAAGGACAGCTCGTCCGGGCGCGCCGCCGCGGGTTCTCCCTCCGGGCCGGTGAGCTGGTGCCGGCCGATTCGCCCGCCCGCCGGCAGGCCGAGGAGCGGTGGAGGTCGGAGGAACCCGTCCTCGTTCTCCTGACGCAGGCCCTCAGCGGTGGCGGCGACCGGACCACGGACGCCCCGGAGGTGGCCGACGACACCGTCGCGACGGTGCTGGCCGCCGTCAACGACGCGATGGTGGAGCTGGCGGGCGTACGGCAGCGCCGGGCGATCGAGAACGCGGCCTTCGACAACATCTGGCGCGGCGGCGTATGACGGCGGTGCCCCGGCCGGCGCAGGCGTACGCGGGCAGGGTTCTCCGTGCGGGCCGGGCCCGGCTCATGGAGACGCCGGCGGGGCGTCGGCGACGGTCCACCACCACGCGATCGATGCGATCGGCGGGGGTGTGAGGGGGTGTCGACCGGCGGTCCGTACGCGGTTTCGGGGCGCCCGGGCTGGTGGTGGCTGCCGTCCGGTTGCTCGGGGTGATAGCGGGAGGTCGCCCCGCACCAGTCCCGCACACCGCAGACGTACTGGGTGAGCGCGTCCAGATGGCGTCGGATCCGCGGGTCCGCAGGGGCCTGTGCCGTCTGCTGACCCAGGTGCAGGAATCGGCGCAGGATCGAGTCCCGCAGCGTGGAGGCGGCTTGCAGGCCCTGCTCGGGTCCGGCTTCCGGTCTGGGTTACGGTCCGGCTTCCGGTCCGTGGGGGCCTTCCAGGAGGGCGATCAAGTTGCCGCTGCGGCTTCCGCGTTGGCGCTCCTTCGTGAAGGAGTGGATGTCGGTGTCGATGACGACGATCCCCGCCGCCATCTCGGTCAGGGCACGGATCCGCCGGTCCTCCCATAGCGGTGCGGGCAGTCCGGCACCGATCGCGTCGAGCAGCACGGGTACGGCGAGGGCGGCTCCGGAGTGCCGGCGGGTGAGCAGGTAGTCGCTCACGTCCTGCGGGCCTCCCGGTGCCGTCGCGTCAGCGCCGATGCGGGCCTCGGCGAGGAAATAGCCGCGCATCGCGTCGACCCATCTCCTGACCTGTATCGGGGTGGCCACCGCATCGACCCGGAGCCGGATGTCGCGCAGGGCCAGGCCGAAGGGATCGCCGCAGAGAGGAACCTCAGGGGCCTCGATCGTCCGCTGGAGCCGGGCGACCATCGTGATCATCCCCGTGGGGGTGAGACTCGGAAGGTCCTCGTCGCAGAGGTCGTCGAAGGCGAACACCCACGCGGCGAGGTCGCTGAGCAACTGGGCCGCGAACGGGTCGGCGTCCGGTGTGATCCTCACAGCGATCCGGTTCAGACCCGCGGTCAGCCGCGCACGGCGCTCCGGCCCCCCGCCCAGTCCGAACCGGCTCATGAACTCCGCCGAGCCCGCGTCGAAGTCCTCCGCGGCCGGGCGGGCGGGTCGGGCCGTCGGGAGGGTCAGGCGTTCCGGCGGGGCGAGTTCGGCCATGCCGTCGGCGTGGTCGGCTGCGTGGTCGGCCGCCTGCGTCCGCGTTCCTGTCATGAGTGATCACCTCGTGTTCCGTCAGGGCTGACGCGCACAGGCCCGCGTCGAGGAACGAGCCTCTGCCGAACCGTTTCGCCCTGTCCCCGTCCTGGCGCCCCATCAGCTCGCCGGCGGCATCCGGACGCTCCGTCGGCCATCTCATTGAACGCAGGACGTTCCCGAAGTCACCACGGCATGCGGGAGCACTCGCGGGGCGCCAGGGACGCGAAACCCACCGGCGGGGCTTCCTGCGAGTGGCAGAGCACCGGGGACGGAACGTGCCTAGGCTGGAAGGGGTCGCTGGAAGCAGCGGACGCCGGCTCGGATCCTCCGGATGAGGTGAGGCCATGCCAACGGAACACGGAGCCGCGCTCCGCTCGAGGCGCCGGATCCCCGTGGTCGCCGTCGTCTCCGCCGTCGCCGCCACGTGCCTGGTGTGCGGGTACGCGGGTTCCGGCGACGGAACCTCCCCCACCACGGCCACCATGGTTGCCGCGGGCTCGCAGAACGGCTCCTGCCGGACCGCTCCGCCGGACAGCTTCTGGCACGCTCCCGTGGACACGCTTCCCGTGCACCCGAACTCGGACCGCTACGTCTCCTCGATCGGTGCCGCGGAACCCCTGCACCCGGACTTCGGGGCGGGGCTCATCGACGGTGAGCCGTTCGGTATTCCCATCACCGTCTCGGACACGACGGTGCCGGAATCGAAGGTCACCCTGGACATCGCCGAGGAAAGCGACGCGTCCGGGTACCGGATCCCGCGGAACGCCGGGATCGAGAACGGTCCCGCGAGCACCGGGGACCGCCACGTCGTCGTCTGGGACCGCGCCCTGTGCAAGTCCTACGAGCTCTGGAACGCCCGTCAGGAGGGCGACAACGCCTGGCACGCCGGCTCGGGCGCGGTATTCGACCTGCGGAGCCACGAGCTGCGGCCCGCCGGGTGGACATCGGCCGATGCCGCCGGCCTCGCCATCCTGCCCGGGCTGGTGCGCTACGACGAGGCGGCGGGCGGGCTGGTCGACCACGCGATCCGGATGACCGTACCCCGCACGGATCAGAGCTACGTCTGGCCGGCAAGGCATCAGGCGGGCTCCGCGGCGGACGCATCGCTGCCGCCCATGGGACTGCGGCTGCGGCTCAAGAGCTCGGTGGACACCTCGGCTCTGGCCCCGCAGGCCCTGGCCGTCGCCGAGGCGCTCAAGAAGTACGGGGCCATCGTCGCCGACAACGGGTCGGCCTGGTACCTCACCGGCGAGGAGAACCCCGGCTGGGACAACGACCAGCTCAACGCGCTCAAGGGCTTCAAGGGTTCGGACTTCGAGGCCGTCGACGCCTCCGGGCTCCAGCAGTCCCCGGACTCCGGGGCCGTGGCACCCCGCTGACCGCCGGGCAGGCGCCGCCGGGCTGCGGACCGTGGCGGACCGCCTCACAATGAGGTGAGCGCGTGCTGCCGCCGTCGGCTGAGAGGAACGCCCCTCATGCGCGCAGAGAGTTCCGGGGCGGCGCGGACGGGGGCCTTCGTCGCGGTGGCCGTCGCCCTGTTCTGCATCCAGCTCGACTTCTTCGCGCTCAATCTCGCCATCCCCGGGATCGCTGCGGAGCTCGGCGTCACGGTGTCGGCCGCGCAGTGGACCTTGTCCGCGTACATGCTCGCCATCGGCTGCTTCTTCATCGTCGGCGGCCGGGTGGGGGACGTCTTCGGCCGACGGGGCACGCTCCTCGCCGGAACGGCCCTGTTCACCGCCGGGACCGTGGGATGCGCCCTGGCTCCCGGGCTCGGTCCGCTGGTCGCGGCCCGGATCGCCCAGGGGGTGGGCGCGGCGTTCGTGTTCCCCGTGGCCGTGTCGGTGATCACCAACACCTTTCCCGAGGAGTCCCGCGCCAAGGCCTTGGGCGCCGTGTTCGGCGTCGCCAACATCGGGACCGCGATCGGGCCCTTCGTGGGCGGAGGGTTCACCGAGGGACCCGGCTGGCGCTGGATCTTCTGGCTGATGGCACCGCTGAGCCTGCTCTCGCTGCTCACCGCTCTCGCGTACGTCCCGGACTCGCGCGATACGGCGGCGCCGCGCGAGCTCGACCTGCTCGGCTGCGCCCTGATCGTTGGTGCGCTGGCCGCTCTCACCCTGACCGTGGAGCGCGGGGACGCATGGGGCTGGAGCAGTGCTCGCGCCCTCCTCGGCTTCGCGGTGGCCGTGGTGGGCTGCGGGCTGTTCCTGGTGCGGGAACGGCTGGCCCGGCACCCGCTGATCGATCTGGGGCTCTTCCGCGACATCCCGTACGTCCTGGTCGCCGCGATGGGCACGCTCTCGAACATGGGCTACGGAGTGACCGTCTTCCTCGCCACCCTCTACCTCCAGGGCGTACGGGGGCTCTCACCGCTCCTGGCCGGCACGGTCTT
This sequence comes from Streptomyces sp. CA189, assembly GCF_056428985.1. Classification (NCBI taxonomy): domain Bacteria; kingdom Bacillati; phylum Actinomycetota; class Actinomycetes; order Kitasatosporales; family Streptomycetaceae; genus Streptomyces; species Streptomyces sp. CA189. Next base: position 70,209 of record NZ_JBWJVM010000014.1, on the reverse strand, counting down.
CCTGGCCCCGGCCCTGCTGGTGGCGCTCAGCGGGCCGCTGGGGGCGCGGCTGGGGCGGCTGGGGCGGCTCATGCGGCCGACCACGGTGATGGCGCTGGCCGGGATCGGCGCGGGCGCGGGGATGTACGTGCTGACCCAGGTCACCGCCTGGTGGCTGTACCTGCCGGTGTTCGCGTGGTGCGGGCTGGGTCTCGGGCTGGGGTGGACCTATGCGAGCGTGGCGACCCAACAGCTCGTCGCTCCGGCGAGCGCCGGGGAGGCATCGGGGGTACTGCTGACGTTCCTGGTCACCGGAGGTGCGATCGCGCTGGCCGGAACGGCCGCGGGGATCTCGGCGATGACGCCGCAGCGGTCGCCCGAGGCGGCCTACGACGCGATCCTGCGGCTGGGCGGTGTGGCCGTCGCCGTCACGGCCGTGCTCGTCCTGGCCGTAGGCCATCGGCTCACGGCGCAGGACAGGACCCGGTGACACCGCGGGGGCGGCGGACGTCGCCGTCCGACCGCCCCCGCGCACCGGCCGTGGCCGGAAGCAAGCCCCTACTTGGCGCCGAGGTGGGCACCCTTGACCCAATCCGCCTCGCCTTCCTTCGCGCAGGAGGAGGTGTAGACCGGGCCGAAGGGCGCCGGGACGGCGGCCGCGGACGAGCAGTTGGACGAGAAGGCCTTGTGCCCGCCCGAGAAGTAGTCGATGTCGACACCGTCGTTGGCCAGGGCTGCGCCGGCGCCGCCGAGCAGGATGCCGGCAGCGAGGACGGAGGCGGTGACGGCGGAGCGAATACGCATGGGTTCCCCTAAGGACTTAAGGATCTGGCGACGCTCCCGTGGGTGGGTGCGCCAGCCGATTCAACGCACGGCGGAGCCGACAGGAACGACCGTTCACTCGAACGCTCCGGCAGTATCGTTTCGACACCCCCCAAGAGCCGCCACAAGAGCCGTCGCAGGACCCTCGCGAGCCACCCGTCCGCGCCTGGACGCGGACCCTTCGTCCGGCCGTGGAGACAAGATCGATTGTCAGTGGTGGATGAGACCGTAGGAGCATCCAGTCGGAACGAGGGGGAGCTTCCATGTCCGGAAACCAGAACTACATCAACCACGTTGCTCTTGTGTTGGATGCCAGCTCGTCCATGTCTCACCTGAGCCGCAAGGTCGTCGATGTAGCCGACCAGCAGATCGCGTACCTTGCCCGCCGGTCGGGTGAACTGGACCAGGAGACCCGCGTCACGGTGTACGTCTTCGCCGACAAGGTGGAGTGCGTCGTCTACGACAAGGACGTGCTGCGCATGCCGTCGCTGAAGCAGCTGTACCGGACCGGTGGAATGACGGCGCTGCTCGCGGCCTCGCTGAAGTCGCAGCGCGAGCTGGCGCAGACGGCCCAACTGTACGGCGACCACAGCTTCCTGACGTTCGTGCTGACCGACGGGCAGGAGAACGCGAGTCACCGCTCCCCGGACGCCCCTGCCCGGGATCCGCGTGAACTGGTGAAGGCCGTGGCCGAGATGATCGCGACGCAGGAGGACAACTGGACGCTGGCCGTCCTCGTGCCGGACCAGATGGGCAAGCGGGAGGCCATGCAGTGCGGCTTCCCGAAGGAGAACATCGCCATCTGGGACGCCACGAGCACGCAGGGTCTGGAGGAGGCCGGGCAGGTCATCAAGGAGGCCACCGAGAAGTTCATGGTGGGCCGCGCCAAGGGCATCCGGGGATCGCGTGCGGTGTTCTCCACGGGCGCGGAGGCGGTCAACAAGGACACCATCAAGGCGGCCGGTCTCACCCCGGCGGATCCCTCCGCGTACCAGCTGATCCCGGTGGCCCGGGACGCGGCGATCCGGGAATGGGTCGTCGAATCCGGGCACACCTACCGCACCGGTGGCGCGTTCTACCAGCTGAGCAAGCCGGAGAAGATCCAGGCGAAGAAGCAGATCGCGGTGCTGGAGAAGAAGACGGACCGGGTGTACACGGGGCCGGAGGCCCGCGCCCTGCTGGGCCTGCCCGCCGTGGAGGCGCGCATCAAGCCGGACCACAACGACGAGTTCACGATCTTCGTGCAGAGCACCAGCGTCAACCGGAAGCTCGTGCCGAACACCCGTCTGCTGCTGATGGTCTGACATCTCGAAACCCCGACGGTTCCGAGTCGCCCCGCCATCGGACTGTCCCCGGATGGCGGGGCGAAGGGGAGCGAGGGAGGCTTGAGGCATGCGATGGCGTGTGCCGGGTGCGGTGGTGGCCGCGATGGCCGCCGTCCTGCTGGTGGCCGCCGCGCCACCGCCCGGCGGCGGTGACACCGAGCAGCGGGTGGACATCGGCGGCGGGCGGAGCCTGTACCTGCGCTGCTCGGGCTCGGGGAGTCCGACCGTGGTGCTGCTGGCCGGGCTGCACGAGGCCTCCGACCCGTGGACCCTGACCGACACCACCCCGCCCGTGCCGAAGGCCCCGGCGGTGCTGCCGGGGGTCGCCGCGTTCACCCGGGTGTGCACCTACGACCGGCCGGGGACCATCCGCTACACGCAGCCACCCGAGCTCACCGACCGCAGCACGCCCGTACGGGGCACCCGGGCCCTGCCCGCCATGGTCGAGGACCTGGACCGGGTGCTCACGGCCGCGCCCGTACCGGGTCCGTACCTGCTGGTGGGGCACTCCTTCGGCGGGATGCTCGCGCTGCGCTACGCACAGGAGCACCCGGAGCGGACGCGCGGGCTGGTCCTGGTCGACGCGCTGGGGCCGGCGTTGAAGCCCGCGATGGGGGCGGACTGGGCCGCGTACGTGGAAGCGCTACGGCATCCCGGCACGCCCTTCGACGCCGATCCGGACTTCGAGCAGGTCGACATCGAGGGCGGGGTCACCGCCATCGACCGCGACGGCCCGCTGCCCCCGGTTCCCGTCGCGGTGCTGAGCAAGACCGAGCCGTTCGCGGTACCGCCCACGATGTCCAAGGATCTGGTGGCGAAGCTGGAGAAGGCCTGGCCCGAGGCACAGCGGGCTCTGGTGGGCCTGCGGCCGCAGACCCCGCACCTGCTGGCGACCGGTAGCGATCACTACGTGCAGCTGCACGACCCGGACCTCACGATCGCGGCGGTCCGCCTCGTCGCGGACCGGGCCGCGAGCCCGCCGGGGACGGCCTCGCCCGCGCCCTCGGCGTCGTAGCGGCGGGGCCGTCGTGACGACGACCACGCCGCTAAGAGGAGCGCGGCCCGCCCGGCTCAGCCCTGGGTCGGGTCCGCGGGGATCGGGTGGACTTCGACCGGGTCGCTGCCGGGCTTCCCTCCCGGGCCGGGGCAGGCCGATGCCCGGGCCGCGATCTCCAGGGCCCGGTCCTCGCTCTTGACGTCGACCAGCCAGTACCCGGCCAGGATGTGTCCCTCTTGGGCCGGCCCGGCGGTCACCTGCGGCTGCCCGTCGCTGCCGGCCCGTACCGTCTTGACCAGCGAGGGGCCGCCGAGGCCCTGCCCGTCCACCCATTCCCCAGCGGCGGTGATGTCCTCGTTGAGGGCGTTCATGTGGGCGAACATGGCCTTCATGTCGTCCTCGGAGTACGCGGACATGACGGCGTCCCACTCGGCGGCAGGCACGTTCATCTGGATCATGTACTTCATGTTCCTCACCCTTCCGGGGCGGCTGCTGGGGTTTCGGTCTACACAGGGGTAGACAGCCGGTCGCCGTAAAACTCATCGGCGCTCCCAGCACCACATCACGGAATCGCGGTGATCGCCCCCAGGGCGGCTCTCGCGGAGGGACGGGCCACGTCAGTCCGCTTCCGCGTCGGCCAGGGCGTCGGTGATCAGGCGGGTGGCGAAATCGGGGTCGCCGGTCATGCGGTTGATGTACTCCGCGAGCAGGAAGGCCGTGGCTTCCAGCGGATTCATCTCCGCCTCGGTCCAGTCTCCGTACTGCTTGCGCCACAGGTTGGGGCTGAGGCCGGTGCCCGCCGCGATGACGAGGCCGGCCATGGTGGGGATGGCCTGGGGACGGACGCTCCTGGGCATCATGCGCAGCGTGGCGACGATGTTCGGCACGACGTACTCGAGGACGTCCTTGCCGTGGTCCTCGTGGGCCCTGCGCAGCCACATCATGAACATGTAGATGAGCGTGCACGCCCCGTCCAGCAGGTCGTCGGCTTCCTCGGGGCCGAGCGACGAGGCGTACTGGTCGATCAGCGCCTGCTGTTCGGGATCCGTCCCGGTCCTGCCGTCGTGAATGCCTTTCAGCCGGGAATCGATCAACAACAGGGCTGCGCCCACATCGCCCGCGGGCGCGTGCTCGGGTTCGTACTGCGATGCCACAGGATTCCTCCTCAGGTCGCCACGATGGACTGCTCGGCCTTGGTCCGCACAGTAGACGGGCCTCACGACGGGAGCCGCCCGCTCGGCCTTCCGTCACACCCAGGTGTCAGTCCCGACGAGTTTCCAACGCCTCGGACCCCGCCTCCGAGTTCAGGCACCCCACCCGCGTCCTCCGGTCCCGGCCGCGGGTCGGAGAATGTGTCCATGACTGAATCACTCGGCGCCATACTGCCTCGCCGTCGTACGGGGGAAGAACCCCTCCATCTGGACGGCTCCGCCCATGGAAGCCTGCTCGGCTTCTGGGCGTGGGCGTATTCGGGGGTGGTCGGCAACACGCTGCGCGGAGCGCTCGCCGAGTACATCGTCGCCCTCGCGCTCGGAGTGGCAGACGGCACGCGGGTGGACTGGGACTCCGTGGACATCCGGGTGCCCGGCGGGCCCCAGGTCGAGGTCAAGTCGGCGGCCTACCTCCAGGAGTGGGGCCAGACCCGGCTGTCCGCCATCAGCTTCTCCATCGCCCCCGCCGAGGGCTGGGACGCGGTCACCGGGGAAGTGGACCCGGCCCGCCTCCGCCGCGCGGACGTGTACGTCTTCTGCCTCCTCAAGCACCAGGACAAGAAGACCTTGGACCCCTTGGACCTCACCCAGTGGACCTTCTACGTCCTGCCCACCTCCGTGCTCGACGAGCGCAGGCCCGGACAGCGCACCCTGAACCTCTCCTCCCTCCTCACTCTGGACCCGGTGCGCACCGATTTCGCCGGCCTGCGCGCCGCCGTACTGGACGGGCCTGCGGGAACAAGGCCCGCTCCCCTGGGACCTGTGGCGTCCGAGAAGACGCAAAGGGTGGGTGAGGACGAGGCCGATGTGGCTTCATGGCCCGTGAGGTGAGGAGCGTCCCGCGGATGCGGATGCGGACTCAGACTCGGACTCGGACTCGGAAAGGGATGCGAAGGCGAATGCGGATACGAACGGTTTCCAGGAGGCACATCGGCGTCTGCGTGGTCGCCGGCTGCGCCCTTCTCCTGACGGCCTGTACCGACCGGGAGGGTGCCGTTTCGTCGGCCGGGCCGACCGTGACGAGTACGGCCGCACCGTCGACCGCCCTTGCGCTGGCCGAGCGGTACCAGCGGGCGGGCGGGGACGAGACCGTGTACGCCATCCAGCAGGAGGCGGGTCCCGAGGGGGCTCCGCTCTTGATCCTCCGGACCACGCACACCGATTCGGGGAACTCGCTTTTCGAGAAGCAGCGGGATTCCGTCGTCTCGTACCTCACGCGGTTCGAACAGCTCTCCACGGCCCAGGGCTACCTCATGGACGTCTTCGGCGGGGACGGGTCCCTGCTCCACCGATGGGACACCCGCCCTTAAAGCGGCGGAGCCGAGCCTCAGCCGCAGCCACCCCGCGGGAGGCGAAGGCGGCGGCTTCCGGGGCGACCGGCACGTAGGCCGACAAACGGACTATGGCCCCGTCGGGGTGGTCCTTGCCCGCTCGGCCAGTCCGATGGACCGCCTGCTGCGAACCCCGTCCGGATCCCGCTCTCGCCGAAAGCGGGGCCGACCCACCTCTCGGGGAGAACCATGCGTACACGCAAGACCACCATCGCCGTCGCGGCTGCTCTGGCCGCCGCCCTGTCCGCACCCGTCCTGGCCTCCGCGGACGGCGGCGCCGGCCCCGCCATGGACCGCGTGGAGCGCGGTTCGCTCACCGCGATCGGCCTGACCTCCGACCAGCGGCTGGTGGAGTTCGCGGTCGATCGGCCCGCAAAGAGCATGTCGATCGGTAAGGTGTCCGGTCTCCGGGGCGATGCCAAGATCGTCGGCATCGACTTCCGCGTGCAGAACGAGAAGCTCTACGGCGTCGGCGACAAGGGCGGCGTCTACACCCTCAACACGCGCAATGCCAAGGCCGTGAAGGTCTCCCAGCTCACCGTGGTCCTGACCGGAGCCCGGTTCGGGGTGGACTTCAACCCGGCCGCCAACCGGCTGCGTGTCATCAGCGACACCGGGCAGAACCTCCGCCACAACATCGACGACAACGCGGCCCCGCTGACCACCACGGTCGACGGCCCCCTCACCAACCCCACCACGCCGGCGTCCACCGCGATGGGTGTCACCGGAGCCGCGTACACGAACAACGACCTCAACGCGGCCACCGCGACCTCGCTGTTCGACATCGACACCATGGCCGACCGCGTCTCCCTCCAGTCCCCGGCCAATGCCGGCATGCTCGCCCCGACCGGGAACCTCGGCGTCAACGCCGGTCCGGACGCCGGCTTCGACATCTACTTCTCCCCGCAGCAGGGCACCAACCAGGGCTTCGCCGCCCTCAACACGGGCAGCGCGTTCCGCCTGTCCGGGATCAACCTCCTCACCGGGGCCGCCCACGATCTGGGGGCCTTCCCCAAGAACCGCCAGGTCACCGACCTCGCCCTGCCCCTGAACCAGGGCTGACGGGTTCCTGCACACGGTGGGCTGCTCGGCGGAGCAGCCCACCGCTGCCCGTCCCGCTGCGCCCGCCCTTCCCCGCGGGCAGCGACGGGCGCGTCGCGGCCTAGTGCCGGTGTGTGCCGGAGGAGGGCAGGGGGTTGGGGGCGGGCGCCGTCCGGCCTGGGTCCACCACCGTGAACTGGCCCATCATGCCCTCGTCCTCGTGGTAGAGCAGGTGGCAGTGGTACATGTACGGGGTGTCCGGGTCCGCGGGGCCGTCGAAGCGCAGGGCTATGCGGACCGTCGAACCCGACGGGATGAAGACGGTGTCCTTCGGCCCGCGCAACGGCGGGGGCGGGGCTGCCCCGTTGATGTCGAGTACGCGGAACTGGACGTCGTGGACGTGGAAGTTGTGCGGCATCCCGTCGTTGTTGCGGAGGGTCCAGGTCTCGGCCGTGCCGCGGGTGACCGTCTCGTCCACCCGGGACATGTCCATCTTCCGGCCGTTGATGCCGGACATCTTGAGCTCGAAGACGCGGCTGCGGACCGAGTCCTCGCCGGTGGGGAGCGTCGTGGCCGCCAGCGCTGCCGGCGGCTCGGCCGACGGCCTCAGGGTGGGGGCCGCGCGCAGCTGCATCACGTCGAAGGAGTCGTCGCCTCCCCCGAAGCGCTGGTTCCAGAAGTCCAGGCCGGCGTCCAGGGGGTAGGAGCGCAGGACCGTCCGCTCGCCCGCTCGTACGCGTACGACGATCTCCGCGCGCTCCCCCGGCGACAGGCGCAGACGGTCGGTCGTGTGCGGGGCTTCGAGGAGGCCGCCGTCCGAGGCTATCTGCCGGAACGCGCGGCCGTCGTCGAAGCCGAAGGTGTAGACGCGTGCGGTGGAGGCGTTCAGCAGGCGCAGCCGGACCAGTTCGTCCCGGACGGTGACGTACGGGTCGAGCGTGCCGTTCACCATCGTCCGGTCGCCGAGGAACCCGACGTTGCGCATCGGCTTGTGGCCGTGGTCCAGTTTCGCGCCGTCGAAGGACACGTCCTGGACGATGACCGGGATGTCGTCGACCCCGTACGTCCGGGGCAGGGGAAGAGCCGCAGACTGCGCGTCGTCCAGGAGGAACAGGCCCGCGAGGCCGCGCTGGACGTGCGACTCGGTCGCGCCGTGCGGGTGCGGGTGGTACCAGAGGGTCGAGGCCGGCTGCTCGACCGTCCACTCGGGGGCCCAGTTGCCGCCCGCCGGCACCGTCTGGTGCGGGCCGCCGTCCATCGCGGCGGGCAGGTGCATACCGTGCCAGTGGACGCTGGAGGCCTCCGGCAGGGCGTTGGCCACTTTGACCCGGACCTTCTCCCCCTTCGTGGCGCGCAGGGTGGGGCCGAGGTGGCTCCCGTTGAACCCCCAGGTGGGGGTTCTTGCCCCGGGGGTGAACTCGGTCTCTCCCGTCTGCATCCGCAGGTCGAAGACGCGGGTTCCGTCGGCTTCCACGGTGGACGCAGCGAGGGGCGGCACCGCGAGGGCGTCGCGGAAGTCCACCGCGCCGACGGTGGACACCTTGGCTCCGGTGTAGAGCCAGGTGAAAAGCACGCCGATGACCAGGGCCAAGCTCGCGACCAGCGCACCGAGGATCAGCAGCGCCCGCTTCCAAGGCGACATCCGGCGCTTGCCACCGGCCACGTTCTTCCCGTTTCTCGACATGCGAACGACGCTACGGACGGCCCGCACGGCGGACATCGGGGACCGACCCGGGGCCGACCCCGAACCCGACCCCGAGAGGGCTCAGGGGCGGGGTCGGGGTCGGTCTCCGAGTGCGAACGACGCCCGCGGCTGCCACGTCGTGCCGTCGTGGACCATGAGCTCGACCGACGAGACGCGGGAGGTGAACGGGAGCCTGCCGACGAGGTCGGCCTCGATCTCCTCCAGGACTGCCTCGTCCTGGCCTTGAGCGATGGTCAGGTGCGGCACGATCTCGGCGAACCGGCCGCCGTACGGCGGAGCCTCGGGCCAGCGGTCGGCGATCGCCTCCGTGAGCCGGATCAGTTGCGTGGCGGGTTCCGGAACGAGGTACAGGACCTCGGGAAGCCGTCCGCATTTCTCGAACCGCAGGTCGAACGCCTGGTGGCAGCGCAGCACGTCCTCGAGCGCGGCGTGGACCAGCGGATCCACTCGGCTCTCCTCGAGGAACGGGAAGAGCACGGTGACGTGTGCGGGAACCCCGCCCCGGGCCGACGGGTCGAGCCGTTCGCGCCACCCGCGGACGGCCGGCTCGGCCTCCGGAATCCTGACGATGAGCCCCGTCTGGCCCGCCTGGAACGTGCTGCTGCTGTCCTCTGCCATGACACGCCATGGTGCCACCGGAAGATCCGTTCGCGCCCGGGGTTCGTGTCGGACGTGGTCAGCGGATCCTGTGTTCCGTCCAGAACGGGGTGAGGTCCCCCCTCGGGGACACTGGGCCTGCCGGAGGAACCGCTGCGGTCGGAGCCGGCCCACGGCCACGCCGAACTGCCGGTCCTGGACGCCGTGCGCACCGCCCTGACCGCCCGCCCCGAACTCGCCGCCCGCGACCTGGCGGCCCTGCGACCGGTCCGCCGACGGGCCCGTCGGAGCCGGGGCTCCCGCACGGCTTACGGCCTGCCGGCGCCGACGAGCCCGGACAGTGCGGTGTGCCAGGCCGAGGTGACCGCCCCGTGGGCCGCCGCCGTCGCCTCGCAGAGGCCGTCCGGCAGGAACAGGGGCGCGCCCACGTGGACGTGTGAGCGTGGCCGGCGGACCGGGGCCGTGAGGATCCCGGCGAGCTGTTTGGCCGTCGTCCCGGAGCTCACGCGGCGGGCGCCGGCCTGACCGACCGGGCGGACGGGTGCCCCGGTGGCCCCGGCGAGGCGGGCCAGGCCGCTGCGGAAGGGCAGGGGCGCGGCTTCCCCGGAGTCGCGGCGGGCGGGGATCCCGCCTTCCCCGTACATGAGCACGCACCGCCCCGCCGCCAGCGCCTCGGCGGCGTCGGCGAGCGAACTCGCCGCGCGGGCCGTTCCCCGGTGGACCGGGATGTGCCCTTCGCGGGCGAGCGCGCCGCCGAGCACCGGGACCCGCCACAGCCCGGCCGTGGCCATGATCACGGGGTCGACGCCGAGCCGGCGCAGGGCGGCCACCACGATGACGGGGTCGACCAGGCTGGTGTGGTTGGCGGCCAGGATGGTTCCGCCGGCGATGGGGCCCGACACGTCCTCGGACACGGTCATCCGCCCGAACACCGGGGCCAGGGCGGCGGCGACGTGGCTGATCATGGAATCGAACCTCCGGGGAGTGCGGTCTTCGTCTCTCCAGCGTGTCGGCCGGCGCCCGGTCCGGCATGAGTCGCCCTACTCAACCCGCCTGGGTACGGGGCCCACGTGCCTCTCCCTGACGGAAGCGGGAGAGGGCGGGCGGAGGCCGTCGGGCAGGGTGGTCCCCGTGATCACCCTCCTGCCCGTACGTCGTGACCGTGTCGGACCCCGCCGGGCTGCCCGCACCCGTCTCGCGGCAGCCGGGGCGGTGGTGCTGACCGTCGGCGCGGGGTTGGGGCTACGGGCCGTGGCGACGGGGAGCCCGGCCAAGTACGGCGGGGACGCGCTGTACACGGCACTGATCTTCGCGCTCGTCGTGCTGGCCGTACCGCGGGTCACGGCCCTGCGGGCCGCCGCGGCCGCTCTCGCGCTCAGTTGGGCGGTGGAGTTCCTCCAGCTCACCGGAGTGCCGGCGGAGCTCTCCCGGCACAGCACGGTCGCCCGCCTCGTCCTCGGGTCCACCTTCAATCCGCCCGACCTGTTCTGGTACGCGGTCGGCGCGGCGGCCGGCTGGCTCTGCCACACCGCGGCGGGGCGCCTGTCGGCCCGGCCCGGTCCCGGACTCTAGGCGGGCCGGGCAAGGTCCGAAGGAGACGGCCTACCGGCTGCGGGTCAGTGCCTCGGGGGCGCCCGCCGACTGGGCCCCTTCGGCCTCCAGCCTCAGCCGGTCGGGCTCCGCCAGGGTCAGTACGTAGAGGTTGCCCTCGGGGCAGGTAAAGGTGGCCGCGGGGTCGGTCGGACGGCTGGTCACCGCCGCGAAGACCGCCCTGTCCCCGCTCGTCTGCCGCAGTTCCAGGGCCTCCGTACACCCCAGGTTCCGCCCGGTGGCGGCCTCCTTCACCTCGCTGACCTGCCGGCCCACGAGGTCGCCGACCGCCCCGGCGTTCAGCGTGACCGTGACGGAGAACTCCCCCGTCCTGGCCCGCGAGACTCCGTCCGCGTCGGGGGTCCCGGGGCCGGTGCCGGTCCACGTACCGACCCAGGAGCGCGGCATCGCCGACGGGGACGGGGCGCGGATCCGTCCGCGCCCCCGTCCCCGCCCCAAGGGATCTTGATCACGAGGACGGCCGCGCCGGCGAGGACGGCGGCGCCGGCGGCGGCCGCCGCAGCCGCCCGGGGAACGCGGCGTCTCCCGGCGGGAGGGGAGGAGGGCATCGGCGGCGTCACCGGAAACGTCGGGGGAGGCGTCGGCGGCAGGGGAACGGGCACGGAAAGCGGCTCTGATGCGGCCAGGATGCGGCGCAGTTCGGCCTCCCGGCGGCTTGCCTCCGCCGCCAGCGAAGGAGGTACCGCCCCGCTCCACTCCTGCCCTGCCGGGCCGACCCGGGCCGGCAACTCCTCGGTGGCCGGGCGCCGCTGCGGCTCCTTGGCCAGGCACTCCCCCAGCAGGGGGCGGAGCTCCTCCGGAACACCGTCGAAGGCGGGCTCGGCGTGCACGATCCGGTAGAGGAGGCCGGGGAGTTCCAGCTCCTCGCCGTCGGCCAGGAAGGGGCTGCGGCCGGTGGCCGCGTAGACCAGTACCGCGGCGAGCGAGAACACGTCCGCCGGGGCCTCGGCCACGGCTCCCGTCGCCTGCTCCGGGGCGAGGAAGCCGGGCGTGCCGATGACCGCGCCCGTCCGGGTGTGGCGCGGGTCGTGCACGGCACGCGCGATGCCGAAGTCGATGAGGAAGGACCGCTCCCGGCCGAGCAGCACGTTCCCCGGCTTGATGTCGCGGTGGACCACGCCCGCCGCCCGTACGGCCACGAGCGCGGCCGCCAGTTCCCGGGCCAGGCTCCGCAGGGCCGGTACGGTCAGCGGTCCGTGCCGGTGCACCCACTCGCCCAGGGAGGGCGCGGCGACGTACTCCGTGGCGAGCCACTGCGGGGACGCTCCCGGAGCGCTGAAGTCCACCACCGAGACCGTCCACGCGGAACGTACGCGGTCGTTGGCGCGGATCTCCCGCGCGAAGCGGTCGGCGAAGTCGGGATCCCTGCTCAGTTCCCGGTGGACGGTCTTCAGGGCCAGCGGCCGGCCGGACGCCGTCCGGGCCAGGAAGACCTCGCCCATGCCGCCCTCGCCGAGCCGTGCCAGCAGGCGGTACCCGCCGATCTCCGGCGGGTCGCCGGGCCGCAGTGACTCCCCCTGACCACAAGGCCGTTGGCCGCACGCACGGGGCGCGCGGACCGGCCGGTGGAGTCACCTTAGAGGACGGTCCGGAGGGCCGGATCGTCAGGACGACATGATGAACCGCAGGGCGAGACCCGAGGCGGTCATCCAGTGGGTGACCTTGGCGAAGTCGTTGTAGTACACCGTGTCGACGCCGGGGAAGGCGACCTTGATCGGCTCGCCCGTCTTGCTCCCGGGCTTCGCGCCCTGGAGCTGGACGGTCATGGTCTTCGCCGGGGCCTCGTCCATGGGGCCGTTCAGGAGCAGCGCGGCGTGCGCCTCCTTGCCCGGCTCGAGGGTCGCGAACGGCGCGCCGGGCGTCGGGGCGCTCTCCTTGATCTCGGGGACCAGTCGCTGGGCGTCCCCGAGCTGGACGTGGGGGTAGTGGTAGACCTTGCACGCCTTCTTGCCGGTGTTGGTGACGGTGAGGAGGATGTGCCGGACACCCTCGCTCTTCTCGTCCTCGGTGCTGGTGGTGATCGAGACGTCGCCCGGGGCGCAGAGGGCGATGGCGCCGTCGCCGGTGCCGCCGGTGTCGGTCGCTCCCGGGGTCGGCTTCACCGAGGGCGTGTCGCCGGGCTTCGGCGTGCCCGGGGACCCGGTCCCGCTCGGCGTACCCGGAGTGCTCGGCGTGGCCGTGGGCTTGTCGTCGGCCCCGCTCGGCGAGCACGCCGCGGAGGCGAGGAGCGCGGTGACGGTCGCGATCCCGAGGACATAGGACTTCCAGCCCCTGCGGTTCGTACGGGCAGCAGTGTTCATGGTGTTCCCCCGTTGTCGGCCCTGGGCGGCCGCTGTCGGCTTCCGATGATGAATGATGATCAGCGCAGACCGCGATGGCCAGGTGCAACCCGGCAGCGGGGCGCCCCGGCCCGCGCCTTGCTCCGTACCGGCACCCCGGCCGGCCTGCACTAACGGACTTCCCTCGCCCCGGCTGTCCCAGACGCCTGTTACCAAGCAGGGACAAGAACGGCACGCTTCGGTCAGAAGGCCGGCGGGCGGCGGGGCGGGATCCGCTGCCAGCCCCCCTCGGCGACGGGATCCGGCCAGGGCCGGGTCACGGGCTCTGGCGCCCCCGCGCCGGGCCGGGTTTCACTCCGGGCCCATGAGACGACACAGGTTCACGGGCGCGCTCGGCGCGCTCGCCCTCGCGGCCGCCACCCTCGCGGCCGCCACCCTCACGGCCGCGGGCCCGGCAGCGGCGGCCGGACCCGGCGGCGCACCCACCCCGGCCGCCGCCCCCGCGCCGACGGTGACGCCGCCGGGTACGCGGCCGCCACCGCCCTCCGAGTTCGGAACGGACTGGCACGATCCACTCACCGCCGCCCCGCCCGTTGCCCGGCCCACGACCCGGTCCTGCGAAGTGGCCCTCGCCGCAGCGCAGTTCCGCGATTTCACCCCGTACCGGGGCAGTTACTCGCCTCCCACCGCCTGCGGCCCGTCCGACTGGGCGAAGGTGGTGCTCCGTCTCGACGGCAAGGTCAAGGGGCGCCAGTACGACCGCCTCGGCCACCTCTCCCTCGGCGGCGTGGAACTCTTCCGCACCTCCACCCCCCAGCCCTCGCCGGACGGCATCACCTGGTCCGTCGAGAAGGACGTCACCCAGTACCGCGACACCCTGAGCCGCCCGCAGCCCGTCGAGATGCTCATCGGCAACGTCGTGAACGACACCTACACCGGTGTCATCGACGTCAAGGTGACCCTGACCTTCTACGCGGCCGAGGGCGGCGCGGCAGCCGGCCGCGCGCCGGAGCGGGTCGTCCCCCCGGACCGGGTCCTCCCGCTCACCACCCCGGCCGTCACGCTCCCGCGCAATACGGAGCGCCTCCTCGCCGAGGTCTACGCCACCGGCTCCGGCGGCGGCTGCGAGGAGTACTGGTATTTGACCGCCCCGGACCCGGCCCCGTACTCCTGCAAAGCCGCCGGCGGCCCCCACCGCGAGGTCCGGATCTCCGTCGACGGCAGGCTCGCCGGCATCGCCGCGCCCTTCCCCACCGTCTGGACCGGCGGTTGGTCGAACCCGTTCCTCTGGTACGTCACCCCGGGCCCGCGCGCCTTCGACGTGCAGCCGGTCCGCTACGACCTCACCCCGTACGCCGCCCTCCTCAACGACGGCCGTGCGCACCGCATCGAGGTCTCCGTCGCCGGGGTTCCGGCCGGGCAGAGCGGCTGGAGCACCCCCACCAATCTGCTGCTCTGGCAGGACGCGGGCCGCGAGGTCGTCGGCGGGGCCCTGACACGCGAGGAACAGAGCGATCCGGCCAACTCGTCGCGCTGGACGCCCGCGGCGCCGGGCGCCGAGCACCGGGTGGACACCGAGGGCGGGCACCGGCTGACCGTGGCCGGGTACCTGGACACCTCCCACGGCCGGGTCACGACCACCGTCAGCCGCGCGGTGCACCACAGCTCCGTCCACCGCTGGACCGAGGGAGAGGACCGGGACGCGCTCGCCGCGACCTGGACCGACGAGGAGAGCGTGACACGCGGAGCCGTCACCACGCGGACCAGCCGGACGTACACCATGGACGGCGAGACCACCCTCGGGACGGGCGACCGGCTCCGCACCGTCATCGCGCTCGGCGACCGCGCGGACACCGTGGTCCTGCGCGGCGGACGGGAGACCGGCCGGTCCCGGCTCGACGACCGGTACACGGGCGACGCGACCTACACCGCGAACGTCCCGCGCGACCAGCGGCACGCGGTCGCCACCACCTCCGCCCGCTACCGGCTGTACGGGACCGGAGTGCCGGGCGGCTGCTACGACCGCACGGTGGCCACCGCCCAGGGCGCCGTCACCCAGGACCGCCGCCGCTGCTGAGCACGGCCTCCCCGGCCGGCCGCGCGTCCAGGGCGGGCCGGTGAAGAAGGGTCGATTCCCCCGGCATCCGGTTGCGTTGTCCCGCGCAGCGCCCTCGGCGCGGAGGCCGGGCGCCGGTCCCTGCTCGGCCGGATCGCGAGCCCCCCACCCCCGTGGGGGGGCTCCGCCGCGTCCGTGCCGTGCGTGCCGTCCGTACGTGCGAGAACGAACGCCACGCTACGGGCGGGCAGTTCACCTCACCCATGACGGCACGCGCCAGCAAGGGGACCGGATGCGCCACGGGGGGACCCTGCGCGCCGTGTTGGGGACCGCAGGCGCCCAACCCCCACGATGACCTGGTCATTCACGCTGGACTATGCTCTGTCGCTGTGGTCTCGCACGCACATCAGGGGACAACCTCCTCCGCCCTCGCCCGTCTGAGCGTCAACGTCGCGCGGCTGGTCGGCATACGCCCGCACGGATACGCCCACTTGCCGGGCATGGCGCCCCAGCACCTCAACGACGACCTGTTCCGCACTCCCTCGGCGACGGCCATCCGGATCGCGGAGCTCACGACGGTCCACGCCCACTGGACCGAGATGTCCGTGCTGTTGGCGCGGGAGTCGAGCATCGGCACCCTGGGGGTCTGGGACTACCTGATCACCTCCGCACCCACTCCGCTCGAGGGGATCCGGGACGCCGCGGCCCACTTCGCCGCCGTCGCCGACCCTCTGACCGACGGCATGCGGATCGCCGAGGACGGCGAACGGGTCACCATCAGCCACGTCAACCAGGCCGACATCGCCCACGAGGCGGCCTGCGGCATCCGCGGCTACGCCCTCGGCCTGTACCGCCGCCGGCTCGGCGAAGCCGCGGGGCGGTGCCTCGTTCCCCTGCAGGTCTCCCTCGCCGCCAAGGCGCCGCCGCGGCACGACGCCCTGATCGAGCTCTACGGCACCCGGAACATCGAGTTCGAGGCCCCAACCAGTTCGATCACCTTCCGTACCGCCGATCTCAACACCCCGGCGCCACACGCCCAGCCCGGGCTGTCGACCGTGCTCCGGCGGCACGCCGAGCAGACCCTGGCCAGCGCGATCCCGCTGCACGACTGGCTGGACCTGTTCCGTACCGCCCTGGCCTCCGCCCACGACGAGGGCGCGCCGACGCTGTCCTCGGTGGCGCGGCGCCTGACCATCAGCGCGCGGACCCTGCAGCGCCGCCTCGAAGAACACGGCACGACGTGGAGCGAGGAGGTCGAGACCGTGCGCCGGGACCACGTCGCCCGGCTGCTCCACGGCACCGACCTGAGCGTCGACTCGATCGCCGCCCGGAGCGGTTACGCCGACGCCCGCGCCCTGCGCCGGGCCGTCAAGCGCTGGTACGGCACCACCCCCGCCGCCCTGCGCCGCGCCGGCCGCGGCGATGACGGTCAGGCCGGGGTGTAGCCGCGGGCCCGGACGTGGTGGTGGGCGAGCCGGGTGAACGCCCGTGCGGCGGCGCTCCGGTAGGCGTTCTCGCGTCCGAGGAGGGCGACGGTGCGGGTGGGCAGGGCCGGTTCCAGGGGAACGGGCGCGAGGTGGGGGTGGTCCTCCGTGACCGCGTCGGGCAGGACCGTCGCGAGGTCGGTGCGCCGGACGATTTCGGTGAGGCTCTGAACCGAATTGGCCTCCACCGCGATGCGCGGCCGCACCCGGTGGTCGGCCAGGTAGGAGTCGATATGACCGCGGGTGGCGAAATCTCCGCTGAGCAGAGCTAGTTGACGGTCCGCCAGGCCGGCCACGGGCAGGGGCGGGTGCGGGCCTGTGGCGGGGCGGGCGGCGGTGACGAGGCTGAGGGTCTCGGCGTACAGCGGGGCCGCGGTGATGCCGGGCAGGTGCGGGCCGTCGAAGGCGATCCCCAGGTCGAGTTCGTCGGCGAGCAGGCCGGCCTCGATGCGGTCCTGGGCCATGTCCTTCACGTCCAGGGTGATGCCGGGGTGGCGGGCGTGGAGCTCCGCCGCCAGCGGCCCGACGAGGTAGGCGGTGAAGGTCGGCGTCACGGCCAGCCGGAGGTGGCCCCGGGAGAGGTCGGCCACGTCGTGGACGGCGCGTTCGGCGGCGGCGAGGTCTCGCAGGGCCCGGCGGGCGTGGTGGGCGTAGGTTTCGCCGGCGTCGGTGAGGCGGACCCCGCCACGCCCGGTGCGGTCCAGGAGCTGGACGCCGATGGTGCCTTCGAGCTGCTTGATCTGCTGCGAGAGGGTCGGCTGGGAGATCCGCAGTTCTTCGGCGGCGCGGGTGAAGCTCGCGTGTTCGGCGACGGCGAGCAGGTAGCGCAAGTGACGGAGTTCCAGAGCCATGGAACCGAGTATAGACGTCATCTATAGCAGACATGCCTAATGCGTCTTGGACGCTATAGGTGCAGGTCGTGCATGGTGGATCTCGTCGGCCTCACAGGTCGGCAGTCATCGAAGGGAGTGACCATGCACGACCTCATCGAGGGCGTCGCGCAGTTCCGGCGGGAGGTCTACCCGGCCAAGGCGGAGCTCTTCGCCCAGCTGGCGACGGCCCACCGGCCGCGCACCCTGTTCATCAGCTGCTCCGACGCCCGGGTGGTGCCGGAGCTGATCACCCAGAGCGAGCCGGGCGAGCTGTTCGTCATCCGTACCGCCGGCAATCTCGTACCCGCCCACGCCCCCGGCACGGACGGGGTGGCGGCCAGCATCGAGTACGCCGTCGCGGTCCTGGGCGTGAGCGACATCGTGGTGTGCGGGCACTCCGCCTGCGGCGCGATGACGGCCCTGGCCGAGCGGCACGACCTCAGCGGCGCCCCGGCGGTCGCCGGCTGGCTGCGCCACGCGGACGCCTCTCTGGCCCGTACCGGCGCCGAGGAGGACGCGCCGGGGGTCGATGCCCTGGTACGCGAGAACGTGCGCGCCCAGTTGGCGAACCTGGCCACCCATCCTTCGGTGGCCCGCGCCCTGGCCGCGGGGTCGGTGACCCTGCGCGGCTGGGTCTACGACATCCGGGCCGGGGGCGTGGAGGAACTCGGTTCCTCCCGGCCGGCCTCCCCCGCGGCCTGACCGCCGCACCCCCTCGGGTCCCCGACCCGCGTTCCCCCCACCCCATCCGCCGCTCTCCCCCACACCCGGTGAGCGGCTCACCGAAAGGAAGCCCTCTCATGGTGCACGCCCAGTTCGACAACACCGCCCGTCAGGCCCTGGCCGTCAAGGCCGTGGACGCCAAGATCCGCGAGGACCTGACCTGGCAGCGGATCGCGGACGCCGCGGGCCTGTCGGTGGCCTTCGTCACCGCGGCCGTCCTCGGCCAGCACCCGCTGCCCCGGGCCTCGGCCGAGGCCGTGGCCGGCCTCCTGGGCCTGGACGCCGACGACGCACGGCTGCTGCAGACCATCCCGACCCGCGGCTCGGTCCCCGGCGGTGCCCCCACCGACCCGACGATCTACCGCTTCTACGAGATGCTCCAGGTCTACGGCACCACGCTGAAGGCCTTGGTCCACGAGCAGCTCGGTGACGGCATCGTCTCCGCGATCAACTTCAAGCTGGACGTGAAGAAGGTCGCCGACCCCGACGGCGGGGAGCGCGCGGTCATCACCCTGGACGGCAAGTACCTGCCGACCAAGCCCTTCTGATCCGCTCCGAATCCGCTCCGAATCCGCTCCGGGCCGCCCGGATCAGCGGTGGAGGCGGCGGGTCCAGTCCTCGGGGAGCCGGTCGGCCGGGCCCGGGGCCGGCTGGTCGGCGGGGTGGCCGGAGGGCGGGGTCAGCTCGGGGCCGGACTCGTACAGCTCCTCGGCGGCGTAGTCCCAGAACCAGTCCTCGCCCGGCTCGTAGCTCTGCACCACGGGATGGCCGGTGGAATTCCAGTGGGCGGTGGCGTGCTGGGCCGGCGAGGAGTCGCAGCAGCCGATGTGGCCGCACTGGGCGCAGCGCCGCAGGTGGAACCACCAGCCGCCCACCGCATCGCACGCGGCGCAGCCGCTGCCGGAGGGCGGAACGCTCGGGTCGACTCCGTCTATGGCGGTCATACGGGCTCCTCGGAGGGCTCGGACTTGGGGCCGTGCTCGTGCTCGTGCTCGTGCTCGGGCTCGGCTTCGGATTCGGGCTCGGCTTCGGATTCGGCTTCGGCTTCGGATGCCGGTGCGGTCAGCGGGAGCAGCACCTGGAAGCGGGTGTCGCCCGGCGCGGATTCGACCTGGAGGCTTCCGTGGTGCTTGTTGACGACGATCCGCCAGGAGATGTCCAGGCCGAGACCGGTGCCCTCGCCGACCGGCTTGGTGGTGAAGAAGGGGTCGAAGATGCGGCTGCGGATCTCGGACGGGATGCCGGGCCCCGTGTCGCGGAACTCCACGAGCAGCCGGTCGCCCTCCCGTGCCGTGCGGACCGTCAGTGCGCCCTCGCCGTCCGTGCTCCCGATGGCGAAGACGGCGTTGTCGATGAGGTTGGTCCACACCTGGTTGAGTTCCGCCGGGTAGGCCGGCACGTCCGGCACGGAGCGGTCGTACTCCTTGACCACCCGGATCCGGGGGCCGATCTTGCCGGAGAGCATCAGCAGGGTGCTGTCGAGGAGTTCGTGGACGTCGACGACCCGGTGCGGGGCGCGGTCGAGCTGCGCGTACTGCTTGGCGGCGTCCACGAGGTGGGAGATACGGGTGGTGGAATCGTCGATCTCGTCCATCAACAGCTCGGTCTCGACCGTGTAGTTGAGCCAGCCGACGGCCGCCGGCAGGAGGTCCTCGGCCACGCTCGCCGCCACCTGCTCCAGCCAGTCCGTGTCCAGGCCGGCCTGGACGAAGACCGGTGCGATCCGCCAGCCCTCGGGGACGCCGTGCTCCTCCAGCCAGTCGGCGAGTTCGTCCTCCCGGTCGGAGGCCTCCAGGGGGCTCAACGCCGGGGCCTTGGCCACGCGTTCGACGGTGCGTTCCTGG
The DNA here is from genome assembly GCF_056428985.1 of Streptomyces sp. CA189. Taxonomy (NCBI): domain Bacteria; kingdom Bacillati; phylum Actinomycetota; class Actinomycetes; order Kitasatosporales; family Streptomycetaceae; genus Streptomyces; species Streptomyces sp. CA189. Next base: position 50,332 of record NZ_JBWJVM010000014.1, on the reverse strand, counting down.
ATCTCGATGAGTCCGGCGATCGCCTCGCGGGGGTAGTTCCCCTGCGAGATGTGGGCCAGCTTGTGCCGCATCTTGCCCACCCGTTCGCGCAGGGTGGCGGTGGCCCGTACGGCGGCCGCGGCCGGGTTGTTGAGCTCGTGGGTGAGGCCGGCGGACAAGGAGCCGAGGGCCAGGAGCCGTTCGCGCTGGCCGATGACCTGCTGGGTGCTCCGGGCGCCGAAGAAGAGCCCTTCCAGCAGGTGCGCGGCCATCGGGAACCATTCCCGCATGACGTCCGCGAAGGACTGCGCGGGCAGGACGAAGAACCGTGTCGGCTCGGTGACCCGCATCGAGTTGTTGTACGCCTGCGGGACCTGGTCGCCCAGGTAGGCCTGCATGGCCCCGGCGTACACCCCTCGCTGGGAGGTCCGGGCGACCTCCACATCGTCGCCGCCGACCCGGCGGGACAGGACCACGGTGCCCTCGATCATCACGTAGAAGCAGGTGGCGGGGTCGCCCTCGGTGTACACGGGGCCGGTGTCGAACCGCTCCACGCGCCCCTCGGCGCACAGCCGCCCGAGCTGCTCCGGGGTGAGCTTCTCGAAGAGGAAGAGCGAGCCGATCTCCTGCGGGGAGCAGGGCATCGACTGCCCGCTCACGATTCCTCCAGGTACCGGTGGACGAGCATCACGGCCATGGCTCCCTCTCCGACGGCGGACGCGACCCGCTTCGCCGACCGGGCGCGCGCGTCGCCCGCGACGAACACGCCGGGCACGCTGGTCTCCAGGTGGTAGGGCGGCCGGTCCAGCTCCCACGCGGCCGGCGGCCGCCCGTCCGGGGTGAGGTCGGGCCCGGCCAGGATGAAGCCGTGGTCGTCGCGCAGGACCGTACCGTCCAGCCAGTCGGTGAGCGGGGCTGCGCCGATGAAGACGAACATCCACTGGGTGTCGACGAGTTCGGTCGCCCCGGTGTCCACGTCGCGCAGCGTGAGCTGCTCCAGGTGGCCGTCGCCGTGCGCCGATTCGACGGTGGTGCGGGTGCGCACCGTGATGTTCGCCGTCTCCTCGATCTGCTGGATCAGGTAGTACGACATGGACGCCGCCAGGGAGTCCCCGCGCACCAGCAGCGTCACCGATTTCGCACCGCGGGCCAGGTACATGGCCGCCTGTCCGGCGGAGTTGGCGCCGCCGACGACGTACACGTCCTGTTCCAGGCAGGAGGAGGCCTCGGTGAGCGAGGAGCCGTAGTACACCCCGCGCCCGGTGAGGCCGTCGCAGCCGGGCGCCCCGAGCTGCCGGTAGGAGACCCCGGTCGCCAGGATGATGCTCTGCGCGCCGATCGCCGAGCCGTCGGAGAAGCGGACGACGCGGGCCGCGCCGTTGACCTCCAGTCCGGTGACCTCGCGTGCGGTGAGGATCTCGGCGCCGAACCGGCCGGCCTGGCGGCGGGCGCGGTCGGTGAGCTGGGCGCCGGACACTCCGTCCGGGAAGCCGAGGTAGTTCTCGATGCGGGAGCTCTGCCCGGCCTGTCCGCCGGTCGCGGACCGCTCCACCAGTACGGTGCGCAGCCCCTCGGAGGCCCCGTACAGCGCGGAGCCGAGCCCGGCGGGGCCTCCGCCGATCACGACGAGGTCGTAGAAGTCGGCGGTGGGTGTGGTCGCGAGGCCCACGTGCGCGGCCAGGCCGGGTGCGTCCGGCTGGATCAGCACGGTGCCCCCTGGGGTGATCACCACGGGCAGCCGCTGCCCGTCGGCGCCGGCCGCCCGCAGCAGTCGCTGTCCTTCCGGCTCCTCGCAGGAGTACCAGCGGTACGGCACCTGGTTGCGGGCCAGGAACTCCCGGACGCTCGACGAGGGGGCCGACCAGCGGTGTCCGACGACCTTGGTGGCGGGCACGGGCCGGTGGTCGCCGGTGCGCCAGGCGGTGAGGAGGTCGTCCAGGACGGGGTAGAGCTTCTCCTCGGGCGGATCCCACGGTTTGAGGAGGTAGTGGTCGAGGTCGACGACGTTGATCGCGTCGATCGCCGCGTTGGTGTCGGCGTAGGCGGTCAGCAGGACGCGGCGCGCACCCGGGTACACGGTGAGGGCTTCCTCGAGGAACGCGATGCCGTTCATCTGCGGCATGCGGTAGTCGGCCAGGATCACCGCCACCAGGTCGCCTCGGAGTTTCAGCTCGCGCAGCGCCTCCAGTGCGGATTCGCCGGATTCGGCGCGCACGATCCGGTACTCGGCTCCGTAGCGGCGCCGCAGGTCGCGGGCGATGGCCCGGGAGACTCCCGGATCGTCGTCCACGGTCAGGATCACGGTCCGTGCCGTGTCGGCGGCCTCTGTCATGGCTCTCCCGCCCCGGGCGTGCCTGGACTGGCGGCGTAGCGGCGAGCCGCCCGCACCCGGTTCCCGTCCATCCTAGGGTCGATCGTCCGGGTCCGCGCGGACGGTCGGCACGGGCGGCACGGGCGGGCGGAGCGGGCAAGGGAGCGGGCAGGGGGCGCCCTCATCGGCGGAAATTCCGTACCGCCCCGGCGGGAAGGGGCGGAGACTCTCCCCATGGCTGACATGGTGGTGTTCGGGAATGCGGTGACCGCGTGGGCGGCCGGTGACGCCGGTGGACTCGGTGACGTCGGGGCCGCAGCAGAGGCGGCGGACGCGGCGCGCGAGCTGGCCGCGCGGCTGCCCGTACGGACCGTCGTGCTGCTGGAAGGGGCGAGCGACGCCGAAGCGGTCGACGCGCTGGCCGCCCGACGGGGACGGAACCTGGCGGCCGAAGGGGTCTGTGTCCTGCCGATGGGCGGCGCGATGAGCGTCGGGCGCTTCGCCCGGTTCCTCGGACCCCGGGGTCTGGGCCTGCGCCTCACGGGACTGTGCGACGAGCGGGAACGCGGCTTCTACGCGCGCGGCTGGGAGCGGGCCGGTGCGGAGCCGCGGGGTTTCTTCGTCTGCGCAGCGGACCTGGAGGACGAGCTCATCCGCGCGCTGGGCGTGCCCGGGGTGGAGGAGCTCGTCCGGGAGGAGGGGGACCACCGCGCCTTGCAGACCTTCCTGCGCCAGCCCGCGCAGCAGGGCCGCAGCGCGCAGCAGCAGGTGCGGCGCTTCCTCGGCACGAAGAAGGGGCGCAAGATCCGGTACGGCCGCGTCCTCGTCGAGGCGCTCGACCCCGAGCGCGTACCGGCGCCCCTCGAGGAGCTGTTCGCGAGCCTGTGACCCGCCGCCGCCCACGCGGGGTCAGCTCAGGTGGTGCAGGAAGAAGGCGGCCGCCTCGTCGCCGACCCGGACCCGGGCGGTCGGGTCGGCGGGCTCCGGGGCGATGAAGTCCTCGTGCCGGACCGCGGGCCCGGCCGAGCGGCCGCTCGCGGTGGGAATGTGGTCCAGGTACGGCCTCGTGTCGGTTTCGTACGGGGCGATCGTGTCCGCTCCGCCCCAGCGGATGGCGACCGGTACGCGTACGGCCTCCAGGCTCTCCCGGGTCACCATCGCGCCGACTCCCGGGGCCACCTGGAAGACCGCCCCCACCCGGGGATCGGAGAGGTCTCCCCCGGCTCCGTCCAGCGTGCGCCGCGTCGACTCGTCCTGCGGGTACTTGCCTCCAGCACCCCGGGGAACTCGGGGATCTCCGGCAGCGGGACCGCGCCCGAGAACACGGCCCACAGGACCCCCGGATCGACGCGGGCCCCGGCCAGCGCCGCGGCGGTGTAGCCGCCCACGGAGAACCCCGTCACGCCGACCGGGCCGAGGGGCTGTTCCCGGGCGAGCGCGTCGAGGGCGAAGGAGATGTCCCGGGGCCGTTCCCAGACGTGGAGGAAGCCCTCCGGCTCGTAGCCGTCGACGAAGTTGTTGCCGTGGTGGTCCAGGGCCGCCACCCGGAACCCCGCCGCGTGCAGCGGGCGTACCAGCCACTCCATGTCGCTGCCCGAGCCCCCGGTGCCGTGCGAGACCACGACGAGCGGGGCCGGTGCGTCCCCCTCCGTGCGGCTCGGCTCCCAGACGTACAGGCGGACCGGCCGCGGCCGGGACGGATCGCGCAGGTCCGGGCGGGACTCGTCGTACAGGACACGTATCAGCGGTTCTGGCGCGGCGTGGATCATGGCGGCATCGACAGAGCGCGCACCGGCGGGCGGCTCCCGGCCGAACGCCAAGTCACCGCAGCTCAGCGCATCTTGAGCTCGTGTCCGGGGGCCAGGGCGGCGGAGATGCGTTCGGCTATGGTCTGGGCCGAATTGCCCGCGGGGCTCATGGGGCCCTGGGTCACGGTGACGGAGACGGCGAGCTTCTCCGCCGGCAAGTAGGCCTGGATGGCCGCGTAGCCGGAGAAGGACGGGTTCGTCAGGATCCAGCCGTTGACGACGATCACGCCCAGGCCGAAGTGGTGGGCCGCCGTATTGGTCAGGAGGCAGACGCTGTCCGGGCAGGTGGCCGTCGGGTGGCCGAGGCCGATGGTGCCCGGGTCGAGCTGGGTCTTGAAGGACTTCGCGGACAGCAGTTCCCCGGTCCCGACGGCCCGCGCGGACCGGTCCAGGTCACAGATGTTCTGGACGAGGACCGCACCGGGAGCGGTGGTCCACGAGGGGTTCCAGAAGGTGGACTCCTCGTAGGTGCCGCGCTCTGAGGTGAAGGCGTGCAGGACCGGTTCCGGAATCTGCGGGGTGTACTGGTTGCTGGTCCCGTTCAGCCCGAGCGGTTCGTAGACGCGTTCCCTCAGCAGCCGGTCCAGCGGGAGGCCGCTGATCTTCTCCAACGCCTGGCCGAGCAGTGCGAAGTTGGCGTGCGAGTAGCTCCAGTTGGTGCCGGGCTCGTAGAGGAGCGGCTCGTCCGTCGCGATGCCGATGACCTCGGCCGCCGTCCACTTGCGGAACGGTTTGGCCTCCAACTCGGCGAGGAACGCCGGGTCGGTGACGTAGTCGTGCAGGCCGGAGGTGGAACTGCCCAGCATGCGCAGGGTGATCTCGGATCCGTGCGGCACGTCCGGCAGCCAGCGGGACACGGGGTCGTCGAGTGACGCCTTGCCCTCGTCGACGAGTTGGAGCAGGACGGCGCCCATGTAGACGATGGCCACGGACCCCGTGCGGAACTGCATCGCGGGCTCGGCCGGGACTCCCGTCATCGACTCCCCGAGGGCCTTGGTGAGGACCTCGCGGCCGTCGGAGGACACCCGCAGGACCACCGAGTTCAGTCCGAACTCCCGCTGGGCCTGCTGCGCGATGGTGAGGACCTTGAGCGCGTCGCCCTGTGCGGGGCCGGGAGAGTTCACGCATGCCGCGGGAGCCGGAGCCGCGGCGGCCGTCTCCACGCCAGCGGCCGTCCCCGCCGGAAGGGCCGCGCCCATCAGACCGGCGATGCACAGCAAGACCGTACGGGTACGCCTCACGCCCCCAGTATGGGCGGGGCCCGCGGACGGCGCATGCGGTGGCTGCGGCGGCTGCGGCGGCACTGCGGGACGCCCGGGGTGGGCTTTACCCGCCTTTACGAGGGCGGGCGGAGCCGGCCGGCGGAGTCCCTCTGCTCCCTCTGACACGGAACCAGGGCGAGCTGACACGGAACCAGGGCGAGCCGGGGCGAACCGGACGGGTTCCCCGTCGAATCCACACCTGGCGGTCATTCAGTTGCCGAGAACTGCTCCGCGGGGACTTCCAGAGCCATGTGATGTGTGCCATGTTACATCGCACACTGCATAGCCGTGTACACGACAGAGTTGAAATCCCCACCAACTCCCGTCGGCGTCACGGTCCGCATTCCTCGATCGCCGCGTTGCCAGCGCGGCCGCAGACCGGCTCGGAGGCCCACCCCTCATGCGAAGTTCCCCCACCACGATGGGCCGTGCCCGGCCCCTCATAGCCGCCCTGGCCTGCTGTCTGGGCCTGACGATGCTCGCCCCCGCCGGCCGGGCCTTCGCGCGCGAACCGAAGCCCGCCGCGCCCGCTCCGACCTGGAAGTCCGGCGCCGCCCCGCAGCCCTCGACCCCGGCCGCCGCGGCCGCCGCGCTCAGGGCCGAGCACGCCGCACGCCCCGACGCGGACCTGTCCGAGCGCGTCCCGCTCCGGGCCGCCAAGGAGCCCTCACTCGCCGAACAGCCCTCTTCCAAGGCGAAGTTGGCGTCCGGCTCCGCCGCGGCCGCCGAGGCCGTCGCCGCGGCCTGCAACGTCGCGGACTTCACGTCGAAGACCGGGGCCGCGCTGGTCCAGCAGATCAAGGCCTCCGAGATGGACTGCGTGAACACGCTGTTCCTGCTCAAGGGCAACGACGCGCACGCGGCGTTCCGCGAGGCGCAGATGGTCTCGGTCGCCGATGCCCTGCGCGCCGCCACCGCCACGTACCCCGGTGACAACAGCACGTCGACCGGGCAGCTCGTCCTCTTCCTGCGCGCCGGGTACTACGTGCAGTGGTACAACGAGTCCACCGTCGGCGCCTACGGCCCGGCCCTGAAGAGCTCGATCCGGGGTGCCCTGGACGGCTTCTTCGCCGCTCCGCGCGCGGCCGACGTGACCCAGGCCAACGGCTCGACGCTGTCCGAGACGGTCATCCTGATCGACAGCGCCCAGGAGAACGCGCGCTACCTCGGCGTCGTCAAGCGACTGCTGACCGGCTACAACGCCTCGTACAACAGCTCGCCTTCGATGGTCGCGGCGGTGAACAACTCCTACACCGTCCTGTTCCGCGGCCACCAGACCGCCGAGTTCCTGCCCGCCGTCCAGGCCGACCCGGGCATCCTCACGGTGCTGCGCGACTTCGCCGTCACCCACGACGCCCTCCTGGGCACGGACAAGAGCTACCTGACGGCCAACGCCGCACGGGAACTGGGCCGCTTCCTCCAGCACTCGGCGCTCCAGGCGACCGTACGGCCGCTCGTCAAGCAGCTGCTGGACCGCACCGCGATCACCGGCCGGACCGCCTCGCTCTGGGTGCCGCTCGCCGAGATGACCTCCGCGTACGACGCGGCCAACTGCTCCGTCTACGGGACCTGCGACCTGCCGGCGCGGGTGCGTGCCGCCGTCCTGACGGTCAACCACACCTGTAGCCCGAGCCTGCGGATCGTCGCGCAGCAGATGACCTCCGCCGAGCTCGGCGCGAGCTGCACCAGCCTGGCCAACCAGGACGCCTTCTTCCACAACGTGGTCAAGGACAGCGGCCCGGTCGCCAACGACAAGAACACCGCGCTCGAGGTGGTGACATTCGACTCCAGCGCCGACTACCAGACCTATGCCGGTGCCATCTTCGGGATCAGCACCGACAACGGCGGCATGTACCTGGAGGGCGACCCCTCGGTCACCGGGAACCAGCCGCGGTTCATCGCCTACGAGGCGGAGTGGGCCCGGCCGGAGTTCCAGATCTGGAACCTCAACCACGAGTACACCCACTACCTCGACGGCCGCTTCGACATGTACGGCGACTTCGCCGCCGGGATGACCACCCCGACCGTGATGTGGGTCGAGGGCCTGGCCGAGTACGTCTCGTACTCGTACCGCAACGTCACCTACGACCGGGCCGTCACCGAGGCGGGCAAGAACACCTACAAGCTCAGCACGCTCTTCGACACCACCTACGACAACTCCGACTCCACCCGCGTCTACCAGTGGGGCTACCTCGCGGTCCGCTACCTGATCCAGTCGCACCCGCAGGACGTGGCCACGTTGCTCGGCCACTACCGCACCGGCAACTGGGCGGCCGCCCGCACGCTGCTCACCTCCACCATCGGCACCCGCTACGACGCGGACTTCGCGGCCTGGCTGGTCAAGTGCGCGGCCGGAGACTGCGGCGGCACCACCAACCCGCCGGTCAACCAGGCCCCGGTGGCCGGTTTCACCGCGGCCGTGAGCGCCCTGGCGGTCAGCTTCACCGACACCTCCACGGACGCGGACGGCACCATCGCCTCCCGTGCCTGGAACTTCGGCGACGGCACCGGCTCCACCTCCGCCAACCCGGCCAAGACCTACGCCGCGGCCGGCACCTACACCGTGACGCTCACCGTCACCGACAACAAGGGCGCCACCGCCAACACCAGCAAGTCGGTCACGGTCGGTACGGCCGGGCCCGGCGAGTGCACCAACCCCGACATCCGGGTGCTCGGTGACAACTGCCGCCGCTCCAACGTCTCGGCCACGACGGGCAACTACGCCTACTTCTACCTGGACGTCCCGGCCGGCACCGGCTCCCTCAAGATCTCCGTCTCGGGCGGCACCGGCAACGCCGACCTCTACTACAGCCCCAGCGGCTGGGCCACCACCGGCAGCTACACGGCCCGCTCGGCGCAGAGCGGCAACAGCGAATCCCTGACCGTCAACAACCCGGCGGCCGGCCGCGTCTACCTCAGCCTGCACGCCGTCCAGGGCTTCGCCAACGTCACCGTCACGACCCAGTTCGGGTCGGCCCAGGTGGAGTGCGCGGACGCCGACCTCCGGGTGCTGGGTGCGGACTGCAGCCGCTCCAACGTCTCCGCCACCGCCGGGAACTACCGCTACTTCTACGTGAACGTCCCGGCCGGCACGGCCTCCCTCAAGATCTCCGTCGCGGGCGGCACCGGGAACGCCGACCTGTACTACAGCCCCACGAGCTGGGCCACCACCGGCAACTACACCACGCGCTCGACCCAGAGCGGCAACACCGAAACCCTCACCGTCAACAACCCCCCGGCCGGCTACCTCTACGTCAGCCTGCACGCCGCCCAGGACTTCGCCGGAGCAACCGTCTCCAGCCGCTTCTGAGCCCCCCGCGCACAGCACACCGGCCCCCACCCCTCCTCGGAGGGGTGGGGGCCGCCGCCGTCCCGCCGGAAGGCGGAGGATGGCGGCGGAAGTCTTTCAGGTCTGTTCACTTGTCCGTGACCTGCACCTTCCCGGCGGGAGGCGGTGCGGCCGGTCGAATGGTGGCGGCAGAGGTCTGGACCACATGAGATGCGCCAATCCCGTGGCCGATTGGATGTGTTGGCCGCACAGAAACAAATGGTCTATACCTCTGGCGCTATGGTGGCCACCTGAAACGGGCGCATAAACAGCCGTGGGGGGCTTTATGACCTTTCATCATCTTCCGCAACCACCTTCCGACGAAGAGCTCTACTGGTACTTCGGCCCGCAACGACGCTGGGTCCTCATCAGCACGAGCCTCGCCTTCGTCTTCACCGCGGCGACCATGTTCACCTTCGCGCTGCGCACGCCGGCCCTGTGGGCCTTCCTCGCCGTCCTGGGGCTCAACCTCGTCGCCCTCGTCCTCTCTTCGGTGAACAGCCTGCGCCAACGCAGGCTGACCCGGCCCTCGCACGAGGTGCTCGTACGGGCGTGGCAGCCCGCCCGACTCCCCGGCGTGGACCTGTACTTGCCGACCTGCGGCGAGCCGCTCCCCGTCCTGGACAACGCCTACCGCGCGGTCTCCGCCGTCGACTGGCCCGGGGCACTGACCACTTGGGTGCTGGACGACGCCGACCGGCCCGAAGTCGCTGCGCTGGCGGCCTCGTACGGGTACGAGTACGTCGTACGGCCGGACCGGGGGCACCTGAAGAAGGCAGGCAACCTCAATCACGCACTGACCCTGAGCAACGCCGAGTTCATCGCCATCCTCGACGCCGACTTCGCGCCGCGGCCCGACTTCCTGCGCCATCTCGTGCCCTATCTGGCCGACCCGGCCGTCGGGATCGTGCAGAGCCCGCAGTGCTTCGACACCGACGGGACCATGGGCTGGATCCAGCGGGCCGCGGGCTCCGCCCAGGAGTGGTTCTTCCGCTGGATCCAGCCGTCCCGGGACGCGAGCGACGCCGCCATCTGCTGCGGCAGCAACGCCGTCTACCGGCGCGCCGCCATCGACCTGGCCGGCGGGTTCGCCCGCCTCGACCACAGCGAGGACCTGTACACCGGCCTCGCCCTGCACGCGCGGGGGTTCCGTACCCTGTACGTGCCGGTGCTGGTCGCCAAGGGCACCTCCCCCGAGGAGGTCACCTCCTTCGTCAACCAGCAGTACCGGTGGGCGATGGGCAACCTCCACCTGCTCACCTCGCCCGTCCTGCGGGGGATGGGCGCGCCCTGGCGGATGCGGCTGTGCTTCTACGAGGGCGTGGTCGGCTACCTGGCCGCCGCCGTGAACACCTTCGCGGCGCCGCTGCCGCCCCTGGTGATGATGTTCTGGTACCCGGACGACATCCGGCCCTGGCACGTCCTGCCGCTGCTCGCCCCGCTGTGGCTCTGGCACGTGCTGCTCCCGCGGATCAGCAGGACCCGCTGGCGGGTGGAGGTGATCCGGGCGAACGTCCTGACGAGCGCCGCCGCCGCCACCGCCTTCCTGCACACGCTGCGCGGCCGCAGTGCCGACTGGGTGCCCACCGGCACCCGGGGCCCGGCCCGCTCCGGCGGGATGGCCCGCCGGGTGGTGGGCGTCTCACTGCTCTGGCTGGTCCTCTCCAACGGAGCGGCCGCGGCCGGGATGGCGCTGGCCGTGGCCCGCAACGGCTGGGAGCCCAACTGGGGTCTGCTCCTCTACTTCCTGGTGCAGTGCCAGATCAACGGCCCGCTGGTCCGCGACCTGTTCACCGAGCTGCGCCCGTCGGTTCCCCCCGGGCGCAAGGAGACCTCCGCCGAGGCCGGCCCTGCTCCGGCCGGCGGCCGTCCGCGCAGCCTCGTACGGGCCTTCGCCGACCGCTCCCGCACCGGCGTGCTGCCGCGCCGCTGGCCCGAGACCCTCGCCGCCTCGGCGGTGCTCCTGCTCACCGGCCTGGTGGCTTCCGGGTGGGTCAACCCCATGCTTCCCTGGCTGAGTTGAAAGGCTCCACACCACCATGCACTCCCCCGTGCCACCTCCCTCGCCGTCCTCGCTGACGCCCGATGCGCGGCGCGAGCCTCCGCGCGACGCCGCCCCGCCGCCCGGCCCCCCGGGCGCTTCGGCCCGCTCCGGCGGCGAGTCCGGGCCCAGCCCGCACCGCTCGGCGTTCCGGCCCGACATCGAGGGGCTGCGCGCCCTCGCCGTCCTCGCGGTCCTCGCCTTCCACGCCGGGATTCCGGGGCTCGCGGGCGGATTCGTCGGCGTGGACGTCTTCTTCGTCGTCTCCGGCTACCTCATCACCGGCCTGCTCGTCCGGGAGGCCATCACGACCGGCCGGATCGGGCTCCTGGACTTCTTCTCCCGGCGGGCCCGCCGGCTCCTGCCCTCCGCGGCGGTCGTCCTCGGCGCGGTGGCCCTGGCCGGGGCCTGGCTGACCGTACCGCTGCGCCGCGCCGACCTGGAGCACGACGTGGTCGCGGCGGCGCTCTCCGCCGCCAACTGGCGGTTCGTCGCGCAGCGGGCCGACTACCTCGCCGCCGGGCACGAGCAGAGCCCGCTGCTGCACTTCTGGTCCCTGGCCGTCGAGGAGCAGTTCTACCTCCTCTGGGCCCCGCTGCTCGCCCTGATCGTGCTCGGCACGGTCCGGGCCGTGCGCCGCGGCCGCGCCGTGCGCGCCGCCGTGGCCCTGGCCGCCGTACCGCTGGTCCTCGGGTCGTTCGCCCTGTCGCTGCGCTGGACGGACGCCTCCCCGTCGCTCGCGTACCTCGCCACGCCCTCGCGGGTCTGGCAGTTCGGCGTCGGCGCGCTGGTGGCCCTGCTGCCCTGGCACCTCCTGCGCGGCCCGCGCCCGCTGCGGCTGCTGTGCGGCTGGGCCGGTGGCGCGGCGATCGTCTGGAGCGTCTTCGCGTACGACGCGGCCACGCCCTACCCCGGCCACGCGGCCCTGGTGCCGACCCTGGGGGCGGCTGCCGTGATCCTCGCCGCAATCCCCGGCCGGGGCGAGCGCAACGCGCCGGGCGGCTACGGGATCGGCCGGCTGCTCGCGGGGCGGGGTCCCCGGCGGTGGGACGGCTCTCCTACACCCTCTACCTGTGGCACTGGCCGGTGCTCGTCCTCACGGAGGCCCGCTTCGGAGCCCAGGACTGGCCGGTGAAGGCCGCGCTCACGCTGGCCGCCGCACTGCCCGCCTACGCCACCATGCGCTGGGTCGAGCAGCCACTGCGCCGCAGCCGCACGGTCTCCGAACTCCCGCGCCGCGGGCTGTCGGTGGGCATCACGGCCGTGGTGCTGCCGGTGGTCCTCGCGCTCGTGGTGGGCACCACGACGCTGAACCTGCTGGGTCCGGCAACGCCGGTCCCCCTGGGCGGGCTGCCCCCGGGCGCCGCCTCCGGGCCGCACCTGCTCGCCCGAACGGGCTCCGCGCCGCCGGCGGCCGGCCCGATCGTGCCGGGCCCCGCGCAGGCGCGCAAGGACTTCCCGCCGGACGGGGATTGCGAGGTGGCACCGGCCGTGACGCGCAGCCCGGACTGCCTGTTCGGGGCGGTGGACAGCCCGGACCGGATCGTGCTGCTCGGCGATTCGCACGCCGGCCAGTGGTTCTCGGCGATGCTCGCCATGGCCTCGCAACGAGGCTGGGCCCTCCAGGAGTTGGTGAAGCAGGGCTGCCCCTTGCCGCAGCTCTCGGTGGACAGTCCCCAGCTCGGCCGCGCCTACCGGGAGTGCGACACCTGGCGCGCCGACACCCTGGAGCGGCTGCGGCAGCAGCCGAAGCCCCGGCTCATCGTGATCTCCTCGCTCAACCGCTACACCGCCGATTCCGGACTGCTCACCGAGGGCTGGGAGAAGACCCTCGAAGCCCTGCGGGCGATCGGTGCGCCCATCGTCTACCTCGAGGACACCCCCGTACCGGGTGCGGACGTCCCCGCATGCGTCTCCGGCAGCCCCGAGGAGCCCGCCGCCTGCGCGTTCAGCCGTACGGACGCCCGGCAGCCCGATCCGCTGGCCCGGCTGATCGCCTCCGGCGCCCTGCCCGGGGTGAGCGCCGTGAGCGTGAACCCGGTCCTGTGCCCGGGCGACGGGCCGACCTGCCCGGCCGTCCTCGACCGCATCCTGCTCTACCGGGACGACGCCCACCTGACCAACGTGGCGGTCGTCGTACTGACCCCCCGGCTCGAACGGCTGCTCACGGATTCCGGGGCGCTGCCCGGCGTGGCCGCAGCGGGGTCCGCATCCGGGGAAGCCCGGTCGGCGGGGTGGACCGAGGTGTTCCGTGACGAGTTCGACGGTCCGGCGGGCAGCCCGCCTTCCTCCGTCAACTGGCTGCACGACATCGGGACTTGCTACCCGGGATGCCCCGCGGCCCAGTGGGGCACGGGTGAGATCGAGACGATGACCGACTCGACCGACAACGTCCGCCTCGACGGCAAGGGCGCACTGGAGATCGTCCCCACCCGCGCGGACGGCGTGTGGAGCTCGGGCCGCATCGAGACCCGGCGCTCCGACTTCGCGCCGCCGCCCGGCGGGACCCTGCGGATCGAGGCCGCGATCGCCCTGCCCGGGGTGACCGGCGCCGGGGCGGCGGGCTACTGGCCGGCGTTCTGGACCCTCGGGGCTCCGCTGCGCGACGGGTACACGGGCTGGCCGGGCATCGGGGAGCTCGACATCATGGAGTCCGTGAACGGGCGGGACCGCGTGTTCGCGACCATGCACTGCGGGACGCTCGAAGGCGGCCCCTGCCGGGAGCCGGCGGGCCTGAGCTCGGGCCCGCAGCCGTGCGCGGACTGCCGTACGGGGTACCACTCGTACGCCGTCGAGGTCGACCTCTCCCCCGGCGCCGAGGAGGTGCGGTGGTACCTGGACGGCCGCGTGCACCACCGGGTGGCCGCCTCCGGGATGGACCCGGACACCTGGAAGCGCGCGGTGGACCACGGCCTGTTCCTGATCCTCAACGTGGCCATCGGCGGAAGCCTCCCCCTCGCCGACGGCGCGGTCCCGGGCCCGGACACCGAACCGGGCCACCCGATGCGGGTCGGCCACGTGGCCGTCTCCAGCCGGGCCGCCGGGCTGACGGGCTGACGGGCTGACGGGCTGACGGGCTGACGGGCTGACGGGCTGACGGAAACGATCTCCCTACCCGCCCGGGAGGCGTGGGACAGTGGAGGCATGTGTGGTCGATATGCCTCTTCCCGGGCCCCGAAAGATCTCGCGGGCCTCTTCGATGCCGAGCTCGGTCCCGGCCCGGCGCCGGGGCCCTCGTGGAACGTCGCGCCCACCGACGAGGTGTGGGCGGTCCTGGAGCGCGCTGACCGGGACACCGGGGAGCTCGGGCGGCAACTGCGTTCTGTGCGGTGGGGCCTTGTGCCGTCCTGGGCCAAGGACCCGGCCGTGGGGTCGCGGATGATCAACGCGCGGGTGGAGACCGTCCACGAGAAGCCGGCCTACCGGCGGGCCCTGGCCAAGCGTCGGTGCCTGCTGCCCGCGGACGGCTTCTACGAGTGGGTCGCCGTACCCGCCAACGGAACGGCGAAGGCCTACAAGCAGCCCTACTTCATCCGTCCCGAGACCGGGTCCGTCATGGCCATGGCCGGGCTGTACGAGTTCTGGCGCGACCCCGCCGTCGCCGACCGGGACGACCCGGACGCCTGGCTCACCACGGCCACGATCATCACCACCGAGGCCACCGACGCGGCGGGCCGCATCCATCCCCGGATGCCGCTCGCCCTCGACCCCGGCGACTACGAGGCCTGGCTCGACCCGTCCCACGAGGACACGACGGATCTGCGCGCCCTGCTCCACACCCCCGGCGGCGGCCGGCTCGCGGTGACCCCGGTCTCCACCGCCGTCAACAGCGTCCGCAACAACGGCCCCCACCTCATCGACCCCACCGACTGACGACAGCGCACCGCGGCAACCGGCAACCGGCAACCTCACATCCTCTCGGAAATTCGTACGAGTGCGGGCGCCGATTTCGGGGTTTCCCACGGTTTGGCGGGACGATCCGGCATTCGGCGCCCGCCGCGCCCCGGCCGCTGCGATGCTTCCGCCGGTATCACTGGGCCGCCGCCCTTCCAACGGGCCCTGGAATACCGGCGAACGGGCGGCACCGCCGGACGAAGCTGCGCTCCGGTTCGTCGTACGGGAGCGTCCGGCCGCGGCTTCCCAGGAGTATGCGACTCCGGCCGCTGCCGGGCGGAGGCGAGAGGGGGAGACTTCGATGTCTTCGACTGCTGTGTTACACGGACCGCGCGCCCCGTGGCGGCGCCGGCTGCTGGCGGTGGCCGCGTCCTCGGCGCTGGCCGCGGGCGGCCTGACGGTGCTGGCGCCCCCGGCCTCGGCGGAGGGGGTGTGCGCCGCCCCGGTCCTGGTGGGCGCCACGACCACGATCACCTGCGCGGCGGGGGGTTCCGGAAGCGTCACGGTGCCCGACGGCGTCTCCAGCGGTGTGGTGACGCTGGACGGCGCCGGGGGCGGCAACGCCGCCGACGGCACGGCCGGCGGCAAGGGCGCGCACCTCGTCGCGACCGTCCCCGCCACGCCCGGGCAGACCTTCAACGTGACCGTCGGCCGGCGCGGCGCCAACGGCACGGCGAGCCCGCAGTTCGGTGTGCCGGGATCCGGCGGCGCCCTGGTCGCGGTGACCAACGCCGCCAACACGCCGCTTCTGACGGCTGGTTCGGGCGGCGGGGCGGGCGGAGCGGGCATCGGCTCCCCCGCCTACCCGGGAGCGCCCGGCGGTGACAGCGGCCGGGCGGGCGCCGACGGCAACGGCCTGGTCCCCGACGCCCAGGGCGGTACGGGTGGCGGCCCGGGCACCGACACGGCCGGCGGGGCCGCGGGGACCGGCGGGCCCGGCGCGGACAACGAGGGCCCGAACGGCTCCCCGGGCGCCTACCCGAACGGCTCCGGCGGCTCCGCCGCCCAGGGCGTGTTCAGCCCGACGGGCGCCGGAGGCCGCGGCGGAGCCGGGTACGGCGGCGGGGGCCGGGGCGGGGGCGGCGGCAGATACGGCGCCACCGGTGGTGGCGGAGGAGGAGGTGGCGGAGGGTCGAGCCTGGTCTCCGGAACGGTTCCCGGCTCGACCGTCACGCTGACCGAGGGGGCCAACGCCGGTGACGGCCGGATCGTGTTCGCCTTCACCCTCCCGCCCACGGTCACGGCGGTCGGCCCGGCCGCCGGACCTACGGGTGGCGGTACCGGCGTGACGGTCACCGGCACCAACCTGGCGGGAGCCGTCCTCACCTTCGGCCCGGGCAACCCCGCCACCGGCGTCACCTGCACGGCGGCCTCCTGCACCGCCACCGCTCCGGCCGGGACCGGCACCGTGGACGTGCAGGCCACCACCCCCGGCGGCACCAGCGCCCCGTCCCCCGGCGGCCGGTACGCCTACGTCCCCGTCCCCGTGGTGACCTCGCTCAGCCCCGCCGTCGGCACGACGGAGGGCGGTACGGTCGTCACCGTCGGCGGCACCGGCCTGGACGGCGCCACCGCGATCGTCTTCGGCTCCGGCAACGCGGCCACCGGCCTCTCCTGCACCCCCACGGCCTGCACCGCCACCGCGCCCGCCCACGCCGCGGGCCCCGTGGACGTCCGGGTCACCACGCCCGGCGGCACCAGCGCCGTGACCGGCGCCGGCCGGTACACGTACCAGCTCCCGCCCGCCGACATCGACGTGGACCTGACCGCACAGCCCGGCTTCAGCCTGCTGGTCCCCTACCTCACCTACACCCTGACGGCCCGCAACACCGGTCCCGGTACGGCCACTTCGGCCACGCTCACCGCCACCCTGCCGTCGGGCGCGTCCGCCACCACCCTGTCCCCGGGTTGCACGGCCGCCGGGTCCACCGTGACCTGCGCCTACGGGACCATCGCCGACGGCGCCACCGCCACCAAGTCGTTCCGGGTACCGCTGGGCCTGCTCTCGCTGGGGCGCGTCTCGGTCTCCGCCACCCGTACGGTGTCCGCGCCGACCGACCCCAACCCGCTCAACGACGGCGCAACCGCCGGCTGCACGGTCGTCTCGGTCCTCCTGGCCACCTGCCCCTGACCCGTCTCAGCCGTCCGACGCCGGGCCTCAACGGGACGGCGTACGCACCCGATCGCCGTCGGCCCGCCGCGTCCCGTGGCGGGGCGGCGGGGGGTGCGGGCCGTGGGGGGGCCGGGCGGCGCGTCCGGGCCGACGGCGCGTCCGGGCCTGGCTCAGGAGGGGTCGGCGGACTCCCCGCCGGTCAGCTCGTGACCCGTGACGGCCCGGGCGTAGGAGCGCAGGGCGGTGATCACCTCGGCGCGCGTGCGCCGCCCGGCGAGGACCTCCATCTGGTAGCCGTCCTCCATGGCGACGAAGTTCGCGGCGAGCAGTCGGGGCGGGTCCTGGAGCAGGAAGTGCCCTTGGGCCTGGCCGAGCACCAAGATGCCAGAGTACACCGCGATCTGGCGCTCCGTCAGCGCGCTGTCGAGCGCCGCCGCCCGGGCGTCGCGCAGGCAGCGCGGCCAGTACTCGAAGAGCAGTCGGGTGAGCGCGTCGTCGGGGCCGCCGGCGACGCCGTGGCCGATGCAGGCCCGCAGTTTGTCGCGGGCGTCGTCGAACCGGTCCGCGGCCTCCTCGCGCTCCTGGCTGTAGCGCTCGATGGCCTGCTGGTACGTGGCGTGGACGAGGGCGTCCAGATCGCCGTAGTAGAGCACCGCGGCGGGCGTGACCCCGGCCTGGTCGGCGACATCGCGCAGCCGCAGGCCCTCCAGTCCGCGTACCAGCACGGCGCGCTCCACCGCCTTGCCCAGCTCGGACCGGCGGTTCTCCTTGCCGGTCCCCTTCCTGGCTGCCACGCCATCTCCTCCAGAGGTCGATCATCTAAATCTGAGTTTAACAATATCGCTCACACTATTGACGGTCCAGGAAGCCAGGTCTTAAATCTGCGTTTAACGCAGCGTCTCACGCTCTGCGCACCACACCTGCGGCCTCCAGGAGGCATCATGACCAACCCGACCGACACCGGGGCCAGAACCGGGCCGGCGCCCGCCCCCGTCGGAAAAGGTCTGCGCGGCGGCTCCGTGGGCCTGCTCGCCTCCGTCACCCTCGGGCTGTCGTCCGTGGCGCCGGCCTACAGCATCGCCGCGACCCTCGGCTTCGTGACGCTGGCCGTCGGCGACCTGGCCCCGGCCGCCCTGCTGCTCGGCTTCCTGCCCGTCCTGCTCACCGCCTTCGCCTTCCGCGAGCTCAACCGGGAGATGCCCGACTGCGGGACCACCTTCGTGTGGACCACCCGCGCCTTCGGGCCGCGGACCGGCTGGCTGACCGGGGGCTGGGTGCCCCTGTGCGCCACGCTCATCGCGATGACGGCGCTCTCCCAGGTCGGCGCCGGCTACCTGCTGCGCTTCCTCGGCCTGCACACCCTCGCCGACAGTTCCGCCGGTGTGACGGTCACCGCCGTCCTGCTGCTGGCCGCCGTCACCGCGATCGCCTACCGGGGCCTGCAGCTCGCGGCCTCCGTCCAGTACGTGCTGCTGGGCCTGCAGCTCCTCGCCCTGCTCGGCTTCGGCGTGACCGCCTTCGGCCGCACGGGCGCCGCGGCACCCTCCCTCTCCTGGCTCGACCCCTTCGCCTTCGCCGACCTCGGGTCCCTCACCGAGGCGGTCCTGCTGTGCCTGTTCATCTACTGGGGCTGGGACGCCCTGATCACGGCGAACGAGGAGACCCGCGACGGCGAACGCGTCTCCGGTCAGGCCGCCGTCCTCTCGACGGTCCTGCTGCTGGGCACCTACCTGTTCACCGCCTTCGCGGCGATCAGCTTCGCCGGCACCGGCACCGACGGCATCGGCCTGGGCAATCCCGACAACGCCGCGGACGTGCTGAGCACCCTCGCGCCGCCCGTACTGGGCACGGCCCTGGCCAAGGCCATGCAGCTGGCCGTCTGCGTCTCGGCCGTCTCCGCGCTGCTCACCTGCGTCGTCGGCAGCTCCCGCTCCACGCTGTCCATGTCCTCCCACGGAGCCCTGCCGCCGGCCCTGGCCCGCGTCCACCCGCGGCACCGCACCCCCTCCGCCGGAACCCTCCTCATCGGCACGGCGGCGGCCTGCCTGCTCGTCTTCTTCACGCTCGTCTCCGGCGACTTCCTCGGCGACGCCATCCTCTGCATCGGGCTGCTCATCGCCTGCTACTACGGCACCACCGCGCTGGCCTGCGTCTGGTACTTCCGCAAGCGGCTCCGGGACTCCCCGCGCGACCTCCTGCTGCGCGGCGTCCTGCCCCTGCTGGGCGGTGCGCTGATGCTGGCGGCCTTCGCCCGCAGCGCCTACGACATGTACGACCCCGCTTACGGAAGCACCTCCTTCCACGGCGTCGGCGGGGTCTTCCTCCTCGGCGCCGGGTCCATCGCCGCGGGCGCCCTGGCCCTGCTGATCGCCCGTACCCGGTTCCGCCGCTTCTTCCGCGAAGGCCGCACGTCGGTCGCCGCGCTCACCATCACCGAGGACTGACCACACCCATGCGCACTCTCGCCATCGCCGCCCTGCAGACCACGCCCGTGGCCCACGACCTCGAAGCGAGCTGGCAGCGCTTCGGCGACCAGGTCCGCACCACGCGCGAGCTCTTCCCGCACGTGCAGCTCGTCATCGCCCCCGAACTCCTGCTCGCCGCCGAGGGCCCGCTGCTGCGGCCCGCGCCCGACGACTGGATGGAGCAGGCGGCCGTCACGATCCCCGGACCCCTCACCGACCGGATCTGCTCCCTCGCCCGGGAGACCGAGCTGTGGCTGGTCCCGGGGAGCCTCTACGAGCGCGCGGAGGACGGGCACGTCTACAACACGGCCATCGCGGTCTCGCCCGAGGGCGAGATCGTCGCCCGCTACCGCAAGATCTTCCCCTGGCAGCCGTACGAGAAGGCCCGGCCCGGCCACGAGTTCACGGTCTTCGACATCCCCGGCATCGGGCGGGCGGGCCTGGCCATCTGCTACGACGGCTCCTTCCCGGAGACGGTCCGCCAACTCGCCTGGCTGGGAGCGGAGATCGTCATCCAGCCCACCCTGACGCCCACCCGGGACCGGGAGATGGAACTCGTCTGCGCCCGCGCCAACGCCTGGACCAACCAGGTGTACGTGGTCAACGTCAACGCCGCCGACCCGGCCGGGGTCGGCGCCAGCGCGATCGTCGACCCCGAGGGCACCGTCCGCCAGCAGGCCGGCCCCGGCGAGGAGGTGCTCGTCGACGTACTGGACCTCGACACCGTCACCCGGGTCCGCCGCTACGGCTCCACCGGGATCAACCGGCCCTGGGACCAGCTCGCCCGGTACGGGGAATCGATCGCCCTCCCGATGTACGGCGGCGCCGCCTTCCGCACACCGCAGTGGCTGGAGGACGGGACCGCGTAACCGTCGAGAGACCGGAAACCCGGTCGACCGCCGGGGCGCCGGCCGAGTCGTCCACGGCCGCCCTCGAACCGGTGGGGGTTCCGGACCGCCCTCTGGGAAGCGGCGCTCACCACACCTTGGCGAGGAAGGCGCGGGTGCGGGAGTGCCGCGGGGCGTCCAGGACGGCACCGGGCGCGCCTTGCTCCACGGCGACCCCGCCGTCCATGAAGACGACGGTGTCGGCGGCCTCCCGGGCGAAGCCCAGCTCGTGGGTGACGACGAGCATGGTGGTTCCGGTGCGGGCCAGGTCCTTGATGACGTCCAGGACCTCGCCGACCAGTTCCGGGTCGAGCGCCGAGGTCGGCTCGTCGAAGAGCAGCACCTTGGGTTCGAGCGCGAGCGCGCGGGCGATGGCGACCCGCTGCTGCTGCCCGCCGGACAGCTGCCGCGGGTAGGCGTCCGCCTTCTCGCTGAGGCCCACGCGCTCCAGCAGCCGGCGGGCCGTCGCCTCGGCCTCCTCCCGCGGCCGGCGCAGCGCGGAGACGGGAGCCTCGACGAGGTTCTCCAGCACCGTGAGGTGCGTGAAGAGGTTGAAGTCCTGGAAGACGAACCCGATGTGGGTCCGCTGGTTCAACACCTCCTTCTCCTTGAGTTCGTACAGCTTGCCGCGGTGGCCGCGGTAGCCGATGAGCTCGCCGTCGACGCTGACCCAGCCGCGGTCCACTTTCTCCAGGTGGTTGATGGTGCGCAGGAGGGTGGACTTCCCCGAGCCGGAGGGGCCCAGGATCACGGTGACCTCGCCGGCGCGGACCTTGAGGTCGACCCCGCGCAGCACCTCCAGGGGTCCGAAGCTCTTGTGGACGCCGCGCACCTCGACCATGACCCGTTCGTGTGCGGGCTCGCTCACGTGTGCTCGGCCGGGTTGATCTGCGAGGTGTCGATCGCGGAGGGGGTGGTGCCCCATTTCCTCAGGATCCGCGCGTAGGTGCCGTCCTTGATCAGCTCGTTGACGGCGGCCTGGAAGGCGGGGGTCAGCGGGGAGCCCTTCTTGAAGGCGAAGCCGACGTCGAGTCGGTGGTACTCGCCGAGGAAGGTGGTCTGCGCGGCGGGCTGGGCGGCCTGGTGGCGCAGGCCGTTGATCGTCGACATGACGACGTCGATCCGGCCCTGCTGGAGGGCCGTCGTCACGGCCCCGGTCTCGGTGAAGACCCTGACCTCGTACGGCTTCTTCCCGGCTGCGGCGCAGACCTCCTTCTGGGCGGTGAGGGTCTTCTCGAACGTCGTGCCGGCGCCGGTACCGATGATCAGTCCGCACAGCTGGGTGAGGTCGGAGACCTGGCCGGTCCGTGCGGTGTTGCCGGTCCGGACCGCGAAGCCCTGGCCGTCGTTGACGTAGGTGACGAAGTCGACGGACTTCAGGCGTTCGGTGGTGACCCCGAAGTTGCCCGCACCGACGTCGTACTTGCCGCTGCCCAGGGCGGGGAGGATCGTCTCGAAGGAGGCGTCCTGCCGCTCCAGCTTCACGCCGAGGACTTTGGCCACGGCGGCGGCGATGTCGACGTCCTGACCGGCGGGCGGCTTGTCCTGCCCGTTCGGGTAGTACGCCGACGGAGGGGATCCGACGGAGCCGCCGAGCCGCAGACTGCCCGCCTTGCGGACCTCGGCGGGGAGCAGGGCGGCGATCGGCTCGACCGCACGGACGCCGGCGACCGGATCGTCGGCCGGCGCGGGCGAGGCGAGCGCGGCGGCCGACGGGGCGGATCCGTCGCCGGAGCCGCAGGCCGTCACGGTGGCCGGCAGGGGAAGTGCGGTCAGGAGTACGAGCGCGGTGCGCAGGCGTCCGCGGAGCCCGGCACCCTTGTGCCCGAGGAGGCTCATCCGCGCACCGCCGTCAGGGTCTGGCGGGGGAACCCGTCCTCGGGCCGGGCATCGCGTACGGCGTCCCGCGCCGCGTCCCGCGCCGCGTCCCGCTTCGCCACCTCCTCGCGGACGAGCGGGATCACGTACCGGCCGAAGTCGACGGCGTCGCCGAGCAGGTCGTAGCCCCGGGCCGACAGGACGTCCACGCCGAGGTCGTAGTAGTCCAGCAGTGCCTGGGCCACCGTCTCCGGGGTGCCGACCAGGGCGTTGGAGTTGCCCGCGCCCCCGGTGGCGGCGGCGGTCGGGGTCCACAGCGCCCGGTCGTAGCGCTCCCCGGCCTCGGCGATGGCGAGCAGGCGCTGCGATCCGGTGTTCTGGGGCGCCGCGGCCTCCGACACGCCGTTGCGGTGTCGCTGTACGGTCCCGGCGCGCCTGCGCTCCCGGATGGCGCCCACCGTGCGGTGGGCCTTCTCCCAGGCCAGCTCCCCGGTCGGGGCGATGATCGGTCGGAACGCGACCTGGATGCGGGGAGCTTCGGTGCGGCCCGCGGCCCGCGCGGCGGCCCGTACGGCCTCGATCTGCTGGGCCGTCTGCTCCAGGGGCTCGCCCCACAGGCAGTAGATGTCGGCCTCCGCGCCGCCGGCCGCGTAGGCGGCGGGTGAGGAACCGCCGAACGAGACGTTCGGGCGGGGCTGCTGGACGGGGAAGACGTCGCTGACGAAGTCGTGGAAGCGGTAGTGCTCGCCCTCGTGGTCGAAGGCCTCGTGGGTGGTCCAGATCTTCTTGACGATGCGGATGTACTCGCGGGTGCGGGCGTAGCGCTCGTCCTTGCCGAGGACGTCGCCTTCGCGGCCCTGCTCGTGGCCGTTGCCGCCGGTGATGAAGTGCACGGCCAGCCGGCCGCCGCTGATCTGGTCGAGAGTCGCGAAGGTCTTGGCGGCGAAGGTGGGGTACGAGACGTTGGGCCGGTGGGCCAGCAGGATCTGCAGGCGGTCCAGCCGGCTCGCGATGTACGCGGCGGCCGGCGCGGGATCCGGACTGCCGGAGCCGTAGGCGAACAGCACCCGGTCCCAGCCGTGTTCCTCGTGCGCCCCGGCGAGCCTGAGCGTGTACTCCTTGTCGAAGGCGGCGCCGGATCGTGCGGTGGTTTCGGAGCCGTCGTTGGTGGCGGCTATGCCGAGGAACTCCACGGGCATGGGTATGGCCTTTCGGAAGGTGCGGCGGATCGCGTCAGGTCAGGGTGAACCACCCCCGGAGCAGCGGTGCGTGAGGGTCCGTCACCCGTCCGCGGTCGCTGGACGGAACGGGGCAGTGGTGGGATGGCGGGTGGGACGGCGGGGCGCGACGGTGCGAGCGTGACGACGCGGGGGCGTCGGAGGGAGGTGCGGCGGCAGCGCGCGTCCGGGTTCGCGGCAGCCCGGCCTAGCCGCGGTGACGGCCCGCAGGACGGTTGCGCAAGAGGAGATCTCGGCCCGCGACGGGGTCACCGAGGGAGGGAAGGGCCGGTCGGACGGCCCGCTGCCGCGTCAGGCGCAACAGGCCGCGGACCACACCCGACCGAAGTCGATGTAGTCGCGCGAGACCAGGCGCTGATGGGCGTTCATGCGCCTACTTGAACAGTACGAAGCGCTCTTCGTCAAGCAACGGACCGGATGCCGGACGGGCCCGACCACCGCCGAACCGCGCCCTGTTGACACGTTCGCGCGGTGAACGCATACGATCGGCGGCGTTCCGGCTCCGCCCTGTGCGGAGGCCGGTCCGGCCGTGTTGAGGGACACGGCGAGCGTGACGGCGGCCGTACGCGCGCCCGGCAGGCCATGCCGCGCCCGCGATCCCTCCCACTCCCCGGAGCACCTCCATGACCACCGCTTCCGACGTCTCCGACGCGCCGCACGTGTCCGACGCGTCCCCCGTGTCCACCCCCGGTGCCGAGCCGCCGCCGATCGTGCCCCGCCGGCGTGTCGGCCGTCGGTTGTCCGCCGCCGCCACGCTGCTGGTCTTCGCGATGGTGCTGGCCTCCGTCGTCCGCAACGACGCCTTCCAATGGGGCCTGGTGAGCCGGTACTTCACCACCTCCGCCGTGCTCGACGGGCTGCTGCTGACCCTCTGGCTGACCGGCGTGGTGATGGTGCTCGGGTTCCTGTTCGGCACCGTGCTCGCCGTGATGCGCCTGTCGGCCAATCCCGTCCTGCGCACACTGAGCTGGGGCTACGTGTGGGTCTTCCGGTCCACGCCGCTCCTGGTACAGCTGCTGTTCTGGTTCAACATCGGCGCCCTGTACCCGACGCTCGGCCTGGGCATCCCCTACGGCCCCCAGCTCTTCACCGTCAGCACGGTGAACCTGCTCGGCCCGACCCTCACCGCCGTCATCGGCCTGACCCTGCACGAGACCGCGTACGCCGCCGAGGTGGTGCGCGGCGGCATCCTCTCCGTGGACCCCGGCCAGACCGAGGCCGCGCAGGCACTCGGGCTGGGCAGGCGCCGCACGCTGTACCGGATCGTGGTTCCCCAGGCGATGCGCTCCATCGTGCCGACCGCCGGGAACATGCTGATCGGCACCCTGAAGGGCACCAGCATCGTCAGCGTGCTGGCCGTGCACGACCTGCTGTATTCGGTGCAGTTGGTCTACAACCAGAACTACCAGGTCATCCCGCTGCTGATGGTGGCCACCCTCTGGTACATCGCCGTCACCACCGTGCTGAGCGCCGGCCAGTACTACGTGGAGCGGCACTACGCGCGCGGCAGCTCGCGCGGCCTCCCGCCCACGCCGTTGCGGTTGCCGCGCGTCCGCCTGGCCGGGCTGCGGGGCCGCCCGAACTCGGTGGCCACACCGGGCGACCGCTGAGTTTCATTTCACCAAGAGGCGTTGTATGTACGGCGGATGAAATCGGAACACGATTTCACGCATCCCGATATCCAGGCCGTTGACACCCCTTCTCCGGGCTGCCTAGCTTACGCCGCAGACGAAGAGATATCGGCGGCCTCTCCTGTCCGGCATGACGGCTGCTTTTCGATTCTGCGCCTATTCGAAGCCGTGGAGTGTCCTTGACCGAAACACTGCTCCTCTCCGCACCCGCAGGCCCTTCCGGGCCGCCCGGGCCGGCCGAGCGGGTCCTCCCGCTGCGCCGGCCCGGGCGCTGGGTCGCCGCCGTCGTCGTCCTGGTGCTGGTGTCGCAGGCCGCTCACGGGCTGATCGCCAATCCCTTCTACCAATGGGACCGCTTCGCGTACTGGTTCACCCGCCCGGTGATCCTGGACGGGCTGCTCATCACCCTCCAGGTGGCCGCGTACAGTGCGGTCCTCGGCCTGGCCGGCGGCGTCCTGCTGGCCCTCGGACGGCTCTCGGGCAGCCCGGTGCTGCGGTCGGTGAGCTGGACCTACATCTGGCTCCTGCGCTCCGTGCCGCTGATCGTCGTCCTGCTCTTCCTCTACAACCTCAGCGCCCTTTACCCCACCCTCAGCATCGGTGTACCGTTCGGGCCCGCCTTCCTGACCTTCGACGAGTCGCGGCTCGCCACCGACATGGTGGTCGCGGTGGTCGGGCTGAGCCTGAGCGAGGCCGCGTACGCCGCCGAGATCGTCCGGGCCGGTGTGCTCTCCGTCGACCAGGGACAGCACGAGGCGGCCGCGGCCCTGGGGCTGCCCAAGCGGTACCAGTTCGCCAGGATCGTCTTCCCGCAGGCGCTCCGCTCGATCGTGCCGTCCTACGTCAACCAACTGATCGGCCTGCTCAAGGCCACCTCGCTGGTCTTCTACGTCTCCCTGCTCGACCTGTTCGGCTCGGTGCAGAGCCTGGGCAGCACCTATCCCGGCGACGTGGTGCCGCTGCTGCTGGTGGCGACCGTCTGGTACGTGATCCTCACCAGCCTGGTCTCCGTCGTGCAGTACTACGTCGAACGGCACTACGCCCGCGGAGCGCTGCGCACCCCGGCGCCGACTCCCCTCCAGCGGGTCCGGGCGGGCCTGCGCGACCTGCGGATCCGCTACCGGCAGGAGACGGCCCGATGACCGCGAGCGCGCGTACCGACAGCGCCGCCAACACCGCCGCCACGAGCACGCGGCCGGCCGCCATCGAGGTGCACGACGTACACAAGTGGTTCGGCGGCCGACGGGTCCTCGACGGGGTGAGCCTGACCGTCGCGCCCGGGACCGTCACCGTGATCCTGGGACGCTCCGGATCCGGCAAGTCGACCCTGCTGCGCGTCCTCAACCACCTGGAGAAGCCCGAGGCCGGCCACGTCAGCGTCGGCGGCGAGCTGATCGGCGTCCAGCGGCACGGGGGCCGGCTCAAGGAGCTGAGGGAACGGGCGATCCTCGCCCAGCGCGGTCGGATCGGCTTCGTCTTCCAGAACTTCAACCTCTTCCCGCACCTGACCGTGCTGGACAACGTCGCCGCCGCCCCGGTGGCCACCGGCAGGCTGTCCCGGCCGCGGGCGCAGGCTCTGGCACAGGAGTTGCTGGGCCGCGTAGGGCTCGGGGACCGCGGCGGCGCCTACCCGAGACAGCTGTCCGGCGGGCAGCAGCAGCGGGTGGCCATCGCGCGGGCGCTCGCCCTGCGGCCGGGGGTCATCCTCTTCGACGAACCCACTTCGGCACTCGACCCCGAGCTGGTCGGCGAGGTGCTCTCCGTGATCAAGGACCTGGCCACCGGGGGCACCACCCTCGTGATCGTGACCCACGAGATCGGCTTCGCCCGCGAGGTCGCCGACGAGATCGTCTTCCTCCACGAGGGCCGCATCGTGGAGCAGGGCCCGCCCGCGCAGGTGCTGGACCACCCCGCGCACCCGCGGACCCGGGAGTTCCTCAGCAAGGTGCTCTGACCGCCCTGCCGCGCCTGCCCGCCTGTCCCGCCCGCCTCGACCTTCCTCGTATCGCGAACACCCGAAAGGCAACGCCATGCAACGCCCGTCCCTCCTGCGCAACAGACTCGTCCGCGGCCTCGGCGCCACGACCGCCGCCGTCGCCCTCGCCGCCGGACTCACCGCGTGCGGCGGCGACGCGAAGGCCACCGGTACCGCGTCGAACTCCGACAAGGTCACCATCGGCGCCGTCTCCAACGGGGCCGCCCAGCAGGCCGAGCTGTCCGTGCCCGTCGTCGAGTCCCTGCGCGCGCAGCTCCCGGAGGCCGTGCGCGACCGCGGTGAGCTGGTCATCGGGGTCGGCGCCCTGCCCGCCGGCTTCCCGCCCCTCGCCTACGTCGGCACCGACCAGAAGACCCTCACCGGCGCGGAGCCCGACCTCGGCCGCCTCGTCGCCGCGACCCTGGGCCTGAAGCCCGTGGTGAAGAACTCCACGTGGGAGAACCTCTTCGTGGGCATCGACAGCGGCAAGGTCGACGTGGCCTTCTCCAACGTCACGGTCACCGAGGAACGCAAGAAGAAGTACGACTTCGCCTCCTACAGGCAGGACAACCTGGCCTTCGAAGCCCTGAAGGAGAACACCTGGGAGTTCGGCGGCGACTACCGCAACCTGGCGGGCAGGACGGTGTCGGTCAGCAAGGGCACCAACCAGGAGAGGATCCTCCTGGAGTGGCAGAAGAAGCTCCAGGCCGAGGGCAAGGACATCACGGTCAAGTACTTCCCCGACGCCAACAGCGTCTACCTGGCGCTGAGCGGCAAGAAGATCGACCTCAACTTCGGCCCGAACCCGTCGATCGCGTACCACGTCACCCAGACCGCGAGCGGCAACGCCCCGACCCGCAACGCCGGTTCGTTCTCCGGCGCCGGCGAGACCCTCCAGGGGCTGATCGCCGCGACCGCGAAGAAGGACAGCGGACTGGCCGAGCCCGTGGCCCAGGCCGTCAACCACCTCGCCGGGAGCGGCCGGTACGCGCAGCTCCTCACCGCCTGGAACCTCTCCAACGAGGCCGTGACCTCCTCCCGGGTGAACCCGCCCGGGCTGCCCACGACCAACTCCTGACCCCGCGGCCGTCCCCGGCCCGGGCATCCCACGGAAGGAGGGTTCCGCCCCCATGCCCACCACCAGTCCCGGCCCTGCCCCCAGCCCGGCGGCCCCGGCGGCCCCGGTGACCGCGCACGTCCTCGACAACCCGGCCTGGGCCTCGCTGTCCGGCCCGCACGCGGCCTTCGCCGTGCGGGCCGGCGGCCACGCCGCCCGCTACGCCCCGGACGTCGCCGTGTTCTCCGCGATCGCCGACCCGGCCGACCCCCGGTCCTGGGCCGCGCTGCGCACCCTGACCGGCCCCGACGGGACCGTCGCGCTCTCCGGGGTGCTGACCCAGCCGCCCGGCTGGGAGACCGTCGGGTCGATCCCGGGGGTCCAGCTGGTCGACACCTCGCTGCGCGCCGAGCCCGCTCCCGAGGCGGTGCGGCTCGGGCCGGCGGACGTGCCCGAGGTCCTGGAGCTGATCGGGCTGACGAAGCCGGGGCCCTTCCTGCCCCGCACCGTCGAGTTGGGCACGTACCTCGGCATCCGCCACCGGGGCCGGCTGGTGGCCATGGCCGGGGAGCGGCTGCGTCCGCCCGGCTGGACGGAGATCAGCGCGGTCTGCACCCATCCCGGCTTCCGCGGCAGGGGCCTCGCGACGCGCCTGGTCCGCGCCGTCGCGGCGGGCATCCGGGACCGGGGAGACGTACCGTTCCTGCACACGACCGCCGAGAACACCGGTGCGATCCGCCTCTACGAGTCGATCGGTTTCACCGTGCGCCACAGGCCTTTCTTCATGGCCTTCCGAGTGCCCGAAGGCACGGGTGACATTGCCGCCACACGCATTTAACGCTGCCGAGTTCCTTTTCACACGCCCGTCATTCCGCGGCCCTGATTTCGGGCATGCCCTTTTCGACAGGGGCGGGGTCGTGACGAATACGCGATCGCGCTCCGGATGATTTTCGACGCGGATCAGGAAGGACCCACCATGAACAGCGGCTCCCTCGAACACATCCACCCCGGCGAGGGCCCGGCGTGAAGTTCCTGGCCATCACCCTGATCACGGACGGCACGGATCCGGCCACGGGCGCCCCGACGCCCACGCGCGAGCGGTTCCGGCAGGTCGTCGACGCCGCGCTGCTGGCGGAGGAGCTCGGCTTCGACGGGTTCGGGGTCGGCGAGCGCCACGAGCGGCCGTTCCTGTCGTCCTCGCCGCCCGTGGTGCTGTCCCACGTCGCCGCCCTGACCCGCCGCATCCGGCTGTACACCGCCGTGACCACCCTGAGCCTGCTGGACCCTGTGCGTGCGTACGAGGACTACGCGACCCTCGACCACCTCAGCGACGGCCGGCTGGAGCTGATGATCGGCAAGGGGAACGGCACCGCGCAGCGCGAACTGTTCGACGTGAGCTCCGAGGACCAGTGGGAGCGCAACTCCGAGGGCTACGAGCTGTTCCGCCGGATCTGGCGCGAGGCCGAAGTGACGGCGCGGCCGCGCTTCCGGCCCGCGCTGACCGGCGCCGAGGTGCTGCCCAGGCCGTACCAGAAGACGCTGCGGGTCTGGCACGGCAGCGCCACGAGCCGGGAGTCCGTGGATCTCGCGGCGCGCTACGGCGACCCGCTCTTCTCCGCGAACGTCACCCATCCCATCGGTCCGTACGCCGCGTTGATCCGCCACTACCGCGAGCGCTGGAAGCACTACGGACACGACCCCGCGCACGCGGTCGTCGGCGCGGGCACGGCGGGCTTCCACACGGCGCCGACCTCGCAGGGCGCGGTGGCCGCGTACCGGCCCGCCTTCGCCCGGTACCTCGCGGCCCACGCCGCGCAGGGACTGGATCCGGTGTTCCCGACCCTGGAGGACTTCGTCGAGCGGAGTTCGGCCCTGATCGGCAGCCCCGAGCAGGTGATCGAGAAGGTGCACCGCTACCACGAGGAGTTCGGCCACACGGTGCTGCACCTCCAGGCCGAGCCGGGCGGGCTGACCGAGACCCAACACCGGGACTCCCTCGCCCTGTTCCAGTCGCGGATCGCTCCGATGCTGCGCCGCTCGATTCCGGACCCCGCCTTCGCGTGAGATGGCGGAGGACTGTTGACAGAAGTACCCTCCTGCACCACCCTTTCACTACTTGCCTAGTGAAAGGGTGGTGTTGTCGTGCTCGAGTACCGCATCGACCGGCGCAGCGGCATCGCCACGTACCTGCAGATCGTCCAGCAGACCAAACAGGCCCTGCGCCTGGGCCTGTTGGAACCGGGTGACAAGCTGCCGACCGCGCGCGAGGTCGTCGAGGCCACCGCCATCAACCCGAACACCGTCCTCAAGGCCTACCGCGAACTGGAGCGCGAGGGGCTCGTCGAGGCGAAGCGGGGTCTGGGCACCTTCATCCGCAAGTCCCTGGGCGGCGCCCCGGCGGAATCCCCGCTGCGCGCCGAACTCGCCGACTGGGCACGGAAGGCACGGGAGGCCGGGATGGAGCGGGACGACGCGGCCGCGCTCTTCTCGGCCGTATTGGAAGAGCACTTCAAGGGGGACGAACACGCATGACGCACACCGTGATCGAGGCCGACGGCCTCGGCCTGCGCTACGGACGCCGGGGAAGGTGGGCGCTGCGCGACTGCTCCTTCCGGCTGCCCGAGGGCCGGGTCTGTGCACTCGTAGGCCCCAACGGGGCAGGAAAGTCAACCCTGTTGGCCATTGCCGCCGGTCTCGTGTCCGCGACCGAGGGCCACCTCCGCTCGGTGCGGCGCGAGGAACTGGCCTACGTGGCCCAGGACAAGCCGCTCTACCCGCAGCTCACCGTCGGCGAGACCCTGCGCATGGGCCGGGAGCTCAACCCGGCCCGCTGGGAGGCGCGTACGGCGGAGCGGATCGTGGAGGCGGGGGAACTCGACCCCGGCGCGAAGGTCCGTACGCTCTCCGGCGGGCAGCGCACCCGGGTCGCCCTGGCCCTGGCCCTCGGCAAACGCCCGAGCCTGCTCCTGCTCGACGAGCCCATGGCCGACCTCGACCCCCTCGCCCGGCACCGCCTCATGGGCACGCTGATGGCCGACGCCGCCGAGAACGGCACCTCCGTGGTGATGTCCTCGCACATCCTCACCGAGCTGGAGGGCGCCTGCGATCACCTCCTCCTCGTCGACGGAGGCCGGATCCGCCTCTCGGGCCCCATCGACGAGGTCGGGGCGGCGCACCTGCTGCTCACCGGCCCCGCCGCCGCCCGCGACGAACTCTCGGCACACACCGTCGTCGAGGCCCGTGAGACGGGCCGACAGCTCACGGCGCTCGTACGGCCCCGGGGCCCCATCGACAGCAACACCTGGCAGACGACCCACCCGTCACTGGAGGAACTCTTGCTCGCCCATCTGCGCGCGCCCGAGGCTCCGGCGTTCGCCGTCGACGCCACCGAGGAGGTGTCGGCATGAGCGCGCTGACACTGAAGGGCACCTACTGGGTCACGGTCCGCCAGCACCGGCGCGTGCTGTGGGCGGTGCCTGCCCTCCTGGCCGCGAGCCTCACCGCGGTGATCGCCATGCGCGTGTGGGGCGGAGGTCCGAACGCGGACTCGACGGACGTGACGGCCGATTACTGGGCGCGGGAACTGTTCCGGCTCGCCATGCAGTACGCGGGCAACAGCATCCTGTTCCTACCACTGCTGGTGGGAGCCTTCGTCTCCGGCCCGATGGTCGCCCGCGAGCTGGAAAGCGGGACCTGGCGGCTCGCTCTCACCCAATCGACAACGGCGAAAGCCTGGCTCGGCTCGAAAGTCCTCGTGGCGGCCGCGGTCTCGGTGCTCGGCTCAGTCGCCCTGATCGGGATCTACCGCCTGGGCTGGACATCGTTGAGCGGGACCTGGCAGCTCCACTGGGCCGACCGCGGACCCTACGAGGCCACCGGTCCGGTGCTCATCGGGTACTGCCTGCTCGGCGTGGCCCTCGGCGCCCTGGTGGGGCAGCTGGTCCGGCGGACCCTGGTCGCCATGGCGCTCACCGGTCTCCTCACGGGCCTCGTGTTGCTGGTCCTCGGTGCGCTGCGCTGGTCCTTCCTGCCCGTGGTGACGGCCACGGAGCCCTTCCCGGGCTACACGTACCCCCGCATACCGTCCTCTGCCCTGATGATGGACACCGGGTTCCTCACCGCCACCGGCGAGCGCCTTTCCGAGGACGCCTGTTTCGAGCGGACGCAGAGGTTGAACGGCTGCCCCGCCGACCTGAACATCACAGCCCAGTACGTGGACTTCCACCCGGCCTCGCACCACTGGCCGACCCAGCTCATCGAAACCTCCGTTCTCCTCGCCCTGGCCGCCGCCGTCCTCTACGCCGCCTTCCGCCTGGTGCACGCACGACACCCCTGAACCTCCCGTGAGCAGCGCGGACGACCCCTTCGGCCCGGGGCGAAAGTCCCGGCCGGGCGGGTCCTCCGGTGCTCCGCTCGCGACCATCGCCGCTGGTCGGTGCCATAGGCCGGACTGTCCAATGGAAGAAGGTCCGCGAGCCAGGAGGTTGTCGTGTCCGAAGAGAAGAGGGGTTTCTGCACCCTCTGCAAGTCGCGCTGCGGCGCGATCTTCACCCTCGAGGACGGCCGGCTGACCGGCGTGCGACCGGACCCCGACCATCCGACCGGCACGGCGATGTGCCCCAAGGGCCGCTCCGCCCCCGAGATCGCGCACAGCACGGGTCGGCTGACCACCCCGCTCCGCCGAACCAACCCCAAGTCCGACCCGGACCCGGGCTGGGTGCCCGTCTCCTGGGACGAGGCGATGGAGGAGATCGCCGAGAAGATCGGGGCGATCGCCGCCGAGAGCGGCCCCGAGTCGGTCGCCTTCGCCGTGGCCACGCCCTCCGGAACCATGGTGTCGGACGCCACCGAGTGGATCGAGCGTTTCGTACGCCGTTTCGGCAGCCCGAACACCGTGTACAGCGCGGAGATCTGCAACTGGCACAAGGACTTCGCGCACGCCTTCACCTTCGGCTCTCCGATCCCGCCGCCCGACTACGCGCACGCGGACCTCGCCCTGCTGTGGGGCTTCAACCCGGCCAAGACCTGGCTCGCCCAGTCCGCCGCCCTCTCCGCCGCCCAGGCGGCGGGCACGAAGCTCGCCGTCGTGGACCCGCGCCGCTCCACCAGCGCGCTGCGGGCCGACCACTGGCTGCGGGTCCGCCCCGGCACCGACGCCGCGCTCGCCCTGGGCCTCGCCCACCTGCTCATCGCCGAGGAGGGCTACGACGCGGACTTCGTCCGCGCCTGGACCAACGGCCCCCTCCTCGTCCGCGCCGACACCGGACGGTTCCTGCGCGCGAACGAGCTCCCCGGCGCATCCGACGAGCGCGCGGGCTTCGCCGTCTCCGACGAGGAGACCGGCCGGGCCGAGGCGTACGACACCGCGCGCGCCGCTGTCCGCCCGGGGCGCTTCGCGCTGCGCGGCACGCGGGCGGTCGCCCTCCGCGACGGCTCGGTCGTCGACTGCGCGCCCGCCTTCGAGCGGTACGCCACCGCCTGCGCGGCCTGGCCGCCGGCCCGGGTCGCGGCCACCACCTGGATCCCCGAGCGGGAGATCCGCGCCCTCGCCGCGGAGATCGCCGCCGCCCCGTCGGTCACCTACTACGGGTGGACCGGAGTGGGGCAGAGCGCGAACGCCGCGCAGACCGAGCGGGCCCTGGCCACCCTCTACGCGCTGACCGGCTCCTACGACGCCCCGGGCGGCAACCACGTCGTCCCCGCCCCGCCCCACAACCCGGCCGCGTCGTTCGCCCAGTTCGCCCCCGAACAGCGCGCCAAGGCCCTCGGTCTCGACAAGCACCCGCTGGGCCCGCCGGCCTTCGGCTACATCAACTCCGGCGACCTGTGCACCGCCATCGAGACCGGCCGCCCCTACCCCGTCCGCGCCCTCGTCGGCTTCGGGTCCAACCTGGTCGTCGCCCAGCCCGACTCCGACCGCACCGCGCGGGCGCTGGGCGCGCTCGACTTCCAGGTCCACCTCGACCTCTTCCCCAACCCGACCAGCAGCAGCGCCGACTTCCTCCTTCCGGTCAACAGCTCCTACGAGCACGAGGCCCTGCGCTTCGGCTTCGAGGTCAGCCACCGGGCCCAGGAGCAGGTACAGCTCCGGCCGCGGATGGTCGAGCCGCGGGGCGAGTCCCGCAGCGACACCGAGTTCGTCTTCGACCTCGCCTGCCGCCTGGGCATGGGCGCCGACTTCTTCGACGGGGACATCGAGGCCGCCTGGAACTGGCAGCTCGAACCCCTCGGCCTGACCGTCGAGGAGCTGCGCCGACAGCCGGGCGGCGTCCGGGTGCCCCGCGCGGAGGCCTACCGCACGTACGCCGCACCGGTACCGGGCGACTCGGACACCGTGACCGGCTTCGCCACGCCCACCCGGCGCGTCGAACTGTACTCCGAGCGGCTGCTGGAGCACGGATACCCGGCGGTGCCCGAGCACCACGACCCCGCTCCCACGGACGCCGCGTACCCCCTCGTGCTGACCTGCGCCAAGCACGGGTACTTCGTCCACAGCCAGCAGCGGTCCCTGACCTCGCTGCGCCGCCGGGCCACCGACCCCTCCGTGGACCTGCACCCGCGGACCGCCGCCGCCCACGGCATCGGCGAGGGCCAGTGGGTGGAGCTCGCCACGCGCCTCGGCTCCATCCGGCTGCGCGCCCGTTTCGACGACTCCCTCCACCCCTCCGTCGTCGTCGGCGAGTACGGCTGGTGGCAGGAGGCCACCGACCTCGCCCTCCCGGGCGCCGACCCGACCGGCCCCTCGGGCAGCAACTTCAACCGGCTCGTCGACCACACCGACACCGATCCCCTCAGCGGCTCCGCGCCGCTGCGCTCCGCCGCCTGCCGGATCAGTCCGGTGGCCGGTGACGGCACCTGGCTCGGCACCCGCCCCTTCACCGTCACGGCCCTCACCGAGGTGAGCCCCGGCATCCGCGGCCTGCGGCTGACCCCCGAGGACGGCGGAGCCCTCCCCGACCACCGGCCCGGCCAGCACCTGACCGTCCGCGCCGAGAACCCGGACGGCACCGTGCAGGACCCGTCGGACGGCCGCAGCTACTCCCTGACCGGCCCCGCCCTCGCGGCCGGCCGCACCGACTACCGGCTCGCCGTACGCCACATCCCCGGAGGAGCCTTCTCCACCCGGGTCCACGAAGAGCTCCGGGTCGGCGACCGGCTCCACCTGGCGAGCCCGGGAGGCGTCTTCGCCATCCCCACGCACACCGACAACCCGCTCGTGCTGCTCGCCGGCGGCATCGGCATCACCCCGTTCCTCAGCTACCTCGAAACCCTCGCCGCCACCGGCGGCACGGTCCCCGAGGTCGTCCTGCACTACGGCAACACCAACGCGGCCGACCATCCCTTCCGGGACCGGATATGCGAACTGGCCGCCCGCATACCGGCGCTGACGGTCGTCGACCACTACGCCGCTCCCGGTACGCAGGACGTCCTCGGCCGCGACTACGACCGCACCGGGTTCATCACCGTCGACGACATCGACCCCGGCCTCGTCGAGCGGCGCGCCCGCTTCTACCTGTGCGGACCGCAGCCCATGCTCGACGCCCTCACCGGCGCGCTGATCGCGCGCGGTGTCCCCCGCTTCGAGGTGTTCGGCGAGAAGTTCCGGCCGGCCCGGCGGGAGGTGACGGTGCCCGACGACGCCGAGTACACCGTCACCTTCGCCCGGTCCGGACGCAGCGCCACCTGGCGCAAGAACGACGGCCCGCTCCTCGCCCTCGGCGAGGCGGCCGGGGTCGCCATGCCGAGCGGCTGCCGGGTCGGGCAGTGCGAGAGCTGTGCCTGCACCGTGCTGCGGGGCACGGCGGCCCACCTGGTGACGCCCTCGGAAGACCTGCCCGACACCGACGTCCTCACCTGTCAGTCCCTGCCGACCTCGGACCTGGTGCTCGACCTCTGAGCCGGACCTGTCAGACGGTGCTGTTCTCCGTCTGCTCCTTCTCCTCCAGACCCTCCAGGCTGTCCATGAAGGAGGAGACGGAGAACACCGCGCGCCCGGGGCCGGCCGGGCCGTAGCCGGGCGGGGAGCTCAGGCCGAACTCCTCCAGCGTCGCCCGGTAGGTCTCCAGCAGGCGGACGTGGTACTCGAGGGGCGCGCCCAGCGGGTTGGCCTTGCCCAGCGGGGTCGTCGGCTCCGGGCACCAGGTGGTGAAGCGCGGGACGACGCCGTGCGACATGAAGAACCGCAGGCCCTCCTGGGTGGACGCGATCGCCTCGCTCACCTTGGTGAACCCGAAGGGCTCGGCCATCTCGATGCCCGCCACGAAGTTCGGGATCACGTTGCGCGGGCCGAACACCTCGGTGGAGTCAAGGATCCTGCGGTGCCATTCGTCGCGGCCGACGTAGCGCTCCTTGCCGGGGCAGTGGAGCTTGAACAGGTACTCGTCCCACACCTCGAAGTTGGGGTGGTAGATCTTGACACCGTGGTCGTGGAAGCGCTGCACGGCGTCGCGGGGCAGGGCCTGGGCGACGACCTTGCCGGTCCAGCGGCCGGGGAAGCGCTCCTCGATGGCCTTGGCGTACTGGCCGTAGAAGTCGGCCTCGTCACGGCCGCCGACCTGGGAGGTGATCGAGCCGCCCGTGAGGGTGTAGGCCCGGGAGATGCCCGCCGTGTCGTACCGGTCGATGATCTCCAGCGCCTCCAGCACCTCCTCGACCGGCTTCACGCCGGTGTAGGGGCGGCCGGCCGCCTTGTGCTGGCGCCAGTTGTGGTTGATGTCGCAGAACTGGCACTCCTCCTTGGCGCCGAAGTACTGGCACACCCGGAAGACCGTCAGGTAGATGAGGTAGCCCCACTGGATGGTCGGCGCGACCTCCATCACCGACTTGCCGTTGGACAGCTTGTGCTTGTAGTACTCCGGCATCGGCGGCAGGCCGACGTCCGCGATCCGCACGCCGTCCAGGTACAGGCCGAGCGCACCGTCCTCACCGCCGCGCACCACGTACGGGGAGTCCGGGTTGACCCGTACGGAGACCACGGTGCGGCGCAGGTCGTACGGGCCGCCGGTGAGCACGATCTCCTCGGGGGGCCGGTTCAGCGCGGCGGCACCGAGCTCCGGGAGGGTGCGGTGGTCGAAGGAGAAGATGAAGTACGACTTCGGCTTGACGTCGCCCGAGGCCCCGTCGGCGCCTCCGCTGAGCGCGGACTCGTCGAAGGCCATGCCGCCCCGCAGGAGGTCTTCCTTGATCACGGCTTCCCGGGGCACGTGCGGGAAGCGCCCCATCAGGTCCTCGATCAGCGCGGTACGGCTGGGACTCTGCATCTGCGGCTCCATTCCAGGCTCTTGCCGGGCCGCGGCGGTCCGCCCCCTTGGCGTTCCGCGCGGCGCGGCGGTGATCTCACTGTAATCAGGGCGCCCGGGCCCCGACGCAGCGCCTCCTCGGCGGCTCCTCAGGGCATCAGCTGGTACTCCGGGAAGTTTCCCGGGAGCCGTTCGCCGGCGGGCCCGTGGGTGACCGCGCGGACCAGGAGTTCACCGCCGACGAAGGCGCCCCGCCAGGAGGCGCCGAACCCGCCGAAGAGCTCCTCCCGGTCCCCGCGCGAGCGGGGCGTCCCGTGGCCGGTCTTGAAGGCGCGGATCTGGGGTGCGAGGCGGCCGAAGGTGGCCGGGTCATCGGTGGAGAGGGTGGCGACCAGGGCTCCGTTGGAGGCGTTCATCGCCGCCAGCAGTTCGGCCTCGGTGTCGACGAGCACGATCGTGTCGACTGGGCCGAAGGGTTCCGCGTGGTACAGGGGCGAGGAGGCCGGCGGGCTGAGGAGGGCCAGCGGGGCCACGTAGGCGGAGGTGTCCTGGCCGGGCAGGAAGCGGACCGGGTCCAGGGTGCCGCGGAAGAGGGGGACGGCGCCGCGGTCCACGGCCGCCGCGGCGTGCTCGGTGAGCTCCGCGGCCTTGGCGGCGTTGATGAGGGGGCCGAAGTCGAGCTCGGGCAGCGGATCGTCGGGGTGCGCGACGGCGAGGGGGGTGTCCCGTGCGGACGGCGGAGACGGCCTGGAGGTAGGCGGAGAGGAAGGCGTCGAAGGCGGTGCGCTGGACGACGAACCGGGGGTAGGCGGTGCAGCGCTGCTTGCCGTAGTCGAAGAGTTTCGGGATGGCCGCGCTCAGGGCGGTCCAGTCGGTGTGTTCCCAGATGCCCCAGGTGTTGAGGCCCTCCTGTTCGAGGATGTGGCGTTTGCCGA
Source organism: Streptomyces sp. CA189 (assembly GCF_056428985.1). Taxonomy (NCBI): domain Bacteria; kingdom Bacillati; phylum Actinomycetota; class Actinomycetes; order Kitasatosporales; family Streptomycetaceae; genus Streptomyces; species Streptomyces sp. CA189. The sequence goes on along the minus strand of NZ_JBWJVM010000014.1, from coordinate 12,351 downwards.
GGTCGGTGAGGGCGGTGGCGATGCGGGCGCCGGTGTCGCGGCCGCCGACGAAGGAGACGCAGCCGATCTCCGGGGAGCGGACGAGCGCCTCGGAGAGTTCGCCGCCGCTGCCGCTGACCAGGGTCACCGGGATGTTCTCTCGGTGGATGAGGGCGCAGGCGAGGGTGAGGCAGGCCAGGCCGCCGTCGGTGGGGGTCTTCGCGATGACGGCATTGCCCGCGAGGGCCTGCACCAGCATCGCGTGGACCAGGACGGACATGGGGTAGTTCCAGCTGGCGATGTTGGACACCGGGCCGTCGAGGGGGGTCCGGCCCGCCAGCATCCTGTCGATGTGCTCCACGTACCAGCGGACGCCCTCGATGGCCCGGTCCACGTCCGCGCGGGCCGCCCGCCAGGGCTTGCCGATCTCCCACACCAGGAGCAGGGCGAGCAGGTCGCGGTGTTCGGTGAGGGCGTCGAGGGCGGCGGTGACCCGGGCCCGGCGCTCCGCCGGCGGAACCCGCCGCCACGCGCGGTGCTGGTCGAGGGCGGCCCGTACCGCCTTGGTCGCGGTGCCCGCGTCGAGCCGGGGCGGGCCCGCGATCGGACTGCCGTCCACGGGGCTGGTGGCGGGGAGGGCATGGCCGTCGCTCTGCCAGTCGCCGGCCCAGAGGTTCAGGACGCCGTCCTCGCGGAAGGCCTCCGGGGCCGCGGCGAGGGCGCGCCGCCAGGCATCGGCCCAGGCCGTGCCGGGCTTGAGGACGAGGGGGGTGGGCTGTGCCATCTGTGAGTCTCCGCTCAACGACGGGCGGGGCAGGGAGGTTCCGACCGTACGTACCTTCCGTGCGGCATCCGTGCTCTCGGGCGTCGGCGGCGAGTCGCCCCGGCGCGAGCCTCGCCCCTGCCCCGGCGGCCGGCGGCCGACGGCGAGATCTGCGCCGTCTCCGTCACGGGTGAGCGCCGTGGTGCTCGGGGGCCGAGTCCAGGGTTCCGCCGAGGCCGGCCCGGGCCTGGGTGAGGGCCTCCGCCGAGGGCGCCGTGATGATCCAGCGCTCGCCGACGAGGTACGTGCCGCCGTACTGCCGGGACTCCGACAGCCAGGCGGCACGGCCCTCCGCCGTGCTGAAGGTGACCAGCCGGAAGGCCTGTGCGCCCACCGCGCAGGCGCCCTCGCGCACCTCCTGGGCGTCGACCGTCACCTCGGGGGTGCAGCCCAGGACCGCCGCGATCCGGTCCAGCGGCTCGGGGGCGGGGGGCGCGGGCGCCGTTCGCCCCCCGCCGGCTGTGCCCGCGGCGCCCGCGCTGCCCGCGCTGCCCGCGCCTGCCGTGCAGCCGACGCAGAGGAGGGCGGCGAGCAGCGCGATCGCGCGGGGCGCCCGGGGCGCCCGGTCTGTCGTGTCGGGCACGGCCGGTCAGCCCGCCGCCGGGATCTGCTCGCCCGCGGCGTTCACCGCGAACCAGAGGTCCTGTAGGCCGTGCCCGTTGGTCTGGCCGGGTGCGGTGTCTCCGGTGAAGAGGTAGACCGGCCAGCAGTCGATCGTCAATTGACGGGTTCCGTCGGGGCGTTCCACGGAGCCGACCAGCCCGGCGGCAATTCCGACTGCCTTTCCCCCTGCCACGGGTGCGGCCGGTTTCCAGGTGTTCAAGCAGGAACCGAGGCAGCCGAATTTCATCGGCCAGGCGCTGTCCTTTCCGAACCGGTAGAGCGTGCGCCCCTGGGCGTCCACCATGAGCTTTCCGAGTTTCGCGTCGTCCACGGCGGAGAGCGGCGCGGATTCCTTTCCGGCGCCCGCCGGGCCGCCGTCCGCCGCTTCGCCGCCGTCCACGGCCTTCTTGCCGTCCGCCGCCTTCTTGCCGTCCGCCGCCAGCGCGTGCCACGTGCCGCCGACGCCCTCGCCCTTCGCCTCGCCCGGCCGGGTGTCCTTCGCGTACCGGTACACGGGCCACCCCGCGAGCGTGAGCTGGCGGGTGCCGTCGGGCCGCTCGACCGAGCCGAGTGATCCCGCGTCGATGCCGGCCGGGGCCTGCGCCCCGTCCGCCGGTACTGCGGGCCAGAGGGTGGCGCAGCCGTCCTCGCAGTTCGACCGGGACGGCTGGGCGGTGTCCTCGTCGAACCGGTAGAGCGTGGCTCCCGCCGCGTCCGTGACCACGCTGCCGACCTCGGGGATCTCCCGGACTGACAGCCTGCCGGCCGGGGTCGGGTCCGCGTCCGCGTCCGTGTCCGCGCCCGCATCCGCTTCCGTATCCGCCTCCGACCCCTCGCCGTAGCCCTCGCCGTCCCCGGCGCCGTGGCCCACCGCCCGTTCTGCTCCGGCCGCCCGGACGGTCACCGTACGGGCGCCGCCATCACCGCTGCCGCATCCCGACACGAGCAGAAGTACCGTCAGCACCGATCCGGCGGCGGCCGTGGTCGCCCGGTTCCTGTTGCCCATGGTTCTCTCCTTCGGTTTTCCATTCCGCGTGCGTCCGTCGGGATATTCATAAGGGCTGCGGGGGCCGCCGCATTCGATGGCGCGGGAATTTGTCAGATCACGCCAAAGCGTGAACTCATTCCTGGATGCGGAGCGCGAGCGCCGGGCAGCGGCGCACCGCGCGCAGTGCTTTCGGCCGCAGGGGACCGGGGACCGGCATGACGCCGCGGGCCGGATAGCCGTCCTCGTCGAGCCGGACCACATCGGGCAGCAGGTCCACGCACAGGCCGTGCCCCTTGCACAACGTCCAGTCGACGACCAGGCGTTCGGGGCTCTCGTCCGCGGGCAGCGGCAGGGCGCCCAGCACACGGCGTCCGCAGCCGCTGCCCAGGGCGTGGTCACGGAACTCGTCGGGGAAGACGGCGAGCGCGGAGGCCACGAACGAGGACGTGCCGTCCGGGTGGGAGCAGGCTCCCCGGCCGCGCACCCCCCGCATGCGGGCCTGTACCGCGTCGAGGGCCGCGCCTCCCCCGCCGGCCACGAGCCGTTCCACGGCGTCGGCGAGCGAGGGAAGCCCCCGTACGCACGGACCGCACTGGCCCGCCGACTCCCGTGCCAGCCAGCGTGCGACCCGGGCCACCTCGCCCGCCGGACACGTGTCCTCGGGCAGCGGCAGCACCGCGCCCGCGCCCAGGACGGCGTCGTGGGCCGCCAGCGACTTCCGGGAGATCAGCGCCTCGCGCGCCGCCCCCGGGTCCAGCCAGCGGCCGTGGAAGCCGCCGATCAGCACACCCTGTCCGGGCACCGTGCCGCACAGGTCCAGTACGTACTCCAGGGACGTGCCCAGGGGTACCTCGACGACGGTCGTCCCGGCCACGGTCAGCAGGGTCGTACCGGGTTCGTCGGGCAGACCGGCCGTGCCGTACGCGGCCGCGCCGAGGCGGGCGGCGACGGCGAGCTGTGCGTAGGTCTCCGCGTTGGACAGCAGCGTGGGCAGGCCGCCGAGGCCCCGTTCGCTGGTCCGCGTACGGTGCCCGGAGGGCAGGGCGGGCCCGCCGTCCAGGCCGTTCACGAGAGCGGTGCCCTCGCCCGTGACGAAGCGTTCGGGGAGCCGGACGACGCGCACGCGCCGCCCGGCCGGGCCCCGTTCGGCGACGGCCTCGGTGAGCGAGTGCTCCACGTCGGGCCGGGTGACGCCGACGACCACGTCCTCGGCGCCGAGCGCGGCGGCGGCCACCAGCGCGCCGTCGAGCACGAGGTGCGGCACGTAGAGCAGCAGGGCGGCGTCCTTCAGGCAACTCGGTTCGCCCTCGGTCCCGTTGACGACCACGGCGCTGCGTCCGTCCTGCCCTCTGGCGGACCGGATGACGGCCCGGAGCTTGCGGGCGAAGGGGAAGCCCGCTCCCCCGCGGCCGCCCAGGGCGATGCCCTCGGCGAGTTCGACGAGCCCTTCGGAGGGGTAGCGGGGCAGGGCGCCGTGGACGCTCAGGTGGCCGGACCGGTCCAGCCGCTCCGCGGTGTCGAGTCCGGCCAGCAGCCGGGGTCCTCCCACACAGCCGAGGGCGGGCCGCGTCCCGGAGCCGCTCATCGTCCGCTCCGTACGCCGTCGAGCGGCTCGGGCGACGAGCCGGACGGCCCGGCGGACGGCCCGGCGGACGGCCCGGCGGACGGCCCGGTGGCCCGCCCGGCGGACGGATCCGCGGCCCGTTCCGGGCGGCCGGGGAACACCGTGGTGCCCCGCTGCCGGGTCAGCCGCGCGGTCAGCAGCTCCGCCGCCCACTCCGCCGGCCTGCGCACGAAGGGCGCCGGCCGGTGCGGCGGCGCCTGCCCGGGCACCCGGGAGGGTACGGACGGCGCGTGCGGCGGCGCGTGCGGCGGGGACTGCGCCGGCGGCGATGCCGGTGCGCCGGACGGTCGCGCGGGGTCGGCGCGCAGCGGCGTACCGGGCCTCGTGCGCGGCTGCGCGGCGGCCAGCGTACGGAGCTTCGCGCGCAGCCGCAGCGCCAGCAGGCCGGCGACGGCGAGCAGGCACAGGGCGTATCCGGCAGTCACCCAACCGCTCGCGGGGCGACCGGACTTGAGGCCGTGTACCAGTGAGGCCCCCCAGGCCGGGTACGCGCCCATGTGCAGGGCGCGCCACCACAGCGACCGCCCCCGGGTGGCGAAGGTGCCGCGGACGGCACCGGAGACGGCAACGGCGACGAACCCGTAGCCGGCCAGGCTGCCGAGGCCGATGAGCAGCGGCTGCCGGCCGTCCGTGAAGGGCAGGAGCACGGCGGCGGCGTCGGTCCGGGACCGCCCGACCTTGATCCACACGTGCAGGAGGAGGAAGCCGAGTCCGGCGACGGCCAGGCCGCGGTGCGCGGCTTGGGCGACGAGCCGGTGCCCGGAGGCGAGCAGTCTGCGGTCGGTGGCCGCCAGGCCCCACAGCACGGCGCCCGTGAGGGAGACCAGCGAGAGCACGCCGGCCGCGTGGTCGAGGAAGTCCCACAGGCGGGTCAGTGCACCGGCGCGGGCCGCCACGAGCAGGGCGGCCGCGGCCGCGAGGGCCGCCGCACCCAGGGCGGCGGGGTGCGGTCCCCCGGCGGCGGACAGCAGCGGCGGGCGCCGCACCGCCCGCCGGCCGGAGGCGCTCGTCGACGCCGGCGTCGACGCCGTCGGGGATGCCGCCGTGGATGCCGGTCCGCGGACCGGTCCGGGAACCGGGCCCGATACCGGGCCTGATACCGGGCCCGATGCCGGTCCGGACGGCGCTCCGGCGTGGCGCCGGGTACGGCCTCTCGTGCGGCGGGCCCGGTGCGAACGGCCGGGCAGACGGGGCTGGAGCAAGGGCATGTGGTCTCCCATACGTCCGGACCCGAGCACTTCCACCTCGCGCTCGGCGCCCGGGGGTCGACGTCGCAACCGCTCCCCGGCGGGCGGGAGATGGGCGCCTGGCCCACCGGGCCGGCCGGGAGCGGGGGCCGGAGTGCAGAAGCATCGTGGAGGTATGCAAGCCCTCCACGGGATTTATCGAAACGTGATAATTTCTGGCCCTCGCACAGCCATCGCATCGAACATCCCCGGAAGATTCCCTTCCAGTGGTGCGGTTGCGACGGGGTTGACACCTGATCCGCCGCCGCGCCTCCCCGACGGCGATCGAGCCGATGCCGCGGGACTGCGGGCTTGCCACCGTCCCACGGGGCAGGCCATACCCCGGCTTGAACGAGGTAACAATGTGCGAACTTCTGAACCGCATCTGGTCCCGCCCGCGCGGCGAGTGGACCCGGGTCCTGCGCAAGGAACTGCCCACGGTGGCGGCGGGGTTGGTGGAGGAACTGCGGGAGACCGTCCCCGGATTCTCGGCGCTCGTCGAGGACATCGGCGACGAGGTGGTCAGACGGAGGATGGAGGGGGCCCTCCTCACCGCCCTCGGCTACCGCGAGGGCGCCGGCGGAGCCGGCCCGGCCCGCGCACAGGAGACGTCGGACCACCACACACCGACCCGGTCCGGCCCCGGACCCGCCGTCACGACGACCGCGGACTTCGAGGCCGAGCACGCCCGGCCCCACCCGCACGCCCACCCGCACGCCCACCCGCACGCGGCCTTCCGGGGCGGTGAGTCGCCACCGCTCCAGGCCGTGCCCTTACAGAGGTTCGGCTCGGTCCGCGAGCACGCCCGGCGCGAGCTCTTCGCCCTGCTCACGGGTGACGTCCCGCACCGCGAAACGGCTCTCGCGGAACTCGCCGAACTCGCCGGCCCGGCCGGATGGCCCCTCCCCGTCGCCGTGCGGGCGGTCGCCCTGGCCTCGCCCGGCGAGACCCAGCAGCTCGCGGCCCTCCTCGACGACTGCCTCGGCGGGATCGTCGCGGGTCAGCCCTGCCTGCTCGTTCCCACCGCCGACCCGGAAGCCCGTACCGCCCTGGACGGAGCGCTGCGCGGCCGCCTCGCCGTGGTCGGCCACCCGGTGGCGCCCGGTGACACCGCCTCCTCCCTGCGCTGGGCGGTACGCCTGCTCGCGCTGGTCCCGGCGCAGGCCCGTTCGGGCCCGGACGCCCGGACCGTCTTCGTGGACGACCACCTCTCGACGCTGCTGCTGCTCCAGGACGAGCCGCTGGCCCACGCACTCGCCGCCCGCTGGCTGCGGCCTCTGGCGGACCTCACCCCGCGCCAGAGCGAGCGGCTCGAAGTGACCCTGCTCGCCTGGCTGGAGGGCGGCGGAGCGCCCGAGGCGGCCAAGGCCCTGAGCGTGCACCCGCAGACGGTCCGCTACCGGATGCGCCAGTTGGAGAAGCTCTTCGGCCCCGGCCTACGGGACCCCCGTACCCGCTTCGAACTGGAACTGGCGCTGCGCAGCCGGCGGTTGATGGCCCAGGTCCGGCTGCGTCCGGTCCGCGGCAGCCGCCGGGCCCGCTTGGTGGGCGCCGACTTCCGCCCGTCTCCGGGCGACGGCCGCATCGCCCGCGTCAACGGTCTCTGAGTCCTCGCGGAGCGGGAAGAGCAAACAGAACGGACGGACGAGGCGGTGCCGGCCCCGGAGTGTGCTCCGGGGCCGGCACCGCCTCTGCGTCCGGTCAGCGGCAGGTGCGTCCGCCGTTGACGCAGCGCACCGCCCGGGCCATCAGATCGTCCGGCATCACGTTGATGAAGTCGCCGTGGTCGGTCACCGGCTTGTGCAGCTGCTCGGGGAAGCTGTCCACCGCGAAGCGGGCTCCGGGGGGCGTCGCGTAGACGATCCGCTGCACCAGTTGGGGGACGGCCTTGAAGCCCGCGGGGCAGGAGCCGTCGCGGCCGGCGAAGGCCACGTGGGTGCGGTGGTTGGCGCTGTCGGTGTTCTTTCCGTCCCAGCAGCTCTGGAAGGAGAACGTCCGCACCACGTCCGTGCCCTTGGGGCAGATCGGGTACTTGTCCTTCAGCTGGCGGTTCTCGAAGCCGGTGCAGCTCCACGAGGCGTTGGCGTTGGCCGGGCCGTTGGTGAAGGCCTTCGCGTCGCCCGTGATGATCCTCAGGAAGCGGGGCATGGCGGTGACCCGCGAGACGGGGCTTCCCCGGAACTGGATGGTCACCTGCTTCGGTCGCAGGATCGTGCCCACGTTGGCGTCCTGGCCGCCGCCGGGGGCTCCCGCGTCCTGCTCCGCCTTGCCGTCGCGCAGCCTCAGCACCGGCCAGTAGTAGGTGGACAGGTCACCGTTCGTGCACGTGGTCGCGGACGCGGCGAGGCTGTTGTTGGTGGAGAAGGCGTCCGTGGTCCTGTTGCCCACGTAGTCGTGCATGTGGTGGGCGCCGTTGCTCACCCCGGGGGCGACGATCACGTTGTCCGGGTTGAGGTGGCGCTCTTCGTTGCGGCCGCATTCCACGGAGAAGGAGCCTTTGGAGGCGTCGGACTCGGGTGCCGGGCGCCGTACGTTCGGCTTCACTGAGCCGATGGGGACGAAGTCGGCGCGGGCCGGGCCTCCCTTCGCGGCGCCGCCGCCCGCGCCGCCCCGGACGGTCTCCTCTTCGGCGGCCGGCGCCTCCCGCATCGCGCAGGCGCTCAGCTCCGCCAGCCCGTCGGGGCGGGCGGCGGTCCGCCCGATCGCCTCGGAGACACGGCCGATCGAGGCGCCGCGCCGCTCCTTCAGCTCCCCCAGCAGCGCGTCCGCCGGCGCCCGGCCGGTGGCGAGCCGCTGGTAGGCGTCGGCGATCTGGGTGTCCAGACCGGCGAGTTCCCGGTCCACCTCGCCGCGCGCCTGATCGGGGACCTCGCGCAGCCGGTCGCCCACGTCGGGGCAGTCGATGGTGGCGGTCACCGGAGCCGGGCGCGCCGGGTCCTGACCCGCGGAGGCCGCCTGGCCCGCGATCACCACCCCGCCGCCGCCCAGGACCAGTGCGGACGCGGCGGCGAGCGCCTTGTACAGGGGGCGCGACCGGCGTTTGTGGCCTGCCCTGTCCCGGCGCGCCGGGCCTTCCGTGGAGTCGTTGTCGCGCATGTGATCACTTCACTTCCTCGGTCGGGTGTCGGTGGGAGGGGGGTCCGTGGGTGCGGTGGCCCGGGGCGGCGCGGCCGGGGCGGGGGTGTCCGCGAGGCCTTCGAAGTCGACCAGTCCGCTGGCTTCGAGGACCGCGATGTGGTCCAGGACCGTGGCGTTGGCGTCCGTGGCGAGCTCTCGGACCACGGAGTTGCGGGTCTGCGCCCGCACTTGGGCGACGAGCGTGAAGACCTTTCCGTGCGCCCGGCGCAGCAGCTGGATGAACAGCCGCTCGTACGTGGCCGCTTGGGCCCGGTCCAGCTGGTCGAGCCAGGCCTGCTGCTGGCCGTTCGGCCGGTCGGGCAGTTCGACGCCGAGCGCCTGGCCCACCTCCAGAACCTTCCGGTCCAGTTCGGCGTGCCCTTCCACGAGGTGCTCGCCGGCCGTCCGCACCGACTTGCGGGTCCCCCGCTCCTGGGCCTGCCGGCCCGCGGGCAGTTCCCACAGGCCGGCGAGGCGGACCTTGCGGACGAACTCGCGGTCCTGCGGGGTCAGCGGGCCGAAGGCCGTGTTCACCACCCCGGCGCCGTCGTCATCGGCCGGGGCGGGCGAGGCGGTGGGGGCGGGCGCCGGCGCCGGGGCGGCCGTGGCGGTTCTGCCGCCGAAGCTCCGGACCGGTATCAGCAGTGCGATCAGCGTGAGGGCGAGGGCTCCGATGACGATGCCCGTGCCCATCACGTGTCGCGAAGCGACCGACATGCCGCCGACGTTCGTCCGACGGATTGACAGCACTGTGCCTCCTTGGCTCCCGAGACGGCCCGGGAGGCGCCGCACGGAGCGCGCCGCTCCGCCGGGCCCCGGGTGCCAAGGGACGCTAGTGCCGGCTGCGACTCCCCCGCCCGAGGCCCATCCGGACTGGACAAACATCCGGGCGACTCCCCGAAAGACTGCTACGGTGCCGCGCGCCCGGACGCCGTGCGGCCCGCACCCACCGACACCTGACACAGGGACAAAACACCGGGCGTGTCGGCCAGTTGTCCGGATTTCAGGTCGTTCGCGAGGAGTAGAGGGGCCCGCCCCTCAGGTGGATTCGCCCGGACCGCGGCGTGACCCAGGGTGGGGCGGACCACCGCCCACCCGAAAGGAAGGCCCTCGTGCGCAAGAAACGACTGGCATCCCTCCTGGCCGCCGCCGGGCTCCTCGCGAGTTCCGTGCCGCTGTTCGCGGCCGCCCAGGCGTCCGCCCTGCCCACCGGCACCGTCCGGGCCGACACCGTCCAGGCCGACACCGTCCAGGCCGGCACCGTCCAGGCCGGCACCGACTACCTGCGGCAGAAGCCCGCCTGGCACCGCTGCGCCGCCGACCGGCCGGCCACGTACGAGTGCGCCACCATCAAGGTGCCGCTCGACTACAAGCGGCCCTCGGGAAGGACCCTCGACCTGGCGATGTCCCGGGTGCGGAGCACGAACCCCGCCAAGCGCCACGGGATCCTCCTGATGAATCCGGGCGGGCCGGGCGGGAGCGGACTCGATCTGCCGCTGAGCCTCGGCGAGGCGGTCCCCGCGGAGGTGAGCGAGCGGTACGACCTCATCGGCTTCGATCCGCGCGGGGTCGGTGCCAGCAGCCCCATCAGCTGCGGGCTGGCCGAAGCCGAGCAGGGCATCGACCGGGCGTACCGGCCCGGATCCTTCCCCTCCGACGTGGCCTGGGCCCGGACCATCGCCGAGAAGTGCCGGGAGAAGGCCGGCTCCGTGCTCCCGTACATCACGACCCGCAACACCGCCCGCGACATGGACACGATCCGTGCCGTCCTGGGCGAGCGGAAGCTCTCGTACCTGGGCTACTCCTACGGGACGTACCTCGGCGCGGTGTACGCGCAGCTGTTCCCCGGCCGGACCGACCGCTTCGTGCTCGACAGCGGAGTCGACCCGGAACGGATCTGGCGGGGCATGTTCCAGGTCTGGGCGACGGAGGCCGAGCCGGCCTTCGCGCGGTGGACGCGGTGGGCGGCGGATCGTGCGGGCGAGCACCACCTCGGCGAGAGCCCGGCGGCGGTGTCGAAGACCTTCTGGGACCTGGTGGCGCGCGCCGACCGGGATCCGATCGTCTTCCAGGGCCAGAAGATCAACGGTGACGACATCCGGGGCGCGCGCGGGCTGTTCTTCTACCCGGCGCAGGTCACCCCCCTGATCGTGGCCCTGAAGGAGGCGGCGGAGGGGAAGCCGGCCACGACGCCCGGCGCCTCCGGGCCGGACTTCGACATGAAGCGGGCGCTCGCCGGCGAGTCCGGGCCCCGGGCGGAGCCCGCCTCCGACAACGGCGTCGCCGTCTTCTGGAGCGTGGTCTGCGGGGACACGGACTCCTGGCCGCGCGATCCCGAGCGCTACCGGCGCGACGCGGTCCGGGACAAGGCCGCGTACCCGCTCTACGGGGACTTCGCCTCGAACATCAAGCCGTGCGCCTTCTGGCCGCGGCCGCTCGAAGCGCAGACCCCGATGAAGGCGCGGGCCGCCGTGCTGACCGTGCAGAACGAGTGGGACTCGCAGACCCCGCTGGTCAGCGGCCAGGGCCTGCACCGGGCGCTGAAGGGCTCGCGGATGGTGCTGGCCCAGGGCGGTGAGGGCCACGGGGTGTACCTGGCCGATCCGTCCTCCTGCGCCCACGCCCCGGTCACCGCGTACCTGGTCACCGGCCGGCTGCCGGCCGAGGACATCACCTGCCGGGCGACGCCGCCGGTCGCGGACAGGCGGGGGGCACCGGCCAAGCCGCTGCCGATTCCGTCCGGGCCCGGACGGTTCTGACCCGGCCCGGCCTCACTCCGCTCGTGGGGACGCCTCCGCCGCCGCCTTGATCCGGCGGCCGAAGTCGGGGGCGTCCTTGCGGGCCGCGCCCAGGGCCAGGCCGACCAGGAGGCGGCCGAAACCGTGCCCGGTCAGGGTGTTGAAGACACGCAACCGCGTCCGGCCTCCCGGGAGTTCCGCCAGGTCGTAGCCGCCCTCGGCGGTCACCAGGTTCTTGCTCAGCTCCGACCAGCGGATCCGCCCCGGCGCGTCGAGTTCGGTGATCCGGAACTCCCGGGCGGTCTTCATCCCGGCGTCCTTCACCGTGCTGCGGAAGACCGTCCCGACGGCGGTCGGGCCGTCCGGGTTCCGGGTGATGCGCTGGACGCGCGGGCTGAACTCCGGGTCGTTGCGCCCGTCCGCGAGGTACGCGAACACCTCCGCGACGGGCCGGTCGATCTCGACGCTCGCCTCGAACAGTCCGGACATGCCCGCTCCTCACCACAGCCCCCCGCCGACTGCCGCCGGTACCCCGCCTTCCACGATCGCAGAGCCCCGCTCCGGGCGCACCGCCGCGCGCTCGGGGGCCCGGTCCCGCGCCCTCAGCCCCGTCCGCGCGCTCAGGCCCGTCCGGAGGCCGCGGCCCCGGCCCCGGCCCCGGCCCCGGCTCCCCCGGCTCCCCCGGCTCCCCGGTCAAGCAGGGCCAGGTCCGCGCTCAGCGAGTCCAGCCAGGCCATCGCGGTGTAGAACACCGCCGGGGCGCCCTCGGGTCCGGGCCGGCGGGGGGCGGGGCCGGCGGGACCGGGGTCCGTGGGCCCGGCGGCGTGTACGGGGTCGGCGGCGGCCGCCGCGCGGCGCAGGCCGGCCGCCACCCAGGCCCCGTACTCCCGCACCACGGCCTCCTCGCGCGGGCCCGGCGGGGCGCCGGGGGGTCTGCGGCCGCCCCAGAGGACGTGGTGGCCGGTCATCATCGCCGCCTGCCAGTCCTCGCCCGGGGCGGCGGCGGGATGCCGGCGCTCCGTCTGGTACTGGGCGTACGCGCTCTCCGCCATGGCCAGCGCGTGCCGCACCCGCTGGTCGGGCTCCACCGCGCGGGCCCGCCCGAAGGCGGCCGTGGCCGCCTGGACGTCGTCGGCCGCGGCGTGCAGCAGCTCGGCCACGGCGCGCCCCAGTTCGTCGTGGGCACCGCGCGGCCAGGCCAGCAGCCCGCACACCATCCCGATCACGCTGCCGACAAGAACTTACAGGAACCT